>DCGJ01000008.1:34979-36989 GCA_002315495.1 Lachnoclostridium sp. UBA1781 | reverse complement strand
TGCCTTCGGAAGCCAGATATGAAGCGGGAAGCAACCGGCCTTTGCACCGAAGCCGAACAGCATACAGAAGCCGGCAACGTACAAAATACCACGATTCGTCACCGCGTCACATGCAGCAGGAAGCTCACTGATGACTAACGTACCAATCTCATGGTCAAGCAAAAACAGACCCATGAGCATGGTCAAACCACCCATTACGGCAACACACAGATATGTCTCCGATGCACGAAGCGCATGGAACGTTTCCTCCTGGGCAACCCATACATAGGAGGCCAGCGACATCACCTCAAAGAACAGGAAGGTGGTGTACAGATCCGCCGAAAGGAATACACCAATCGTTGCGCCCATCGTAAGCAGCGTAAAGAAATCATATCGAATCACATGATGCTCACCGGACATATACCAGCGGGAGAATAACGACGACACCGTCCACGCAAGAGATGCCATTCCGACATACAGAACACGGAAACCGTCAAACGTGAAGTTCATGCCCTTACCGCAAATCTTCGGAATCTCCAGGGAAAATGCTCCATTTTTCAAGGAAATCACACCGCACACGCAAACAAGCGCAAGTGTTGCCACCTGAACTGCGGAGAACAGTATATGCTCTGCGAGAAGAATGGATTTGGAGCTCTTCTTCTCTCCCACTTTTCCGATTGCGAAGCAAAGTACGCTTCCGAGAAGCGGAAGTAGAATCATCCACAATAAACTACTATTTCCAGTCATACCATCCACCTCCTATAAAAGCCCGGACGCAATGTCCGTAAAAAACGAGGTGAGCGGTCCGGAATACAGACCGAAAGCAACAATCATAATCGTCAGAATCACAAGCGGAACGCTCATACGCAGTCCCACCGGATGACAATGCGAAAAGTCCTGTGGCTCGGCTTCCTTTGCCGGCATCCACGCACGAACAACAAGCTCGAAAATGTACGCCGCCGTAAGAAGTGCGGAAATCATCACCGCCGCAAGACCAACCTTCGCCCACGCGGAGCCCTCGGAAACCGCTGCAGTCGCAATGTACCATTTGCTGACAAATCCGCAAAGCGGCGGAATACCGACTAACGCAAGACCTGCAATCGTATAGACCACGAAGATTAACGGCATCTTCCGTCCGATACCGTCCATCTCCCACAGATACTTCCGTCCGGTCTTTACCATAACTGCGCCGATACAGTAGAACAGCGTAATCTTCATCAGACCATGGAAAATCATATGGGTAAATGCGGCCGTAAGCCCAGCCGGTGTCATCAATGCCGCAGCAAAGATAATGTAGGACAGGTTACTCACCGTGGAATATGCCAGACGACGCTTGCAATGTTGCTCCTTCACCGCCTTCGAAGAGCCAAAAACGATGGTAATGGCCGCGAAGGCAATCACCACATACTGCGCCCACGAGCCACGCAGGAAATCACAGCCGAAGCTGTAATAAGTAATACGAATAATGGCAAATGCGCCGGCCTTAACGACTGCAACCGCATGCAAAAGTGCGGTAACGGTAGTCGGTGCAACGGACGCACTCGGAAGCCAGCCGTGAAGCGGGAAAATAGCCGCCTTTACGCCAAAACCGAACACAGCCATCACGTATACCAGCTGTAAAAATACGCGATGCTCGCTCATTGCGGAGGCATTTAACACACCGCCCTGCACGAAATCAAGTGTATCGCCAAAGGTAAAGATACTGATGAAACCAATGAAGGCAAATGCGGCTCCACCAATGGAATACTTCATGTATTTTCTGGCTGCCACAACCGACTTGTGGTCAAGGCTGAACATAACGAGCGGAATGGTAATCAAGGTCAGCATCTCGTAAAACAGATACATCGTCATCAGATTTCCGGAGAAACAGATACCAACCGTAATACCGTAGGTGGCCGTGTAGAGGCAGAAAAATGCATTTTCACGACCTTCGTGCTCCATATATTCAAAACCATAAAGCGATGCCAGCGGCCAAAGCACGGAAACCAGTCCGGCAAAGACCATTGCACAGCCGTCAATACCGAATTTCAC
>DCGJ01000008.1:0-34972 GCA_002315495.1 Lachnoclostridium sp. UBA1781 | reverse complement strand
CAGATTGCCCGCAAGATTCAGTAACGTGAAGGACTCACGCTCACCGAAGAGAAGCAGGAGCCACACAGAAATCGAGGTAAGAAGGGTGCCGAAAAAGACATACACTTCTCTTCTTCTGCGATTCTCAATCGGATGAATTCCCAAGAGCACGCCCCAGACAATCGGGAGGAAGATGGGAACTAATAACCAATAAGCACTCATAGTAAACTCCTACTAAAACAAAAGATTGATCCAACCGTTACAAAAATCGGTAATCACATTCGGGAATAAGCCGAGGAACAACGAAAGTCCGGAAAGCACCAAAAGCGGCACGAGCATTTTCCAGGAGACCTCGGAATACACACGCTCGGACTTCGGAAGATAGCCCGGGATATTCTCCTGCTCATCCGACAAGCCGTTCTCCTCTTCTTCCTTTCTTGGAACGAAAAATGCCTGCGCACTCACCGTGAACAGATATCCCGCAGTAAGAAGTGCGCTGACCAAAAGCATCGCCGGTACCAGATACATGAATACCGAAATCGAGCGGTCCATTGCGCCGGTTGCAAGATACCATTTGCTGATAAATGCAGATGTCGGCGGAATACCAACGAGGGACAGACCGGCAATCGTAAAGCAGCCCATGGTAATCGGCATCTTTCTCCCAATACCACCGATTCGGTCCACTCTCGTTTCACCGGTGTTGTAAATCACCGCACCGGCACAAAGGAACAAAAGATTCTTAATCACACTGTGGAAGATGACATGCATCAGACCGCCCACCAGGGCGACCGGATGAAGCATATACACGCCTACCAGAACATAGCTGGTCTGGCTCACCGTGGAATACGCGAGACGCTTCTTTAACACCTTCTCGCGGTACGCAATGGCCGAGCCCATAAGGACCGTCAGCGTCGCAAGGGCAAGCAGGGTGTATTCCACCCAGGTATTTCTCAGATACGCCTGACCAAGCGCATAGTAAATCACGCGAATCGTGAACAGAATACCCATTTTCGTGATGTTACCCGAAAGCAGTGCAGACGCCGGTGCCGGAGCTACCGGATGCGCCTTCGGAAGCCAGCCGTGAAGCGGATACATACCCGCCTTAGCCGCAAGACCGAGTAACATGAGAAAGCTTACGACAAGAAGCACAGTGCTCTCGGAGCCGGATAAATCAGCCTTCAGGAAACCGCCCATCTGATAGGCAAGCTTACCGCCAACTCGTGTGGAATCGGCCGCATTTACATAGATAAAGAAAATGCCCACCAGTCCCAGGAACGCACCGGCAACGGAATAATACAGATAATTCATACCGGCCGCAATCGCTTCCTTCGTCTGCTCATGCATAACAAGCGGGAAGGTTGCGAGCGTCATCATTTCATAAAACAGATACGTTGTCACAAGGTTTCCGGAGAAACACACGCCCAAAAGCGCAGCCAGTGACATCAGGGAAAATGCGCTATAACGCTCTTCTTTCTCCTGGTGCTTCATGTACTCGAAGGAGAACAGGGTGGAGCAACACCACATGGAAACCGTCAGAGCCGCGAAGATGCGTCCCATCTCATCGACGGCAAAATACACCGGAATTCCCGGCAAAAGCTCGAACAGCTGCAAAGTGGAATTGCCCGGAATCACAAGTGCCGCAGTAAGAAATGCCGTAAACAAAACCACCGTTCCGGTCAGAAGGTTCAGGTTCTGTCTGGACAGCATTTTCTTCAGTACCAGACAAAGCAGACCTCCGATAAGAGGAACTACAATGGTAACTAAAATCAACCAATTCATTGCAATTTCCTCCTATCAGCTAAACTGGGACAAGCCCTGCGAGATCCAATTGAAAATCGGATCGCTCAGCATACCCAGCACAAATGTAATCACGATGAAGCAGGCCATGGAAAGATTGTAGGTGAGACCACCCTTAAAGCCTTCCACCTTGTACTGCTCGTTCATCGGTGTAAATACAGTGATACACATGCGAATAAAGTACATCGCATTTAAAATGGTACTGATTGCAAGTGCAATCAAGGTAATAATCATCTTCACCGGAACCGCATTCATGGCTGCCTCGGCAAAGTAAACCTTCGAGGTGAAACCTGCCAAAAGCGGGATACCGACCATAGACAGGGAACCGATCAAGAAGCCGGCACCGGCCCATTTATGACGGTACGCAGAACCACGAAGGTCTCGATAGTTACGACTTCCGTCGCTCACCTCAGACAAGCCGTTCGCAGATACGAACAGCATGGATTTTCCGGAAGCATGCGCAAGAATGTGGAATACCGAGGCAATCATACCCATTTCCACACCAAGACCAAAGCCCATGTAGATGTAACCGATCTGCGCAACCGAAGAAAATGCAATCATTCGGCTGATATCCGTCTGCTGAATCGCACTGATGGAGCCGAAAATCATACCGGCAATACCAAACGCAAACAAAACGTCATCCACGCCGGTCGCACGAATAATATCCGTACCTACCACGCGGTAGAAAAACTTAATCAGAAGGAAAATGTAGCCCTTCGATACCAAACCGGACAAAATCGCACTGCTTGAGCAGGTGGAATAGCCGTAAGCATCCGGAAGCCATGCGTGGAACGGAAACAGCGCCGACTTAATGGCAATACCGACCGCGAACAGACCTACCGCAACGGTAAGCGGCTCCACGTAGGTACCCTCCTCCATAATCTTCACAATGCTCTCGTGCAGGTTACTCATTAACAGATGTCCGGTAATTCCGTACAGAATGGACAACGAAATGAGTACCAGACCGGAACCAAGAAGCGACATAATCATGTACTTGGTGGCCGCAAGAATATTACGTCCCCAGCCTCTCGCCATAATGAGACCACATGCGGAAATGGTATTGATTTCCACGAACACGTAACCCGTAAACAGGTCATTCGTATATACCAGTGCCAGCAAACTTGCAAGCAGCAGGTTAATCATAATGAAATAAAGGTTCTGCTTCTCTTCCTGAATGTCACGCTTCAAAAACTTAAGTCCGCCGAGAAGGGACAAAAACATAATCAGGCAGAACGCAAGAGCCACCAGGGCCTCCAGACATCCGACACGAATCTCATTTCCGTAAGGAGCTGCAAATCGTCCCATCTTATACACGAACGGCTCACCCGTATAAAGCGTGTACCAAAGCAAAATGCCGGAGAAGATCCCGGACAGTCCTACTGCCGTGAAGGAAAGTCTGCGTGCGGTTTTTCCGTGTAATACGGAAGACACCGGACCGGATACCATCGGTAAAAGGATGCTGAAAAAAGCAAGGTTCTTAATAAAATCCATTACTCATGCTCCTTTCTCACCAGGGTGGTAATCTCGTCGATATCGAGCGTGTGGTAACGCTGGTACAGACGAACGGTAAGGGCGAGCATCAGCGCGGATACACTGACGGAAACGACGATACCCGTAAGAACAAGTCCGGAAGGAATCGGATTTACATACAGCTCCGCATTGAGATCGCCATTTGTTGCAATCGGAGCAATTCGGCTCTCAATATAGCCCATGGAAGCCAAAAACAGATAAACTGCGGTATCCATGATATTGAGACCGATAATTTTCTTAATCAGGTTTTTGTGAAGCAGCAGATTTGCGAAACCGATTCCGAACAGAATCATCGCTACTACTTCCAGGTAATTATCCCAAAGTTGAGCCAGCATATTAGAAGCCCCCCTTTCTGAATAATGCGTAAAAGGCGTACATGGTGCACGCAACCTCCACACCAACGAGAATGTTGATTGGAAGAATCAGGCCGGAGCTTAAAATAGCCCCTACCTTGCCAAGCGGCACAATGCTCGCAATGTCGTTGGCACCGGTGAACAGGCAGTACGTAATAATCATTGCGTACAGAGCCAGCGAGCCAACCTTCAGAATATCGTACACCTTTTCGTTAAAGAAACGACCGGTCTTCGTGAAGCCAAATGCGGCATTGTATAAAATAAGACCTGCGCCCATAACCGCACCGCCTGAGAAACCGCCGCCTGGGGAAAGGTGACCGTTAAGCAAAATATAGATACCAAAAATCATGACAAGCGGAACCAAAAATCTTGCAACCGTCTGCAAAATCATGTCCGGCTCCGGGTCAAGCTCCGGGTCGTGAGGCGCATTTTCCTCGTCTTTACCCTTTAAGAACAACAAAATCATAACGGCACAGGTAGCGATGAACAATACATGCGTTTCGCCAAAGGTATCGAAGGCACGATACTGCAAAATCATACCGGTTACCATATTCACAACGCCGGTATCTGCCTGACCGTCCTCGAGATACTTCTCGCTCACCTCGTTATTGGTCGGCGCATCGGCACTGCCGTAGTTTGGCATATAGGCAACATTATATATCAGCAGTCCGATGATACAGATACAAAGGACAAATGCCATAAAGACGTATACCTTGTGGAAACGCTTCATACCCGTAATCTCGGCAAATCTCTTCGCATCTGCCTGCGGGTCCATCTCCACGTTCGGACGATTCAGATAGTTGTACGTAAGACGTTCGTCCTCTTCGTGCTCCTTGTCCATCTGGCGCTGGAATTCCTCCATCGACACCTCGGTAGAGATTTCTCTCTCACCCTGGATAAAGCGACGGAAGCGGACGCTCTTCAATTCCTCATAATCTTTTCTTGGTTTACTCATGGGAAGCCTCCTCTCCGGATAACTCCTCATTGGATTGATAAAGAGCATTTTGCTCCTCTAACTCCTCCGGACGATCCTTCATGGCATCGATTTTACGAAGGGTAACAAAGAACAATACACTGGTTACACCCGCGCCTACTGCAGCTTCGGTAATCGCAAGGTCCGGAGACTCCAGGAATATCCAGATGACCGACATAACAAGGCTGTAGGACATGAAGATGACAACCGATACCAAAAGGTTCTTTGTGAAACTAACGCCTATGGCACAGATAATTAAGAACAGTACCAGAAGCAGAATAATGATTTTACTTGCCATTAGCTGCCTCCTTCTCCTCCTCGGCGAGGTCCTTCTTTACTTCGGAAAGGTCTACCTGCTTTTCCTTACAAAGACGCTTCGCCTCTGTCATATCGCACTGCTCGTGCAAATGCTCATTAATCGTAACCTCGAGCAGTGCCAGCAGATGGCTGGATACCGGGCTTGCAAACCACAGAAATACAATAATCAAAAACAGTTTAAGGGATACCAGGTTGAAGCCACAGGCAACTACAAGGCCCATCAAGACAAGCATGATGGAAAGGGTATCACAAAGAGCCGCTGCATGCATACGATTCAGCACGAAGCGGAATTTGAACATGCCTTTACAGGCAACGATTGCAACAAACAATCCACCGGCAATTAAAAGAGCGGCAAGAATAAAGCGAAAAATCTCCATCACTTCTTCCCTCCCTGCTTCTTTTCCTTGTACACACCGGTGTATACCTTTGTCAGAACAACCACAGCAAGGAAGCTGATCATGGCATAGATTAAGGCTACATCGAGCAGATAGCTCTCGTCGAGCATCAGTGCAAGCACACAAATAATCATAATAATCATGGTACCCATCATATTGGTTGCCACGATTCGGTCCGTTACTTCCGGTCCCTTGATTGCACGAATCAGACAGAAGAACAACAGAAGCGTCAGCACAATAATGGCCGCGATATATAAAACATGATACGCATTTGCAAGATTCATACCTTACTTCTTCTCCTTCTTTTCTTTCGTATTCTTCGACTTCGTACGATTTTTTTTCGCATTCTCTGCTTTTGTATTCTTCGAAATGAACTTCTCGTCCGCAATCTCACGCTTTTCCAAAAGCTCCACGAACACAGATGACTCAATTCCCTCTAACAGTTCGCAGTCCAGGCCGTGCACAAGATAATGCTCATCGTCCATTTTCACGGTAATCGTACCCGGTGTCAGTGTAATAGAGTTTGCGAGGAGCACGCGGGAGCTGTTCTCCTTGAGTTTTACGTTGAACTCGGTTACCTTCGGCTCCACTTCCACGCGATTACTTAAAATCAATTTCATAACCTGCAGATTGGCCTTGATGATTTCAACAAGCAATACGAATACATACCGAATCGACCAGATGAACACCTTGAAATACTTGATTTCCTTCTGGATGCTCCACTCAAAGAATCGACATGCAAACCAATAAACCGGCACCATAATCACGAGACCGATCAGAACAATCTCCCATGATACGCGCCCATTTAGAATAATCCACAGCGCCAGAAATAATAAACCCATAATTGTTACCTCCGTAACAAGCAAAAATCGTACACATATTAGACCGAAATGCTGCATTTGTCAACGAGCAGACTCACCATACATTCCTTGGAAAATGAAGCATTTTCCGTTATTTTTGTAAAGTGTACACCGCAACAAAAAAAAACGGAGTCGGAAACAATTACGTCTCCAACCCCCGTTTTCTGATTTGTTTTCTATTCGTTACTGCTTTCCCCGTTCCAGAATCTGTGCCAGGAGAAGCTCATACATCTTGTCACTGAGCATTCCGTTTCGAATCTCTTCCTTGCCAATCAGGAGCTCATACTTTTCGTCGGATAGGTCATTGTATGCGCCATGCTCCTCACGATATTCCGGTAGCAATGCTGCATACTCTTCATCCGAGATGCTAACCTGTTCCCGCTCCGCGATTCCAAGCATTGCATAATAGACGGTCAACTGCTTTTCGGCTGTCTGAAGCAGATAAGCGGACAGTTCTTCCTCAGTCATGCTGTAATGCTTTTCTGCATATTCTGCAATGGTGATTTCTTCCGTGGCAGCTGCATTAACACAGCGTTCCCACAATACCTGCTTCTGCGCAGCTGAATCCGGCTTCTCACCCTTCCACTGTGCGCCGGCGACAATGGTTTCTGCGACGTAATCTCGCACTACCTTCTCTGCTTCCACCTTTGCGTTCTCCGCGTATGCTTCCCGAATTGCCTGCTTATAAGCCTCTACCGAATCGTACTCTTCAAAATGCTCTGCGATAAATCCATCATCAATCGTCGGCGTCGTCTTCTCGCAGATTTCATCAATCGTAATAGAAAGCACTACGGAATGCCCGCTAACCTCAGTGATTGCAGAAGAATCCTCGTAATTCTCGGTAAGTGTTATTTCCTGTTCTTCCAAAAGATTCACACCCACAAGCGCCTCTCCGCAGTTTGTGCCAAAAACACAATTCTCACCAGCCTGCAGATAATAATCCTTCCCTTCGGCTAAAGTTTCGTCCGATTCAGCATCCTTGAAGGTGAAATGAACACGAAGCCAGTCCCCATCTTCTACGGCATCAACATCAAGAGATTCAAAGGACACATACTGTTCCGCCAAAAGTTCCAACTGTTCCGTAAGTTGCTCCTCACTAATCTCCGACTCCCACGAATAAGAAATCTTAGAATAATCATCAATGATTAACTTGCCCTCAAGCAGTGCAAGCTTACCCTCGGGAAGTATCTCCCCCGTCGTTGTCACCGGGTCCAGGTTTTCTGTAGCCGGTGCTTCCGAGCTCGGCACTACTGTCGGTGCCTTGCTTTCATTTGGATTCTTTCCACAAGCAGTTACTCCCAACAAGACCATCATCAAAATGCTTCTAAAAATCATTTTTTTTCGTAGTCGACAACCCCACAACATGTCTTTCATACGAATTCCTTTCCTCCCCTTGCCCGTAGTACAATGCCTCATCTTCTATCTCAAGGGATATCGTATTGTATCACATTCCGTAATTGCATGCAAGTTTTGGGAGTCTCATGGATCTTTATGTGAGATATCCATTTCAATCACTTCAAGAAGTTCATATAAATGGAACAAAAAAATACCTGCCCCAATTCCTTGGGACAGGTATTCCTTTTGTCTTCGTTTACTGATTGAAAATCGCGAATTAAGCGTTCTTCTTGTTAGCAACTACAACAACGCCTGCAAGAGCGATAAGAGCAAGACCAGCAACAACAGCTACGTTCATAGCGTCAGCAGTCTTAGCGGAATCGTCAACAGGAGCAGCACCAGCATACTCGTAGGACATGGAAACGATAACGCCACCGTTCCAGGTACCGAACTTAAGATCAGCGATAGAAGCTGCATCGGTAACACCGAAGGACTCTACGATCTCCTTGAAGGTGTAGGTGAACTTTGCTTCGTTCTCATCTGCACAAGCGATTTCACCGCCAGCAGCAATCTTGGAATCAGTCCAAGCGCCATCAACGTTAGCACCGAAGTTACCAAGACCCCAGCCATAGTGCTCAGCATCGGTCATCTTAACAACGAGGGTAAGAGAACCTTCCTTGGAAAGATCGAAGATCTTCTCCATGCCTTCAACACAGTTGCCTGCATCACTACCACTAAGGGTAATGTCTTCTGCGCATGCAATGCTAAGTACCATTACCATTACGCAAACAAGTGCAAGAACACTAGCCAAAAACTTTTTCATTTTGTTTTCCTCCTATAGGATTTTTTGTGATATCACCACAACCAATATTATACTAAATGTTATATATATTAACAATGTGCACTATGCACAAAAACGCTATTCAGTTTTGTGCAATTATCCATATTTTATTCATTTTTGTATTCAAAATCAAATAACCAATCTCTAATTATTCCACCATTCTATTATCCCCACCACTATATCTAGTGTAGCTATATTTTGAAAAGACGGTGGGTTTTTGCCGATCTTTTTTCAAAAAATCCTCTTCGCCTCTCATACCATGCTTAACAAAGTCACAAAAAAACCTGCCCGATTTCTCGAGCAGGTAATTTTACTTTAGAATCGCGAATTAAGCATTCTTCTTGTTAGCTGCAACAATAACACCAGCAAGTGCGATTACAGCAACACCAGCGATCATGATAACGTTCATAGCGTCAGCAGTCTTAGCAGGAGCTTCGGTAGCAGGAGCAACCGGAGCATCAATGTCTTCATTAACAGCACCACTGTAGCTAAGAGTGAATACGTGATCGGTAGGAGTGTTATCCTCACCATAGGTCATATCCTTGTTGGTTCCATCCGGATCCTCAACGGTGCAAGAGTTGTCAGCACACCAAGCGATACAAAGAACTCTTACAGACCAATCGGAACAATCACTGAAATCAAGGTTAAGCGTGGTGGACTCACCAAGACCACACTTAATCCACTCGCCCTGAAGATCATCGTCGTTCTCACCATCAGGATTAATAGCGGAACCTACAAGAGCGCCATCAATCTCTTCGTACACAACGGATACACCCCAGCCTACTTCCTTACCAGCGATTACATAGTAGTAATCAGAACCATCCTTGGTAACTCTAACAGCGATTGGGCACCAATCGTTCCAGCAAGAAGTCTCATCGAAAGTAAAGGTAAGGTCAAGCTTATCGCCCTCGATATCACCCTTCTTGATCTCGTAGTTAGAATCAGGGCTAATACCTTTCTTTACATCCGCCGCGCTAACGGAGCTGAGAACAAGTACCATTGCACAAACAAGTGCAAGCAATACGGAAAACTTTTTCATAGTTTTCGTCCTCCTAAAAAAATATTTTTTTGGGAAGTGAAGTATATTTCATCACTTCTTGGTTATAATACCAAAAATTAGAAAAAAAAACAAGTAGTTATTTTGTACAAATAATACAATATTCTTGTATGCAAAATAACAAAATGACTGTTTTCCTCTTCTATCGCAAACCCACTTATCTCTCCGAAAAATATAGTAAAACAAGACTTATCCGGCATGATAAAATTAATCTGTGATATCATACTATTCTATTGTTTATTTTTGACTTTTTTCGATATTTCAAGAACTCAAACAATCCCCTATCCACTCCCTTTCAGCATTCCTTCGTCAAAATGCCCAAAAGCATCCTACATTCCGGTTTTATAGGCAGGAGCAATAATTATCATCGAATAGTTAAAAAGCCTCCATGGAGACAAAAATAGGGCTACGATTGCTCGTAGCCCTAAAGAAAGAATCTAATTCAATTATGCACGCTTCTTAGCAGCGAATGCAACACCTGCGCAAGCAATTACTGCAAGTACAGCAAGAATTGCAACGTTCATGGAATCAGCGGTATTAGCATTAGCATCCTTTGCGCCCTTCTTGTATACTTCAATCTTCGTAAGAGTAGCGTAAGAACCCCAGGAATTGTATACTGCACCGGACTCAAAATTGATGGTACCAGCTTCATAAGCAGGACCATACTGATCCTTGTCACGAGTTTTACCCTTGAGAATCTCAAGAAGTTCCGGACCGGTAAGAGTAACCGTTCTGGTACCTACTTCAGCACCACCCTGAATCTCATAAACGGCCGGCCAACCTTCCTGCTTGGAAGCGATAGCGCCTGCGCCCCAACCTTCCTTACCGGATTCGGTAGTTTCAATAGTAAGTACAATATAGATATCCTTATCAGAGAGATCAACACCATCGAAAACAGTGATATCAGCACCACCTGTAGGCTTCTGAGAAGCAATCAACTTGTCGCCCTTAGACTCGGTTTCAGAAGAAGTCGGTTCCTTGCTCTCTTCTGCAGTTCCCTCAGTTTCCGGAGCAGGAAGCTTGTCAATGGACTTCACATCCTTCTCACCACATACGGAGCAAGTAGCAGTCTTTTCACCGGCAGCATCAACGGTAGCTTCCTTGGTAACAACATAATCACCAAAGGAATGACCGGTTGCAGCAACTTCCTTCACTTCAACGAGCACCTTGTCACAAACGGAACACTTCTTGCCTTCGGTAGAACCAGCCTTCGTACAGGTTGCTGCTACTGCAGCAATGGTTTCCTCGGTATGACCAAGAGCAGGAATAACTTCACCCTCTTCCTGAATCTCACCGCATTCGTCACATACAACGTCACCGCTGTAACCAGCCTCGGTACAGGTTGCTTCCTTTACAGTCTCCTCATCAAGAGAAGAAGCCTCGTGTTCACAACAAGCAGGATCCAAGGCATCACATCTGGTGCAACGATGCGTCGTTTCATCATAAGCATGGCCAAGAGCCAAAACAGTGTCAGGCTCAGCAATCATTACACCACATACGGAACACTTGGAACCTGATGAACTTCCTGGTTTTGTACAAGTCGGCTCAACAACCGGGATAGTCTCCTCTGTATGAGCAGCAAGTAAAGTTATTTCTTCGCCTTCTTCTACAATTTGACCACAGTCGGAACAAACCAAATCAGCGGTTCTTCCATAAGAGATGCAAGTAGCAGCGACAGCAGTGCTAGAATCTTTCTCGGTATTGTTATGAGCACAATCAAAGGTAATACTACTAACTGTTAGTTTGTCAGCAGCCGAGTTATTATCATCGATGTAATAATAAGCAATCATGAATTGCCCCCATGCATCATGGGTACTTTCAAGTGCCTCCTTCATTGTGACATCACTAGTGACATTATCCTGTGTAACCGAAACAGACGCAGTCAAAGGAATTGTTAAAGTATAAACTCCGTCCTCGCCCTTTACAGCAGAAAAATCTTTCTGTTCAGAACCACCATCAAACGAAAATTGCACCCATCCCTTTGGACAGTTAACAATTAAAGCTCCATTTTCCCATCCCCAGTTCGAACGAGTTACAGTATAGGTAATTGTAACACTTGCGACAGTAGAAAGGTCAGCTGGGATAATAGTCTGATCTGCAAATTGAGTCGCTTGATAGCTGGAGTCCCAAGCATCGGTAGCATCCACATCAATAGCAGCTGCCATACCCGTCATTGAAAGGACAAGTACCAAAACGCTCAGAAAAGCAATAACTCTCTTCATCTTATAAAATCCTCCTAGATTCATTTCGGTGCAACGCGCAAAAGACATAATCGCACCAATTAGTAGAATTATATCACAAGCATCAAACCATCTCTATATACATTATAAACAAACAACCGTAAGACAATTTGTAGTTTTTGCACATATTCCATAGATTTCTACCACAATATCTATTGTTAGTTAAAGAAAAACATCACAATTTTCAGTTCAGAAATTGATTTTCCTCCCCGAAATCATCCGAATCGAGCGCTAATCTTAACAAATACGAAACAAATTCCTTTCTTTTATTCTCGAATTTCTGTTTTTTCTAAGTTCTACAATTGAAGTATCTACTACCTCATTGTTTAACTACTGCTGTAGTAGAACGATGCTGAATTTCTCCATTGCACCAATCCACTGAAGCACTTTTTCTTCTTCCTGTTTATATCAAAAAAAGACCCGCAAACAAGTTGCGAGTCTTTCAAAATCATTTCAAATGCAATCAACTTACTTTTGCTTCTTCTGAAGGAAGTCAGGAATCTTAATACCGGATCCGGTGTTCTGCTGTGGTTCCGGCTTGGTAAAGGTCTGTGCCGGTTCCGGAGCACGATAGGTCGGAGTCGGAGCAGCCGGCTGAGGAGTAACCGGTGTAGCCTGCTGTCTGCCCTGTGCGGTCATTGCAGCGGTTGGCTTCGTGGTTACGAAAGATGCCGGACGATAGCCGCCTGCCGGCTTGTTGCCGAAACCGTATGCCTGGCTGTTCGGACGCGCATTTGCCGTGCTCTGAGTCACACGATTGAACTCTTCCAGACCGGTAGCAATTACGGTGATACGACACTGATCCGGAACAGTCTCATCGTACATAGCACCGAAGATAATATTCGCATCATCGCCTGCAAGCTCCTGTACGTAGGTTGCAGCGTCATTAACTTCAATAAGGGAAACAGCACCGTCAATAGCAAGAATAATGTTGCTTGCGCCCTCAATGTTGGTTTCAAGAAGAGGGGATGTGGTAGCCTGCTTAACAGCTTCCATACACTTGTCATCACCGGAACCGTAACCGATACCGATATGAGCGATACCCTTATCCTTCATAACGGTCTGAACGTCTGCGAAGTCAAGGTTGATAAGTGCGTTCTGGTTGATCAAATCGGTGATACCCTGAACACCCTGGAGAAGAACTTCGTCAGCCTTCTTAAGAGCTTCCGGCATGGAAGTACGACGGTCAACGATTTCAAGAAGACGATCGTTCGGAATGCAGATCATGGTATCTACTGCTTCACGAAGTCTCTCAATACCATGGATGGCATTGGTCATTCTCTGCTTAGCTTCGAAACGGAACGGCTTGGTTACGATACCAACGGTAAGTACGCCAAGATCCTTTGCAATCTGAGCAACAACCGGAGCAGCACCGGTACCGGTACCACCACCCATACCGCAGGTTACGAATACCATATCCGCACCCTTGATGAGCTCGGTCAACTCTTCTCTGCTCTCGTCTGCAGCCTTCTCACCAACCTCAGGCTGTGCACCTGCACCAAGACCCTTGGTGAGCTTCTCACCAATCTGGATGCACTTTGGAGCCTTACAGTTCTTCAAATGCTGCTTATCCGTATTCACACATACAAACTCTACACCACCGACATTCTCGTCGATCATGCGATTAACTGCGTTGTTACCTGCACCGCCGACACCGATGACAAGAATCTTTGCTGCCGGTTCATTTTCATCCACTCTGATTTCTAACAAGGTTGTTTCCTCCTGAATATTTGGTTAGGACCTCTCCCCACCTTTATTTTTTCCGCAACAAATTCCACAGTTGTAGAATTATTTGCTACAATTTAGGCAAAACATAAAATACTATCTTATATAATATATACTTTTTCAAAAAATAGCAAGGATTTTTTTCTACAAACTGAAAATCTTCCGATTTTCATTCCACATTTGTAGAAAACGCTCCGATTTTAGTCGATTTTTCGTAACAAATCTGGGATTTTCTTAAATTTATTCCTCAGAAGTCTCTGTTTTCGCGCCTTCTTTCGGCAAAACCGTTGCCACAATCTTCTCCGTACCGGTTTCAACCTCGGACAGATCCAATAGATACTTGGTCTCACTCCCCTGAATCTCTTTGAGAATTCCCGAGAGCATATTAATCTGTACGTCGTATGCGTTTCGGATTCCAAGTATGATATGATTCCCATCGCACCATAGATTCACATTGTTATCCGAATCGAACTTGATGCGGTTCGCTTCCACCTCGTACTTTTGAAGCTGATTCACAAGATTCATAATGACCGGAAAGAGCTCCGTCTTTTTGGTCTCGAACACCTTACCCAATGCAAGACTTGTGTACTCCAGTCCTTCAATAACCGGAAGCTTCTCCCGGTTTTCGGAGGCCGTATCAATCAGCATACCGTCACCGTCAAAGTAAAGATAATTATTCATTACCAGAAGACAACCAATCGGTGTCTTTTCATAAGCCTTTACCACAATCAGTCCGTCATCATCGAAGCTGATAGTAATCTTCTCTGTGTAGGTAAGCGGTTGAATCTTTTTGAACTTATAATAGATTCGAAGTAAAATCGAGTACTGTTCAAACCATTCATCGAATACATACTCTTTAATCTGCTGCTCTGTGTATCGGTTGTGATCTCCGATATACACAATCTTAATATCCGTGTCCGGATTGATGGTGTATTTCTTTTTGAACCAAATGCAGAACCCCACCACAAGCACTGCCAGAATAACGAGGACAATGGCCGCCTTCAAAAGCGGATGCATTTTCTTCCTAATACGAATCTCTTCCATCCGTCCCCTCCTATTCGTCCTGATATTCGATTCGGCGGGACACGTTCAGTACAAGACCGATTTCTAACATCGAGAAGATCAGGGAAGAACCACCATAGCTGATAAACGGAAGCGGAACACCGGTTGCCGGCATCGTATTCGTAACAACGGCGATATTAATGACAATCTGTGCAGCAAGCTGAATGAAGACACCGACACAAATCAGGCTTCCAAACAGGTCCGGTGCATGATAGGCTACCAGCAAAATGCGGACCAACAGATAGATGTACATTGCCATCAGAAGCAATGCGCCAAACAGTCCCAATTCCTCCACGATACAGGAGAAAATCATATCGGTATGAACTTCCGGAATGTATCCAAGCTTCTGAATACTGTTTCCGAGGCCTTTTCCCCAAAAGCCGCCGGATACCAGCGCGTACAAGCCCTGAAGAATCTGATAAGCGTCCTTTGCCGTTTCCACGTTAAGCCATTTGTCGATTCGCTCGCTACGATAACCGGTACTGGCAATGTTTTTCCAGACTCCGGCAGCTGCAACAAGACCAAACGCAATGAAATACCACCATTTTCTCGATGTAACAAAAAAGATTCCGGCAAAAATCAAACCGATTACAATACCGGTACTAAGATTCTCTTTGGCAACCAAGACAATAATCGGGCTTATGATGACTGCATAATAAAGAAACTTTAGCGGATTGTCCAAGCTCTTCGGTCGTTTCTGCGCGAGAAATGCGGCATAAACAACCACGAAGATCTTCGCAAGCTCAGACGGCTGGAATCGGAAGCCCGCAATATCAAGCCAACGTGCAGAACCATTCATGCTGTGTCCCTTAAGGAGAACAAATAGCTGGAGTCCGATAACAAGAAAATATCCGACCGCCATAATGGTCAACGGCAATCTTATGCTTGCAATCTTGATACGAACCTTAAGCAGCTGATAGTTAAACTTATTGAATATCGGCAGCTTGATTCCCAACCCAATCATCGCTACAATACCGATTAGGCCGTATTTTGCCTGATTTTTCACGAAAAGCAGCGCATCATCGTAATACTTTGTTGCATTGTATGGGCTGATACTCGTAATCATTACCATACCGAATGCAAATAAGAACAACACAATGAAAAAGATCGTGTAATCAAAGGAGGTTTTCGACTTTACTTTGACACTGTTCGCCATGTCTTCACGGCTCATCGAATGTTCTTTTCTGGCATTTTGTGTTCTCTGTCCAACCGGTCTGCGGTTTCGCGTCAGTGTACTCTGGCTTGCCGTTGGCCTGCTCATTTGTGGCATGACGAATCCTCCTTTCCATCTTTTTTACCAATCTCTTATTTTATGGAGCTTACCGCACCCGGGAGCGCTCTTACCAGCTCCTTGAAGATACGTCCTCTCTCCTCGTAGTTCTTAAACATTCCCCAGCTTGCGCAACACGGAGAAAGAAGAACACTCTCGCCCGAAGCCGCATTTTCATAGCAAAATGCAACTGCTTCTTCCATAGATTCCACGCGCTTAATCGCGGTAAATCCCTTGCTTCTTGCACACGCCTCAATCTTGTCTGCGGTCTGACCCATCAGAATCAGCCAGCGAACCTTGTCACCAAAGGTATCAATCCACTCGTCGTACTCGGAGCCCTTGTCGTATCCTCCGCCAATGAGAAGCGTCGGTGTCTGCATCGCGCGAACTGCCTGAATGGATGCGTCCGGGTTGGTTCCCTTCGAATCGTTGTAGTACTTTACACCATTTACGGTTGCGGTGTACTCGATTCTGTGCTCAACTGCCACGAACTCGCGAAGTGCCTTCTGAATGCAATCGAGCGGAAGCTTCATGGCCAGGCCGGCCGCAATGGCTGCCATCGCATTTTCATGATTATGACGGCCGATAATATTCATTTCGTTAACATCGATGATGTCCGTTTCCACTCCGTTCTCACGGAAAATGATGTGTTCCCCGCGAACGAAGAGGCCTTCTTCCAGTTCTCTTCTGCTGGAGAACCAGATGACTCTCGTCTGAAGCTTCTTCGCTTCCTCACGAAGACGGTCATCCTCGTAGTTTAAAACACACGTTTCGTCCGGCGTCTGATTCATCGCGATATTAAACTTTGCAGCGGTATATGCTTCCATCGTATGATGACGATTCAGATGGTCCGGTGTAATATTCAGTACCATACTGACAACCGGGTGGAACTCTTCGATTGTCTCAAGCTGGAACGAAGACATCTCGGCAACGGAAATGCTGTCCTCCGAGCTGTTTACCACCTCTTCGGTGTAAGGAATTCCGATGTTACCTACCACAAATACCTTTTCAAAGTATGTCTTCATCATCTGGCCGGTCAGTGCCGTTGTCGTGGTCTTTCCGTTCGTACCGGTAATTGCGATTACGCGGCCCTTTTCATAACGGTAAGCAAGCTCCACTTCACCCCAGATTGGAATATTCTTTGCCGCAAGCTCCACAACATCCGGAATATCCATCGGTACGGCCGGGCTTACAATCAGATGCTCGGTCCAGGCTTTCAGTTCGGCAGTCATCTCTCCGCCAACAATTTCGCCCTTAAAATCACCACCGATGCGCTCGCGAAGAGCCTCCTTATCGATGTCTTTGTTACTGTCATAAAGAATGATATCCACCGGCTCCTGAGACAACAGTCTGCAGGCTGCAATGCCGCTCTTTCCTGCTCCAATTACCAGTACATGTGTTCCTTGCTTTAACATCGTTTCATTCTCCCACTTTGTTTTTATAGTTTGACGGACCGTCTTTAGCCGCATTTACAATCTTATGCGATTAATTCTCGTCCTTCTTTTCTTCGGAATCGTCGTTCTTATCGGACTCGTCCTTCTTGTCGTCAGATTCATCCTTCTTATCCGACTCATCCTTCTTGTCGTCCGATTCGCTGTCTTCCTTTTGACCATACTGGCCATCTTCCTCGTCGATCAGGGAATCATTGATTTCATCCGTTGGCTCAAGGTCGCCGACATAGTCAACACCGTAATCGATCTCGCCATCCGGGTAAATCTCAAGATACGGAAGCACCTCCGCCATAATCTTACTGGACAGGCCGGTAGCCGGCTTACTGGTGTTATACACGGTCGCATCGTTAATATCATCGATGACTACGAAAATGCACACCTCCGGGTCGTCTGCAGGAGCGCCGCCGATAAAGGATACAACGTAACGTCCTTCCGAACGAGGGGATTTCTGTGCCGTACCGGTCTTACCACCGATGGAATAGCCTTCCACCTGTGCCGGCGTTGCCGTACCGCTCTGAACGGTTTCGTACATTGCCTGCTTGATGAACTCTGAGGTTTCAGCGGAAACCGTGTAGTGAACCAAGGTATTCTCTGCTTCATAAACCGTTGCGCCATCGCTGTTATATACCTTACTTACGACGTGCGGACGATAATAGTAGCCGCCATTTACAACGGAGCAATAAGCCGCGAGCATCTGCACCATAGTAACGTTGAAACCCTGTCCGAACGAACTGGTTGCAAGCTCGGTTACATTCAACTTGCTTTCATCAATCAATAGACCTGCTGCTTCACCCGGAAGGTCGATTCCGGTCTTGCTTCCCAGACCAAAATGCGTCTGATAATACCGAAACAGTGTTCTTCCTTCACGCTCCGCAACGTCCATCAATGCACAGTTGCAGGAAAACATCAAGGACTGGGTAAGGTTCAGATACCCATGTCCGGTCTTTTTATTACAATGAATGGTGTAGGTATCGATGTTACGATAACCTCCGCAATAATACTCTTCTGTCTTTGTGGAGAGATTCTCCTCTAGTGCGGCCGCAATGGTCAGCACCTTAAATGTGGAACCCGGCTCATACGTATCAGCGACGCAGTAATTACGCCACATCTTATTGAGGGCGAGCATTTTCTCCTCATCGGTCATCGCGTCGATTTCTTCCTGCGTGTAGCCCTGCGTCGTAAGATCTCGCGGATTGTTCAGGTCATAACCATCGTTGGAGGCCATCGCCAGAACTTCACCGTTCTTTGGATTCATAATCATAACTGCGATATTCTTGCACTCATACTGCTTTCGGAATTCCGCAATCTTCTCTTCCACAATACTCTGCACATAGATATCGATGGTGGATACAACGGTATCGCCATCCTCTGCCGGATAGTCCTTCTCGACAAGGTTCAATTCGTTATCGTAGTAACCGGTGTTGCGTCCGTCCTTACCGTTCAGATATTCGTTGTAGGACTGCTCAATACCATACGTACCAACGTTACCGCTGTTCGTGTAACCGATGACATGGGAGCCGACAACACCGAACGGATAGGTGCGCTGGTACTCGGTTTCAAACCAGACACCCTTTACGACCTTGTGCTTCTCTTCCTGAAGCTTGTTGAACTCTTCAACCTGCTCGTAAGGAACCTCTTTGATTAACTGTACATAGCTGGAGCCCTTATTATCCTTCAGCTTCTTTTCGAGCTCCGTGATATCAAGCTCAAATGCCTTGGAGAGTGCTTCAAGCGTCGGCTGAACGAAGGTATTATCCGACAAGATAACCGCCGGATCCATAATTACGTTATACACCTTCGTACAGTAAGCCAGCTCATTTCCCTTGCGGTCCGTAATGGTACCCCGCTTGTACGGAATCGTTGAGCTCACATAACTCTGGTGGCTCAAAACCGCATTACTGTACTGCGTATTCTTTGTCACCCGAAGATAAAACATGCGAAATGCAAGAAAAATAAAAAGCGCAACGAATGCCCAAAAAACGAGGGCAAACTTCGTTTGCATTCCCCTCGTCATAAGCTTGGTCCGTTGCGTTTTCTTCTGTTTCTGTTTCCTATTCATTCTTCATACACCTCGGCTCCTGATTATAACAGATTCCGCGTTAATTTGCAAAAATTCTGTTCAGGATGCTTTCCATCGCCAGACTATTGTCCTCATTCAGCTCCGGAATTGAGGCATATTGTCTTACATACCCGTCCCCCTGGTACTCATAGTAAATCACCTGGTTGTTGTTCGGATAAACCATACCAAGTCTTCCGACAGCAACTTCATAAATCTCATTCAAATCCGTATTGGCAACAATCGCATCCAGACGGTTGTCATTTGCATCCACCAAAGCATTGTACTGGGTTTCCAGTGCATTTAGCTTCTTATCAACCTCGATTGAACGCGCAGATACCGCCAAATAAGAATATGCCATATATGCACAAACCGCGAGTGCTGCGCAAAGCATCATCATCGTCACAAAGTCGATGCTGCGGCGCATATTGACGCGCGGTGCGTAGATTTCTTCCTTCTCCGGCTTTTTGGCCTTCTTAACCTTTTTCTCCGGGGTCTTAATCGGCTCCTCAATCTGTGGCATCGGGACAACGTTGCCGCTGATGTACGGATTGCTATTCTGCTTTACTTCCTGCTCTTCTTCACGATACTCGTCGCTCGGAAGAATTCTTCTGATCTTCTGTGGCATCTTTTTGTCCCCCTTTCACTAGATTTTGGTAATGCCTTATTCAAATGCTCCTTGTCGGAACACTACGTGCTTTTATGTTTTTCTTCTCTTCAGACTTTATGTGCTTTATGGTGTTGTTTCCAATCAAAGCACTTTATGCCTTTTCAAAGATGCGAAGCTTTGCGCTTTTACTTCTGCTGTTTGCTTCGCACTCCTCGTCGCTTGGCAGGATTGGTTTTCTTGTAATCACCTTGCCCTTTGACTTCTTCCCACATACGCATACCGGAAAACTCGGTGGGCAGGTACATGGATTCTCATTTCGCTTAAAGGATGTCTTTACGATACGGTCCTCCAGGGAATGGAACGTAATGATACAAAGGCGTCCGCCCGGAGCCAGCATCTCAATCATATCGTCCAGTGTGTTCTCAAGCACAGCCAACTCACGATTCAGTTCAATTCGAATTGCCTGGAAGGTTTGCTTGGCAGGGTGTCCACCCGCCATTCGTATCTTTGCCGGAATCGCCGCTTTAATAGCCTCTACCAATTCGAAGGTTGTCTCAATTGGCTTCTCCTGTCGCATCCGCACGATGTGCTTTGCAATATTCTTTGCGAATGGGTCCTCGCCGTAATCACGAATCATTCGGAACAATTCCCCTTCGCTATAGGTATTCACAATATCTTTTGCCGTTCTCTCCATGCGGTCATCCATTCGCATATCGAGCGGTGCGTCCTCTCTGTAGGAAAATCCCCTCTCCGGTGTATCCAGCTGATAAGAGCTGACCCCCAGATCCAGAAGGATTCCATCCACCTGCGGGATTCCCAGGTCCTTCACCACGGTGCGCATTTGCTCATAATTGCTACGAACAATAGTGACGCGGTCTTTCACCGGTTCCAGCCGCTTCGTGGCTGCGCAGATAGCATCAGCATCCTGGTCGATTCCAATCAGCCGACCGTTGGTGAGTTTCTCGGCAATTCGAAGGGAGTGCCCGGCTCCGCCAAGCGTGCCGTCAACATAGATGCCCTCCGGCTTTATATCAAGTCCATCAATCGATTCCCATAACAGAACCGAATAGTGAGAAAACGTCTTCTCTTCCATCCCGAACCTCCGGCTTAGAATCTTACGCCAAACGCTGCCATACGGTCTGCCATCTCCTCAACCGAGGAAATATTACTTGCAGATTCAAACTTCGCCTTGTTCCAGACTTCAATCTTATTCAGTGCACCCACAAGAACCAGTTCCTTCTCGATCCCTGCCATCGCTCTCAACTCTGTCGGAATCAGGGTTCTTCCCTGCTTGTCCGACTCACAAATCGAAGAGTTCGACATGAAGTAACGAACAAGGGAACGTCCATCCTTATCGGAAGGTACTTTATCGTACAATTCTTTCAAAAAAGCTTCCCAGCCCTCCTGGGAATACAGATAAAGGCATCCATCCAAGCCTGCGGTGGCAACAAAAGTATCCCCCAAAGCGTCTCTGAGCTTTGACGGAATGATAATTCTGCCTTTTGCGTCCAATGTATGGTTGAAACGTCCCGCAAACATCGTTCTTACACCCTTTCTGTGCATTTCGTGTGATTTTTACACCCTTTTGCACCACATATTAGGATTTTACGCCCTTAGAGAATAAAAATCAAGGATTATTTGTAGGATTTTTCGAGAAATTTTAAACTTTTTTGGCGGTTTGATGTGGCGATGATGTGCTAGGCGGGCCGATTTCGGCGGATTGCCGCTGTTGCGCGCGTCGGGGCGGACCGATTTCGGCGGATTGGCGACGTTGCGCGCGTGGAAGTCCGTTGAAATTGGTGCATTTGGCGCCGTTGCGCGCATCGGGGCGGACCGATTTCGGCGAAATTCTAAGAATTCTTGTTTTCCGCCGAAAAAATTTCTCATTTTTCCGTTTTGGAGTTCGTTTTTTCTTCTCCGCACACCTCGATTTCGGCGGAAACTATCCCTAATAGATTTTCCGCTGATGTTTTCTCTTCCACTTTGCTCCACAGCACCTAAAAATCTTCTTCTCATCATCCTCGGTCTAGGCGAGAACTCCCTGCAGATTGATTTCCGCCTAAAACAGGCCTTTTATTCCTTGTCAATACAGCGCCAAAATCAAAAAATGAACGACCGCCATAGGCGGAAAGCTTCTTTTCTCAGAATCCGCCGAAAACAGTGGTTTTAGAAGGCAACATTAGGTCCTAACAAATAAAAAAAGCGCTGAGAAAAATGAATTATCATTTTTCTCAGCGCCCATGTTCTATTTACTGTAACTCTTTTCTTTTGACTACAATCATGGCAGCCGCACTAAGTAACATAATCATCAGCAACCCAACAACCGATGTCGGATCACCTGTAGTTGCTACCGTACCGTCTGTCGATGTCGAATTATCCGGCTGTTCAGGATTCTCTACCGGCTTCTGATTATCCGATTGTCCCGGAGTTTCTTCCTGCTCCTGATTATCTCCCTTTGAAGGAGTTTCTTCCTGCTGCTCTTCCTGCTGCTCTTCCTGCTGCTCTTCCTGCTGCTCTTCCTGCTGCTCTTCCTGCTGCTCTTCCTTCTGATCCTCCTCTTTTGAATCATCAGGTTCTTCTACTGGAAGTTCAATCGTAAACGACCACGACTTGTCAGTTTTATTACCGCTCTCATCCTCTACGGATACCGTGATGGTATATTTACCATCCTTTAGTTCCGTTCCAATCAGCTTGCTTAAACTGTTGGAACCGCTAAAACCGTCTGTAAGTACAAGCTCGTCGGAACCGTCGATTTCAAACGGAAGCTTAATGGTCATCGTTCTCTTAGAAACCTTTACGTTATCGCTAGTAGTAACAACGATTGTCGGGTCACTCTTAAGAACCGATTCCCCACTCTCAGAAAAGGCACTGTCATCAACACTGATTTCTGCGACCGGTGCAGTATTATCAAGAACAAATGTCACACTGGTCGACTCCAGCACATTCCCCGCAAGATCCTTTGCGTATACATCGATTCGATAAGTACCGTCTGCAGCGCTTCCATAGATTTCAGAAAGCTTCTTTGAATACTCTACTTCACCCTCGCATTCAATTTCAGCACCCTCGGTGGTAGTTGTACCATAGGTTACATCCACTTGATATGTTGCAACCTGAACATTATCCGTAATCGTGAATGCGATTACCGGATCCAACTTATTCGAGCCGATAGTCTTACCATCAATCTCTTCAGCAGGCTTTCCATCTACTGTAAAGCTAAGCTTTGTCGGATTGGTTTCGTCCACATAATATGTAAATTCAGCCGGTTCAGAAGCATTCGCAGCATCCGCTTTATCATATGCAATAATCTTAACCGTTGTTCCGGAAACACTATCGGAAGGCTTGATGGTAAGAGTCAGAATCCCATCCTCTAAATCAGCTTCCGAATACTCCTTCTCCTCTGTACCGTGAACAACCTTAACCTTTGAGATTCCCGAAGCGTCAAGGATTTCGTAATCAACCTCGAGTGCGTGATACCATGTATCCGCTTCCGGTTCTTCCCCATTTCCAACATTGGATCTGTAGGCTTTTACGGCAATGGAAGGTTTGGTATTGTCTACTGTAAATGCGGCAGTTTTGCTTTCTGCAGCATTGCCAGCCAGATCATAGCCTGTAACACTGACACTGTATACTCCGTCCGCCAAAGCTGCTCTCTGCTCAAGCATTGCCGATAACGCAACAGACTCTTCAACCAAAGCATCAGACAAATCGCTAATTTCATAAGTCTTTGTGTTGGAATCAGGCAATGTAACCACAATTTCAACCTTTGATATTCCGATATTATCTGTGAGCTTGATATCGATGCTTGGATCCCCTGACAATAAGGTCTCATCGGATATCGTCTCATACGAGATACCATTTATCGTTAATTCATCAACCACAGGAGCACTGGAATCTACCTTATAGGTAAAACTCTTGCTTCCTTCATTCGAAAGATTATCCGAAGAAGCAACCGTTACTTTTGTTCCATCGACGGTTGTTGAATCCGGAACCTGTACTGTGAACTCATCATAGCCATCCAATGTGGTGGCCTGATCTTCCTCAGTACCAAACTTATATTTGACTTCTTTAACGCGGGAACCGTCGCCATCTGTTACCCGATAGGTTACGGCAAGAGTCTTATACCAAACATCCGGAATCGGTGCAGCATCATCGGTCACATTTGACTGATACTTTTTCTCTTCAATAACCGGTCCCGAGTTATCAATTGTAAACGCACCTGTTATCGTATCAATCCGGTTTCCGGCTTTATCTGTAATACCTTCCAGGGTAAATGCGTATTCGCCGTCAGCAACCTCATTTGAAATAAGCTCCGATAACATCTGAGTTATCTCAACCAAGTTTGAATTATCATAGTTTTCATCTATGCAATTGCCTTGGTCATAATCAATCGTATTCTTATAATGGTTAACTGCAATATTATCCTTAATTACAATCGTAACCTTCGGATTGCCCTTAAGAAAATCATCTGCAGTAAGACTTGAAATATCCCTTCCGTCCACCTTGTAGCTTACAACCTCTGGCGCGGTATTATCAACACGGAAAACTTCCTCGTAATCGGTCTCATTACCTGCCGTATCAACTACGGTAATCGTAACCTTGGTCGTAGCACTTTGAGCGTCATCATTCTCACCAAGAACAGTCTCTGGGACAGTGATTACTAATTCTCCGTTCGTAAGCGCGGAATTATATTCCTCCAAGGAATAAGAGGTCTCTGTATCACCAGCCTTAACAACAACCTTATCCAGATTTGTATCCGCAGCTCGTACATGGAGTTTGAATTCCTTCTGCCATGCACTCGTTACCTCAGAATCCGGTTCTCCAGACACCTTACCCTCGCCGATATCATAACCCGTAATTTCAAGCTCCGGAGAAGTCGTATCAAGTTCGTAGCTAATCGTCTTTGTCGCTTTATTTCCTGCCAAATCGGTAACGGTTATTGTGTAGAAATAGGTTGTTTCCGCGTCTTCCGGTTTTCCTAAAACATCACTATACTCGAACGTTTTGGAATCCTCCTGATTGGTCAGATCTTTGGAATAAATCGTGACAGTATTGTTTCCTTCAGCCCCACCACTGATTTCAATTTTTGCAATTCCAATATTATCCGATACAGAAAAACTGTATTTCGGAGAAGCATCCTTGGAAACCACATGGCCATCCGAATATTTCGTCTCTGTTTCGGCATCAATCGCTTCAAAAAGATCTACCACCGGATTCTCGTCATCGACATAGAAAGTCTTGCTATACGTAGACGACCTTCCCGATTTGTCAACGACCTTAACCTCAATCAAGGTTCCCGATTTATCCATAGACGATTTTACGTTGATTTCAAAAATATCAACGTCCAAAAACATTCCCGGTTCTTTCGGACCATCGCTATCGTCAGACGCAGTCTGAGAAACAGTAACCTTCTCTACTCCGAAGAATGTCTCTCCCTCTGCACTCTCATCATTCGATACAAACTTGATATCTAATTTTTTGTACCATTTTGAGTAGTCAAAGTTTTGCAAATCGGATATCCAGGTACCATTTGCTTTAATCTCTGCTTCCTCAACCTTTGGGTCATCCAAATCAGTAAATAATAGAGCAATGTTTTTTTCTTCTACAACGCCATTAGCATTCTTGACTTCAATGGCAAAACTATAACTTTTTGACTGAGTTGCTGTATATGTATATGTGTATGAATACACATCACCGATGTTCTTAACAAGAGTTGCCTTCCCATCCAAAGCATCATTTACATATACATTGGTTTCTTCTACTCCGGATGGTGATGTTACATCAAAAGTGATAACATTCTCACCTTCAATAGAAACGTACTCATCTTTGTTCTCGCCATTTATCCGAACATTTATCAACGCTGATACTTTCATCGTAATAACTGATTGGAATTAATAAATAATCGCTTGCATTTCCTGCTTTATCAGTTGCATAGATATAACAATATATTGTCTTCCCTGAATAGTCCGAATTGGCCGGTACAGTTATATCATTAGATTCAAACTCTGTAAAAGTCTTTGAAGCCAGCTCAGAATCGGTCAACTCCTCTTCCGAAAGGTAATAGTATCTCTTACCTATAGCTTCAGCACCCATATTATCACTGATGGAAATCTCAGCATTTACATCAAGGTAACCGGTAAAAACCTGATCACTCGAATTGCCATCCTTGTAGCCATCCTTCGCCACCTGGTCTTTGAATGACACAAAGCTCACTTCCGGTTTTTCTGTATCCATTATGATATTAAGCTTATAGGCTGTTGAGCTAAGATGGTCATCCCACATGTTATACTCATCAGACACAAAATTAATCGCATATACCGTTATGGTGTTTACACCTGCGGAAACATCGCATGTTATGTTGCTAAAGGTATAATTCTCTTTACCGGTCTCCAAATCAATGGATTTCTTGATGTGCTGATTCCCGGCTGATGACGTAATATCAAGAAATGGTTGCAACTTCTTTGACGGGTTATATACCTCCACATCAAACGTGATGGTATTGTCCTTTGCATAACAGGTTGCTGCATTATTTAAATCCGTGCCACCATATGTTTGCCCATCGATTTTAATTGCAGTAACAGATGGTGTTACATCTTTAAAACCGTACTTAACCACTACCTCTGTAGCCGGACCACAATCAGTATAACGATATATATCTGTTCCAACATATAGCGAGAACACTTCCTCTGTACAAGCTACTCCGTTCCGTCCCGGTCCTTCATAGGAAGTATATACTCCTTTCTCCTCATCAATTTGATTAGGTTGAATAACAAGAGTTTCTTTCGCTTCTTCTATGTCAAAATAAATATAATGATTTTCGCGCCATTCAATCGGTTTATCGGTTAAGTCAATAATATATTTATTCGGTTTCCCATTAATGTACTGTGCGTCACTTGCGACTTCCAGATTCACAGTCTCGTTATAAGATCCACTCTCAATCCTTGCCCCTTTCAAAGTAACGGTCTTAGTGGCTTTAATACAAGGTTCTGATGTTTTTACCTCACTAACATAAGTATCCGAGCCGGACGCAAGATAATAAACCGCATGAAAATAGTAAGTTCCATCACTTCCTGCTTCAATTGCGGAACCTGATAAATCAATTTCACTTCCAACGTTGACTGAGCTCCAGCTCTCACTAAAAGTAGCTGTTTCGTTCTGATCAACAAGATATCTGATTTTGGCATCAGAGTAGCCGTACTGATCCGTGTACTTATTGACAGACGCTTTATTTGTGACATTGTTGTAGGTAAGTTTTGGTACATAATTAAATGCAGCCGCATTGGCAAAATCAGCCGGAGTTGCTGCCTGGGCCTTGTGAGTTCTGTCACTCATATAAAGATTGCTAATTACCAACGCAAATGCCATGACCAAAGCCACAACCCTACTAAGTTTTCTTTTTCCTCTCAAATAACGTTCCATTTTTCTTCCTCCCCAAAAGGAATAATAACATATTACAAGTTTTTCCGTTTCTGAAACTATACGACCTCTTCCGCCTTCTCCTCAGCAGCTGTAGGAGCCTCATGTTTCTTCGTCCGCACAAAGCAGATAACATAAATCACAAGACTGACAACCAATAAAACCGCACTCAAAAGTCGGCTGACCGGAATGGAGGTGTTACCAATCAAAAGCGGATCGGTACGGAACTTCTCAATCACAAATCGAATCGTACCATATCCCATCAGATACGTCAAGGCAATCTGTCCGTTAAATCTTCTGTGCTTTACGAGCACAATCATTAAAATCAACAAGCACAGATTCAGTACAGACTCGTATAGAAACGTCGGCTGCACCTGAATATAGGTTGCTCCGTCAATCACTACCGCATGATTTCGAATCTCCAGAATATTCGCTAACAGTGTTGGCTGATTTGCGTAAGCCCCTTCCACAATCGCCTGCGAGGTGTTCGGATTAAAGTAGGAATTGACCTCCGATACATCCACCTGCATTGCAAACAGACTGTTCGTGTAAGTGCCAAATGCTTCCCGGTTAAAGAAGTTGCCCCAGCGTCCGATAATCTGTCCGATACAGATACCCGGCAAACCACAGTCCAGAAAGCTCGGTACATTGACCTTCTTAATCTTGCAAAATACAAGTGCACTTCCTACGCCGCCAATGATACCACCATAGATAGCCAAACCGCCGGTTCGCAGATTCAATACGGACCATGGATTATCCGCAAACGAACTCCAGTTAAAGATGCAATAGTAAGCTCTCGCGCCTGCCACACCGCAAAGCACACCCCAGATAACAAAGTCCAAAGCAAGGTCCGGATTCAACCCGACCTGCTTCAAAAACCACTCTGCCACCAGGTAGCCCATAATCATACCAAACGCAATCACCATCCCGTAAAATGCGATTCGAAATCCCGCGATGGTAATGCCATTTCCAATCCCTCGTAGAACGATACCGATATTCGGAAACCGAATGTCGGTCGCCAGAAATGAAGTCAACATATGTATTCCCCTCGTTTATTCTCTCTAATAAATTAGGTTCGGAGCAGTATCATCACTGCCCCGAGTTACACATCTTATACATTAAAACGGAACAGTACAACGTCGCCGTCCTGTACCACATATTCCTTTCCTTCTGAACGAACCAAGCCCTTTTCCTTTGCCGCGGTCATAGAGCCGTTGGAAACCAAATCATCGAAGCTTACAACCTCAGCGCGAATAAAGCCACGCTCGAAATCGGTATGAATCTTTCCGGCTGCCTGCGGTGCCTTGGTGCCCTTCGTGATGGTCCATGCACGGGATTCATCCGGACCGGAAGTCAGGTAACTAATCAGTCCAAGCAGGTTATAGCTTGCTGCAATCAGTTTCTCAAGACCGGAAACCTCAAGGCCAAGTGCCTCTAAGAATTCTGCCTTCTCATCATCCTCAAGTTCAGACATCTCCTGCTCAATCTGTGCGGAGATGACGAACACCTCAGAGCCCTCTTCTGCTGCAAATGCGCGAACCTTTTGAACAAACTCGTTGCTTGCGCCATCATCCGCAAGGGAATCCTCGTCCACATTTGCCGCGTAAATAACCGGCTTAGCGGAAAGAAGTGCGTAGCCACGAAGCCAACCCTGACATTCTTCGTCATCGGTCGTGTAGGCACTTGCCTTCTTACCCTCCTCGAGAAGCGCCTTGATTGCCTGAAGCATCTCAAGTTCCTTCTTCGTCTTGTCATTGTGGGTGCTCTTGGATACACGGGCGATACGACGCTCAACCATCTCCATATCCGAGAAAATGAGCTCCAAATTGATGGTTTCAATGTCACGAACCGGATCAACCGAACCGTCAACGTGAATAATGTTGCTGTCCTCAAAGCAACGTACAACATGTACAATTGCATCGGTCTCACGAATGTGGGAAAGGAACTGGTTCCCAAGACCTTCGCCCTGAGATGCGCCCTTTACAAGTCCTGCAATATCAACAAATTCAATCACTGCCGGTGTGGTCTTTTTGGAGTCGTACATCTCCGTCAAAACCTGAAGTCTCTTGTCCGGAACTGCTACCACACCCACGTTCGGGTCAATGGTACAGAACGGATAGTTTGCGGATTCTGCTCCGGCCTTGGTTAACGAATTAAACAATGTGCTCTTGCCTACGTTTGGCAAGCCAACAATACCTAGTTTCATTTATCAATTATCCTCCTTGATACTGGGATTTTTCTCAACATACAGAGATAATTGTATCATAAAGTTTTGTAAAACTCAACTATAGGAGTAGGGCATTTCCCCATAAATAACCATATAGAATCGTTCCTATTTGCATGTGACCATAACATACAACTTTTTCAGTTCATCTACCGAAGGATTCTCCGGAAGCGTCTTCCTTTAAACAGCTATAATGTCCTTTACCACTTCTCCGGCAATAATCAGTCCGACAACCGATGGGACAAATGCAACACTTCCCGGAATATCTCTTCTCTCGGTACATTTACGTTCTGCTCCGGGCGGACAAATGCAGTGTGCTCTGCAGCTAATCGACATGTCTTCAAGCGGTCTTATCGGTTTTTCTTCGGAATATACAACCTTAAGCTTTTTTACGCCTCTCTTTTTCAGTTCATGCCTCATCACCTTTGCCAACGGACACATTGTTGTTTTATAAATGTCAGCCACGCGAAATGCGCTTGCATCCAGCTTATTTCCGGCCCCCATGGAGCTGATAATCCTGACGCCTTTTTCCTGACACTTCATAACAAGCTCGATTTTTGCAGTCACGGTATCAACAGCGTCTACGACATAATCATATTCCTCAAACGGGAAATCGTCCGCATTTTCCGGCAAAAAGAAGCACTGATGCGTATTAACCTTAACATCCGGATTAATATCAAGCATTCTCTCCTTCATTACGTCAACCTTATATCGACCAACGGTCTTTCGTGTCGCAATAATCTGTCTGTTGATATTGGTTAAGCATACCTTGTCATCATCGATAAGGTCGAATTGTCCCACTCCACTTCTGACAAGGGCTTCACACACATATCCTCCCACGCCACCTACACCAAACACGGCTATCCTTGAATTCTTCAATTTATCCATTGCTTCCACACCAAGAAGCAACTGTGTTCTCGAAAACTGATTTAACATACATATTCCTTTCACATGCGTTTTCCATTTATGCAAGATATGCCCTTAGCTCCGTAAGAGCCTCCTGGAACATCGTTAACAAATTGAAATAATTATCCTCGATAAATGCGGCATTTTCCTCTTTTGCCGCGAATTCCATGGCCTTCGCCAGGTCCGAAAGCTTCTGTGCACCCACACTCAGGGAAGAACTCTTAATGCTGTGAACAACGATTTCGAAGCCCTTCCAGTTCTTGTCATCGTAATGTTTGTCAAGCTCCATAATCTTTTCGTCCGAGGTTTCGATATACACCTGAACAATTTCTTTGTACACATCCTCGTCTCCAAGGAGGAATTTTAGAGCCATTTCACGGTCAATGACAGAGGTCGATACGTTCTCGGATTCCCCTTCCGAGGTCGGAGTTTGACTCTCGGAGCCGGTATCACTCGCAGTGAGTGAAGGTTCGGAAACCGCCGCATTTTCGGTGGTTATCGTCTCGGAAGCGTGTGCAGTCTCTGAAGTCTTGGAATCTCCACCCTTGCGATAGTCGACTTTTTCCTTCGGAAGATACTTCACCAGCTTCTCTTCGAGATTATCGATATCAATCGGTTTGGACAGATAATCCGTAAAGCCTGCTTCCAGATATTTTTCCTTCGCACCAACGACAGCATTGGCGGTAAGTGCAATCACGATCGAATGCTCATCAATCAGCTTCTTGTTGAGCATCTGATTCAGGGTTTCGATACCGTCCATTCCCGGCATCATATGATCCAGGAAAATGATGTCGTACACATGTTGCTGTACTGCATCAATACATTGAACGCCGCTGGACGCGGTATGAATATCAATTCCGTTAATCTTCAAAAGGCTTCTTGCAACCTTAAGGTTTACCTCATTATCATCCACCACAAGAATGGATGCCTCCGGTGCATATACATGAAGCTTATCCGATTCGTTCACATTGATTCTCTTGTTGGAATAATCACCAAGAGGGGTGGCATCCACAATCTTCTGTCGAATCTCAAAATAGAAGCTGGAGCCCTCACCATATACACTCTCAATCTGCAGCTCGCTTCCCATCATCTGAAGCAATTTACTAACGATGGAAAGGCCAAGACCGGTACCCTCAATATTTCGGTTCCGCTCCTGATCAAGACGCTGGAAGGATGTACACAGAATGGCCTTATCCTCCTCACGGATTCCGATACCGGTATCCGATACCGCAACAAAGAGAAGGTATTCCTCTTCGCCGATCTTGTTTCCCTGCATTTTCAGGGTAACGGTTCCGCTGTGGGTATATTTGACCGCATTGGAAAGCAGATTCGTTACAATCTGTCGGATTCTCAAATCATCTCCATACAGAACCGACGGAAGCTGCTCATCAATTTCAAGCTTCAGCTCCAGCCCCTTCTGAGAAGCTCTTTCCGAAACCATATTAACAAGGTCATTCACGAAGGAGAATGTAGCATATTCAACCTCCATAATCTCCATTTTTCCGTCTTCGATTTTTGAGAAATCAAGAATACTGTTAATGAGCGAAAGCAAGGTTCTGCCGGCCCCCTTAATATCCGTCGCGTATTCCTGAATCGTACTGTCAGTGCTTTCTCGCAGAATCATCTCATTCATTCCGAGCACTGCGTTAATAGGTGTACGAATCTCATGGCTCATCTGGGCCAGGAACTGAGACTTTGCCTCACCGGCTTCTGTTGCCGCATTTACCGCCTTACGAAGCTTTTCGTTCGCTTTCTCCTGCCATTTCATCAACTGATTAATCAGGTAATACACCGCAAATACACAGGCTCCGAACATCACAACAAAGATGGCACAATAGATAATAATATTACCGAAAATGCTCCACCAGTTCTTAACTACAATGACCGTAAACTGTGAGTCCACATTTTTGTTGGCAACACAAGCCATTCGGGTATTATTATAATCGTTAATGTATCCAATGGTACTCTCATCCGCATACACATTCTTATATTCGGTATCGAATACACTGTATGCTCCGTTTTGCGTCATCTGATAATATGCGTTCGGATGATTGATAATATTACCCTCACCGTCAACCAAAAAGGCGTAACCCGTATCAGAATAGCTTTCACCGAGAATATCAATCAGCTTATCCATATAGAAATCGATACCGAAGTTGCCCAAAAATGCTCCATTCTTATCGTACACTCGTTGCGAGAACGTAACGCAGTACAATCCGGTCTGCTCATCGAAGTAAGGGGACGAAATATTAAAGCCGTCCTTTGAATTCATGGTATCGATGTACCACTGTCGCTCTTCCACGTACCAGCCTTCACTAGGTTCCCACCCGTTATTCATAATAACGGTATGCTCCGCTTCCGGATTGGTCATATACACAACCGAGATATCGGAATACTTCTTCGTAATATCATCTAAGAACTTAACAGCGCCCTCATAATCCTCCAGAATATCCGGATTGGCGGTGATGGTATTACAGAACATACTAAGAATACTCTTTTGCTCCGTAATCCACTGCGAAAGCTCGTTCTCATAAAGGCTGGCTTCTTCCTTTATGGACTGGCTCCCAAGACGGATTCTGGACTCCGAAAAGAGATATACACTAATCGCCATTGCAATGATGATAACACCGATAATGGCAACACGAATTCTTCGGTTGAAATTGTTGCTAAACTTGCTTTCTATTCCGATGGACTCGTCTTCTTTTTCGTACTTCACAATATTCGAGTACGAAATCAGATTGTCCACCATATCGGAAAGGCGGAATGCAGATTCACGAATCTTCTCCATGCTGTCCGGTGAATCATTTCCAATGTTTGGATTGCTGATATTGATAATAGAAGCGATCGGCAGTTTAAGTTCCTTTGACATCTGGGACAGGAAATCTTCTCTTACCTTAAGCGTTGCCTCCGTTCTCCTACGATTTCTTACCGCAAGAAGATACAATAAAAGAATCGCAAGAATCAGAACCGCATTTACAAGACAAAGCCAGATGAGCTGGTTGTAGCTTCCACGATACAACTCCGAATTGTTTACGCAAAGAATCAGATACCAGTTATTTTCGGTTTTTCCACAGAAAATGGTCTGGCTTACTCCATTGATGGTTTTTGGTAATACAACCTGCTTGGCGTTGGATTTCTCCAATTCAAGAATCTCGACATACTCCGGCAATGCCTCCGAAATGAGACGTCCCAACTGGGAGGCATCCGCATATCCAACGATTTCACCACTTTCCGCAACGATGATTGGAGTACGTCCGTCATCCGACAGCTCGTTGATGTAGTCCTGCATTTTGGACAGATTGTAGTCAAGTGCAACTACTGTCTCGCCGTCGCTAAGTAACCGCGATACGGTAAAACACACATTTCCCGTTGCAAGGTCAATGTACGGCTGTGTGATAAATGCGTTACTTTCTTCCTGCTTGGCGCCCGTATACCAGATTCTTTGTGTCGGGTCAAAATTCTCCGGTTCTACGAAATCCGGAATGGAATACCAGTCGCTTCCTGCCGCATATACGTTAATACAAGACCCTGAGGACAGTTCTCTCTTTTTGGTGATGAGATATTGATCAATCACACTCTGTGGATTGCCTTTTGTCCTTAGAATATCAATCTCATTTGCCACCTGTACCGTCACCAATTCAGCATCATCCAGTGTTTGCTGAAGTTCTCCTCGGATGCTCTCCATCTGTAGACTTCCCAATTCCTCCGTCTGCTTATTGGTAACATTAAAAATGATTTTAACATTGAGCACCGTGATAATAATAGCAACCACCACAAGGGTCCCGATTACTATGAACTGTTTTCCGACCTCTTTTTTAGTTCTCATCTGTTCCTCTTCTCCGTACTATTAGCTAACATTAATTGCTTTCCTGGCTTTTCTTACTCTTAATCTCCGCCAGACTATACTCGATTTTTACTTTATCTCCGAGATATAGTTTCCTGTAACAATCCAGGATTCGCTCCACCACTCGGCCGCCATTTTCCAAATTGGTATCGATCAGAACAACCAGGGTCTGAATACTGGAGTATCTTGTAGTAATGTCTACTCTTCTAAGCGAGGTGTAAATCGCTTTATCCAGCATATCAAGTGCAACCTCTACTTCTTCCGTGTCCACCTGTTCTCCTTCACGAGCCGGAAGGGCATTGAACAAAACGGAAACCAGTTTTTTGTTTTCTCTTTCGATGAAACGTCGAAGGAAGTTGTATACGTTGTTAAAATTGTCGAAGTCAAGCATATATGCGCCGTGCCCGGAATCCGAGCGGCTGAGAATCTCTCCCAGATAGGAAAGGTCCACATTGAGATTCGTTCTCTTCTCCTGTTCCTTTGTACTGTCACTGAAGAAACGATAGGAATTCTTACCATTGCACTTTACATAATAGAGGGCTTTATCGCCGCAATTATAAAGCTTCGCAAAGGATTCTCCGTCTGTCCCGGCCATAGCGATACCGATGGAAACCGATGTTTTCACTTCATAATTCATCTCCTTGATTCGACGATTCAAAGAACGAATCATATCCATGGCCAGATTTCCAATCTCGGAACGATTGTTTTTATTTGAGAAATTGGCGATAAATTC
>DCGJ01000054.1 GCA_002315495.1 Lachnoclostridium sp. UBA1781 | reverse complement strand
TGAAACCGACACCATCCATTTACAAGAGTCAGGACAGTGTTGATTTTATGAAGATGGAAGATGCTGTTCTTGACATTAAAGGTCGTCATGATCCGGCGATTATTCATCGTGCCCGCGTCGTTGTTGACAGTGTTACGGCACTTACCTTAATGGATATTCTTGCCGGCCGCTTCGGAACCGACTATTTTGCTTCAGAGAATTAGAGGATATACTATGAAAATTAGAGTAATTAACGGACCAAATATCAATATGCTTGGCGTTCGAGAGCCGGATATTTATGGAAGAGTAACCTATAACGATTTGGTGGAGATGATTACAAAGCATGCTGAGGAAATCGGTGTAGAAGTTGATGTATTGCAAAGCAATCATGAGGGAGACCTCGTCGATTACATCCAGGATTGTTATGGAAAGATTGACGGAATCGTAATCAATCCGGGGGCGTATACCCATACCAGCATTGCGATTTTAGATGCAGCTAAATCAGTAAGCGTTCCAACGGTTGAGGTCCACATTTCCGCTGTAGAGAAGCGGGAGGATTTTCGACAGGTAAGCTATATTCGAAAAGCCTGCTGCAATACCATTACCGGACATGGAGTGAATGGCTACCTGGAGGCAATGGATTATTTACTTGAGGAGCAGAAAAAACATGCAAATTAAGATCAATCCTTCTATCGCGAAAGGGTTTATTTCAGCACCGCCTTCAAAGAGCATGGCACATCGTCTGTTGATTTGCAGTGCTTTAGCCGGTGGTACAAGCATCATTTCCAATATTGCATATTCTCAGGATATTCTCGCCACAATGGATTGTATTCGTGCGATGGGCGCAGACGTAGTCGAGGAAGGAAATACGCTTACGGTCACAGGAAACGGCGGAAGACTTCCTCAGGAACTGATTTCGTTTCCTTGCCGTGAAAGCGGAAGTACGATGCGCTTCTTTATGGGAATTTCGATGCTTTCGGAAGGAAGAAAAGTATTCCTTGGGTCAGAAACCTTGCGGAATCGCCCATTTTCCGTATATGAAGAAATCTGTAAGAAAAAGGGCATTTCCTTTGTAAGAAAAGAGGATTCCATTGAAATCTGCGGTTCGATAAACGCAGGTGATTATGTTTTGCCGGGAGACGTGAGCAGCCAGTTTATTACCGGACTTTTGTTTGTCCTTCCGATGCTCGACGGAGATAGCAGCATTTCACTTACCGGTAAGGTAGAAAGCCGTTCTTACATCGATTTGACGTTATCCGCACTCGCTGATTTTGGGGTGCAGGTTTCTTGGAAGGATGAAAGAACGCTTGTGATTTCCGGCAATCAGAAGTATCAGCCACGAGAACTTGCCGTTGAGGGAGATTATAGTAACGCAGCCTTTTTGGATGCGCTGAATGTCATAGGTGGACAGGTTGAGGTTAACGGACTTCGTGATGACAGCCTTCAGGGAGACCGCATCTATCGCACGTATTATCCGCTTTTAGATCATGAAAATGCGGTCTTGGACCTTTCGGATTGCCCGGATCTCGGACCGATTCTGTTTGCGCTTGCTGCTGCAAAGAATGGTGCAATATTTACCGGAACACGTCGCCTAAAGATGAAAGAAAGTGATCGGGGAACGGTGATGTGTGCTGAGCTCGCAAAGTTTGGTGTCCGAACAAAACAGGAAGAAAATGAGATTATCATCTATAAGAGCGAGCTGAAGACACCAACGGAAACCGTTTGCGGACATAACGACCATCGTATTGTAATGTCAATGGCAACGCTTTTGTCCATTACCGGTGGAGTGGTCGATGATGCACAGGCCGTTCGGAAGAGTTATCCGGATTATTTTTCGGTAATTAAGTCCCTTGGAATCGAGGTGGAAGAGATTGGAATGGATCAATAAGAGTAAAATTTTAATCGTTGGACTGGGTCTTATGGGAGGAAGCTATGCCAAGGCCTTAAAACGAATGGGATATCATATTCTTGCTATAGATGCAAAAGAGGAGTCCATCTCTTATGCCCTGGAGCATGGGATTATTGATGAAGGGGCTGCATTTCCGGAGGAAGCGTTGATTTCCCAGGCTGATACCATCATTTTTGCCTTGTATCCAACCCTCATTTGCGACTGGATTAAGGAAAATCAAAAGTTCTTTAAAAGTGGGATTCGAATCACCGATGTAACCGGTATAAAGACTGCGATCGTTTATGATATTCAGAGTGTTTTGAGGGAGGATGTGGAGTTTATTGCAGCACATCCGATGGCAGGACGTGAAGTGTATGGCGTGGAAAATGCGGATGACCGTATGTTTCGTAACGCGAATTATATCGTGGTTCCAACCGAAAAGAATACCGAGGAGGCCATTCGCTGGTGTGAAGGGCTCGGACGTATTCTCGGTTTTTGGAAGGTGGCAGTATTGTCTCCGGAGGAACACGATGAAATGATTGGATATCTGTCTCAGTTAACGCATTGTATCGCCGTTTGTCTCATGACGAGTAATGATAATCCGCACTTGTCGGAGTATACCGGAGATTCCTTCCGTGATTTAACTCGAATTGCCCGTATTAATGAGAATATGTGGACAGAGCTGTTTTTCATGAATAAAGAGGCGCTTCTTAAGAGCATGGATGGATTTATTGACGAGCTTTGCGAACTTCGTGATGAGATTCGAAGAGAAGACGCAGAGGCAATTAAAGAGAAAATGCGTCTTTCCACGAAAAGACGTGCACTTTTTGACAAAAATAATTCATAGATGTACCAGCACGGATATTGTGCCGTATTTTCGACTTTTCTTTTGCGAAAATTATGTTACAATGTATCGTGTTGGAAAGGAGATTAACCAATATGAATATGGAATTAGAGAAAAAACTTGCTTCTCCCAGTGAAATTAAGGAGATGGACCTGATTACGAGAGAGGTTCAGGAGGCTGTTGCCCTTCGTAGAAAGCAGTTATTTGATATTTTTGAAGGAAAGGATGACCGTCTTATTTTAATTATCGGACCTTGCTCCGCAGATAAAGAAGACAGCGTTCTGGATTATATTAATCGTTTAAGCCCGGTACAGGAAAAGGTACAAGATAAGGTTTTTATTGTTCCAAGAATCTATACCAATAAGCCGAGAACGACCGGTGCAGGATATAAGGGCATGCTTCATCAGCCGGATCCATCCGGAAAGTCCGATTTGTTCAAGGGAATTATTGCAACTCGTCATCTTCACATGAGAGCCATTAAAGAAACCGGCTTTGCCTGTGCAGATGAGATGCTTTACCCGGAAAACTATCAGTACCTGGATGATTTGCTTGCTTATGTTGCCGTTGGTGCGCGTTCCGTTGAGAATCAGCAGCATCGTCTGACCGCCTCCGGTGTTGATGTTCCCGTTGGCATGAAGAATCCGACCTCCGGTGATTATTCGGTTATGATGAATGCGATTTTAGCAGCACAGAATCCGCACTCCTTTATCTATCGTGGCTGGGAGGTTCATTCCAAAGGAAATGCTTACACCCACGCAATTCTTCGCGGTTATAACAATAAGCACGGACAGAATCAGCCGAACTATCATTACGAGGATCTTATCCGTCTGGCTCAGATGTATGATGAGAAGCAGCTTCTGAATCCAGGTGTAATCATTGACACCAATCATTCGAATTCCAATAAGAATCCGCTTGAACAACCGAGAATTATTCACGATGTTTTGAATTCCGCCAAGTACAACGATGGTATTCGTAAACTTTTGAAGGGCTTCATGGTGGAATCCTATATCGAGGACGGTTGTCAGAAGATTGGTGACGGCGTTTACGGTAAGTCCATTACGGACCCTTGTCTTGGTTGGGAAAAGACCGAGCGTCTGATTTATGACATTGCAGATACATTGTAATTGCTTTGGGGTTCTTCGGAGCCCCAATCTTTTTAGGAGGACAGAATGTATACCAGATTGGCAAAAAGTCAGGATATTCCTGACATTTTAAGACTTTTGGTCCAGGTGAATCAGGTACATGCGGATGGCCGACCTGACTTGTTTAAGGGCGGTAAAACCAAATATACAAATGAGATGCTTGAGGAAAAACTGAATAAGGAAAATGAGGTTATCTACGTATGTGTAGATGAAAAGGAAAACGTTCTGGGATACACCTTTTGTGAGATTCAGATTACTCCTGAAAGTGTCAATATGCATTATCATAAAACACTTTACATTGATGATCTTTGTGTAGATGAAGCGGCCCGTAAACAGCATGTTGGAACCATTCTTTATGAAAATGCGAAGACTCAGGCAAAGGCTCTTGGGTGCGACCGCATTTTGCTTCATGTGTGGGAGTGCAATCCAAATGCGCATGCGTTTTATAATGCAATGGGCATGAAGACACTATATTATGCGATGGAAGACAATATCGGTTGATTATTTTGTTGTTCTGTGGTAAAGTTAAAAAAGCGGTTAGGGGAGCATTTTCCTAATCCGCAAGATGCATAAGGAGACAGTTTTATGGCTAAGTTTAAGCGTATTTTGTTAAAACTGAGCGGCGAGGCTTTGGCCGGCGACAAAAAGTCCGGTTTTGACGAGGAAACCTGTATCAAAGTAGGAAATCAGATTAAAAAAGTTGCTGACGAGGGTGTGCAGATTGCCATTGTTATTGGTGGTGGTAACTTCTGGAGAGGTCGTTCCAGCAAGAAGATTGATCGTACCAAGGCGGATTCCATCGGTATGCTTGCTACGGTTATGAATTGTGTTTATGTATCGGAGATTCTTCGTTCACTCGGGTTAAAGACGACAGTTTTCACACCGTTTGTATGTGGAAACGTTTCGGAATTATTCTCGAAGGACAGAGCTGTTAAGGCGTTGGAAGAAGGTCAGGTTATTCTTTGTGGTGGTGGTACCGGACATCCTTATTTCTCTACGGATAGCGGAACCGCACTTCGTGCCATTGAGCTTGATTGCGATGCGATTGTAATGGCAAAAGCAATTGATGGTATTTATACTGCAGATCCAAATGTGGACCCGACCGCAACGAAGTATGATACTCTGACATATACCGAGATTCTTACGAAGCAGCTCAAAGCGATCGACCTTACCGCGTCGGTTCTCTGTATGGAGAATAATATGCCGATGGTAGTGTTCGATTTGAATGAGGAAGACAGCATTTTGAAAAACGTTACCGGAAACAGCACCGGTACTTTTGTAAGTAACTAGTGAAAGAGCAAAGGAGAAGAATGTATGAACGCAATTATTACACCTTTTGAAGAGAAAATGGGAAAGACAGAAGCTAATTTGGCGGAAGAGTATGCAAGCATCCGTGCAGGACGTGCGAATCCGCATTTGCTTGATAAGCTTCGTGTGGATTATTACGGAACTCCGTCTCCAATCCAGAGCGTAGCTAATATTTCCGTTCCGGAAGCTCGTGTGATTCAGATTCAGCCTTGGGAATCCAAGATGATTAAGGAGATTGAAAAGGCTATTCTTGCTTCCGAAATCGGTATTACACCATCAAATGACGGTAAGTTGATTCGTCTGGTATTCCCGGAGCTTACCGAGGATCGTCGTAAGGATTTGGCAAAGGACATCAAGAAGAAAGGCGAGGAGGCAAAGGTTGCTATCCGTAACATTCGTCGTGATTGTATGGATGCCATCAAGAAGGCCGGCAAGGCTGATGATATCTCCGAGGACGAGATTAAGAAGATGGAAAATGATACCCAGAAGCTTACCGATAAGTTCATCGAGAAGATTGATTCGATGACAGAGGCTAAGACGAAGGAGATTATGACCGTTTAATACGTATCGTCAAGGAAGGGGCGTCCCGAACGTCCCTTCTTTTTCCGTATGTAAGGAGAGTGGATTTTAATGGAAGATAATTACAAAATTCCCCGCCATGTTGCAATCATAATGGATGGTAACGGCCGCTGGGCGAAGAAGCGTTTACTTCCTCGAAAAGCCGGACATATTCAAGGCGCAAGAACCGTTGAGCAGATCTGTGAGGATGCATATAATCTCGGAATCGAATATCTTACCGTGTATGCATTTTCCACCGAGAACTGGAATCGTCCGGACGATGAAGTGGAAGCACTCATGAATCTTCTTCGCAAGTATATGCTTGATGCTATCGAGCGTTGCTCTAAGAACAACATGAGGGTACGTGTGATCGGCGATAAAAGTCGTCTGGCACCCGATATTCAGGACAGCATTGCAGAGCTCGAGGTGAAATCCTCGGTAAATACGGGGCTAAAGTTCAATATTGCCATTAATTATGGCGGTAGGGACGAGATTGTACGGGCAGCAAGAGCATTTGCGATGGATGTAAAAGAAGGAAGGGTTGAGCCTGAAGCACTTACGGAAGACATGTTCCATAACTATATGGATACCCATGGGATGCCGTATCCCGATTTGATGATTCGAACCAGTGGAGAGTGTCGGACGTCGAATTACCTGCCTTGGCAGCTTTGTTATTCCGAGTTTTATTTTACTGATGTTTTGTGGCCTGACTTCAACAAGAAGGAACTGCAGAAAGCATTGGATTATTACAATAAGAGAGACCGTCGGTTTGGTGGCGTTTAAACGATGAATTTTGTTTGAAATTCTTGTGAAAATGCGCATCGGCGTATTGGAAGGATATATTATGTTTATCACCCGATTAATTAGTGGAATTGTTTTGGTTGCACTGATGTTTGCTGCCAATTATGTTGGAGGATATGTGTGGCTGGGCCTCATTTTCCTTGCGGCAATGCTTGGCGTTTTTGAGATGTACCGTGTCTTTGGAATTGCGAAAAAACCGACCGGTATCATCGGGTTTATAATTACGATTGCATACTATGCGGTACTTATGTTTGACCGCCCGGCTTACATTATGCCACTTCTTTGTGCATTTGTAATCGTTGAGTTGATAGCAATGATTGTGACGTATCCGAAGACTCCGGTTAGTGAAGTCGGATATGGAGTGCTTGGTATGTTTTATGTGGCGGTATTATTTTCAGCTATGTATCTGCTTCGAATCGAGGAACAGGGCTTCTTCCTGGTTTGGCTTGTGTTTATCGGTGCGTGGG
>DCGJ01000056.1:10995-11274 GCA_002315495.1 Lachnoclostridium sp. UBA1781 | reverse complement strand
GGTCACATAGTTTTGCAGCGAGAAGCTGCCCTTTGCACCGATATTTGCGGTATCGGTAAAGCTGTACACTGCCAAAATCAAAATCGGCAGGTAGATGAATAAAAGTACAAGGGTAATAAACCCAATCTTTCCAACCTTTTTCATTAGAGAAGTGCACCTCCTCTCGCATTGTCCTCGCTGTCACCGCCCATAAGCAGGGTGAAGAGACAGATAATTGCCAGAAGAATCAAAGCAATCATAGAGCCGCCGTGCCAATTGTATGCGGAGAAGTAGCTGCCA
>DCGJ01000056.1:3454-10903 GCA_002315495.1 Lachnoclostridium sp. UBA1781 | reverse complement strand
TGGTCATTGCCGGCAGGAATACCATCGATACACCACTGACAATACCCGGTACGGAAAGCGGAAGGGTTACCTTCAAAAACGTCTGTGTCTGGTTTGCTCCAAGGTCCATGGCAGCTTCACGAAGGGAGCCGTCGAGTTTGGAAATGGTGGTGTAAATCGGAAGAATCATAAACGGAAGGAAATCATAGGTCATACCGATTACCGCATTTAAAAACGGATACATCGCAAGATTTCCCTCGATGACATTCAAAATCTCTTTTAATGCGGTGATACGAAGAGAGAAGTTAATCCACATCGGCATAACGAAAATCATGACGAGAACGCCCTTCATCTTCAGTTTGCTCATCGCAAGAATGTACGCGGTCGGATATGCCAACAACAGGCATACAACCGTGGTAACGAAGGCCACCGCCAAGCTATAAAGCAGGGTGCCCATGGTGTTCGGGTCGGTGAAGAACCCGGTCAGGTTAGTAAAGGTGATCTGCCCCTGTCCGTTCGTAAATGCGTAGTAGAACAGAACGATTAACGGCGCCACCACAAATAATGCCAGGAAAAGCGCATATGGAATACCAAGGCTTTTTCTGGAAAAGCGAATCTTTGACATGGTACTCTCCTATTTCTTCAAGGTAAACTTCATCTTCTCGATTGGCATAATCAAACCAACGGTATCATCCATATTCCAAAGGTCTTCGTCATCAACGATGAAGTCCTGACCGAGATCGGAATGGATAACATAGCTATAGTGGTCACCCTTGTAGATCAGGTTCGAGATGTAACCCTGGACAAGACCTTCCTCTGCGTTATCGGTCATATCGATATCGCCAGGTGCGATTGCAATCTGAATCTTGGTACGATCGATGTCCACAACCTCACCGTGTCCGTCAAGGAGCGTTCCATCCTCCATACGCTTACTGCCCTTAATAATCTTGGTAACACTGGTGTCCAAAACAGTGCCGTTATATTCCAGACGGAAATCCTTATTGATATCTGCATTAAAGATATTCGTATGGTCTTCCGCAATCATAATGTGAATGTTATCCGGTTCTACGGTCATGCCAACCTTATCGCCTACTGCCTGGCAATGAACGGTCTGAACAACCATCTCGTTCTTACCGGACTGAACGGTGATTTCGTAGTGCATACCCTTGAAGATAACGGAGGTTACAACACCATCAATATTGCCCTTACCAGGTGCGGTAAAGATGACATCCTCCGGACGAACAACGGCCGTAATATGCGTACCCTCTGCCACATCATCGACACATACAAACTCTCCGCCACAGAATCTTGCCTTAAGCTTTCCGGTCATAATACCATTGAAAATGTTACTCTCACCGATAAAGTCAGCTACAAATGCGTTCTTCGGCTCGTTGTAGATGTCCTCCGGCGTACCAATCTGCTGAATCTTACCCTCAGACATGACAACAATCTTATCCGACATGGTAAGTGCTTCTTCCTGGTCATGGGTAACGTAAATAAAGGTAATACCGAGCTTATCGTGCATACTCTTGAGCTCAAGCTGCATTTCCTTACGCATCTTAAGGTCAAGTGCACCGAGCGGCTCGTCGAGGAGCAGAATCTCCGGCTCGTTCACAAGTGCGCGCGCGATTGCGATTCTCTGCTGCTGTCCACCGGAAAGAGTGGATACGCTACGCTCCTCGAATCCCTCAAGATCAACCAGATCCAGAGCCTTCTCAACGCGACGCTTAATCTCTTCCTTCGGAGTCTTCTTCTGCTTCAGACCGAACGCTATGTTCTCAAATATGCTCATATGAGGGAACAAGGCATAGCGCTGGAAAACCGTATTAATCGGACGCTTATGAGGCGGGAGCTTTGTAATGTCTTCTCCGTTCAGAAGGATCTCCCCCTCCGACGGAATCTCAAATCCTGCAATCATACGCAGGGTGGTTGTCTTACCACAGCCGGATGGTCCCAAGAAGGTAACGAACTCTCCGCGCTTTACTTCCAGATTAAAGTCATTTACCGCAGCAAATCCATCGTCAAAATGTTTGCTGATATGCTTTAATTCAATAATGTTTTCCTTAGCTTCCATGCTACTTTTTCCTCTCTTTAACTTAGAATGAAGGAGGCGTGCTGACCCAAATCAGCTTCGCCGGTCTGCTTCCCGGATTCGCAATGCGGTGAATCTCGGTTGCAGGATAGTAAAAGCTTTCGCCGGCTTTTACATGGTATACCTTATCTCCCAGATACAGATTGATTCTGCCGGAAATCAGATAACCAAACTCCTCACCATTGTGAGGCTTGTCTTCTTCCAATGTCTGATGGGGCATAATGGTAACCAATAACGGTTCCATCTGATTCCCCTGGGCCGACGGCACCACCCATTGGATGCTGTTGCCGTTGTCATCCACCTTCTCGAAGTACCCCTCCTCCGAGAAGACCACCTGCTTCTGCTCTTCTTCCGCGAAGAACTCTGCCGGTGTAACTCCCAAACATTCAATTAAATCGAGCAAAGTAACAACCGAAGGCGATACCTGCCCTCTCTCAAGCTGTGAGAGAAATCCCTTTGTTAATTCGGTTCGGTCTGCCAGTTCCTGTAGCGTCAGTCCGTTTCTGTTCCGAAGGTTTTTAACCTTCTTTCCGATCGTTTCATTTACGTATTCCAGTTCCAAAATATGACCTTCTTTCGAGTTTGGAAACCTGCTTTCTCAGGTTTCGTATCCATAGTTGCGAATTCGCTTTTACTAAACTTTTGTTTTGTTTTTACTAAACTCGCACAGTGAAATGATTTTATACTATTAGTAAACTTTTTGTCAAGTATTGAATTCCTTTTTTTATAATACAAAAGGGCTGTGGATGATAGTTTCTCTTCTTACCAATTGATTCGGTAAGATACCACTTATCATCAACAGCCCTAATTATGTCCTTGAGCATTCGGGACTAATTGTATTATTCCTCAGCCATTCCCGTTGACGTAAAAATTGCCAAATCCGAAATCTTATCCATTCGAACTAAACCATATGACGATTCTGCGTCATAAATCCAATTATCGCCATCCTTATAAAACTGAAGTTCCATCCTGTTATTTAATCCTCGAAGAATCAATTTATTCTTGTACATCAGATAATGACCATTTTCTCCAAACTGGAAATAATTACTTCCCGTAACATCCCGAACTTCATATGTTCCTGACGGATTCAACAGGATATAATTCATTTCATACTGCAAAGCAAAGCCATCTTCCGGAACTATATCCCCGGTCTCTTTCTCATTTTTTTCAGAAACCAACTTATCTTTATAAAAATTACCATCGATATACAGAATCCCGTCTTCTACGTAGTAGCATCGAACAGAATCTCGATTTTTCGCGCTAATATCATTCTTGTAACTTTTCGTATACGTCCTGTCACGTTTTAATAAATTCTTGCTATAATCATTTTCCTCGTGGTAATCACTCTTCCCATTTAGGGTTGTGTCGGAAATAGTGATAGTCAGGGTTCCGTCTTTCGCAACAGTCCAAGTTCCATAGGTTCGACATTCTTCCGTTTTTCCATCCTTTGTGAGAAGTCGATAACTTTCATATTTTCCATTATTTCTGAAAACAAATCCCGTCACGGAATTATTCGATGTCGATAAAACCTGCTCAAGCCTTGACCACTCACCTACAATTGGAGCCGTTTTTTTTAAACTCAAAATGGCCAAAACAATACCAAGCACTACTACTATCATTGATACAACAATCAATGCCCTCTTCTTCATACACTTACCTCTCTCTATACACCTTATATTCGCACCCGTAATACAATACCAACTCAGAAAGATCCACTAAATAAACTCCTGCAGAGCCCAACTTAGAATATGTCAACTCGCTGTTATTGTATATTATTGCCGAATGCTGAACGTCCCCACGATAGTCAACAATGATTATCTTATCATTCGTACTTACCGCACAATCACTCCCAATATATCGAAATGCCGAAGATGAGGAAAATGTTGTTGGAGAATCCAACCAGTATACATTACTTGAACTTGTTTGTATCCATGCATAAGAATGACAGTTATACTTCGCTGTAGCAGAAAACACTAACACCCACGATGGATGAATACTTAAAATGGTACTGTTCATTGCATTCTTTTCACTAGTCGTGTAATCTCCAGATTTATGCTTTAAACAAAAGGACGTTACATTATACTTTCCATAAGTCCCAAGATAATATTGAATCCCACTTCTGGTTGTAGTTCCGCTTAGATATGTGAACCCTGCAGTATATGTCGCCAAACTTAACGGTCTACCGGTGAAAAATACAACATCTTCCTGATTATTAACAACATTTTTCTGAACGTCATAATAATACTGATGAGCAGTTAAATAATTGTCACATATTCCTATTTTTTGCTGATACTTCTCCTCAAGTATTCTCTCCAAATGAACCATTTGCTCATCCGTTAGCTGTGTACTTACTGTTGCAAAATATCTCTGAAGAAAAAACTCCTGTACATAATTGCTTTCTATAAAATCAAGTTGTTTGTCGACCATCTGTTTATAATCAACTTTAAGATTAGCATATGCTTCAAGTAGCACGGGAATAGCATCTCCTCTACTAAACAACTCTTTAAACACATTAGCTGTCCGCTGCAAATACAACATCGCTTGAGTCCCGTCATCATATAAAAAACAGTCTCCCAGTAATGGATAATTCAGGGCAAGTTGAACCAGTTCACTTGTAGTTAGTACTCTAAGCACCTCGTTTCCAATCTGTATCTGTTCAAGTCGGCTTTCAATTGTATCATAATACTGTTGCGGTATTTTTTCCTGTTGTTCCCCAGCAACCGAGCTATTAATGCACAACAAAAAAGACATCACTATCATAATAAACAAACGTATACTCTTCATATGCAACCTCAACATTAATTATCCCTATGGTTTCTCTTCGTAATACTCTTTTTCTAACGCCTGCAAATTTGCTTTGTTGTATCAATCAAACATTGTAATTCTATACTACCTTATTCAACTGTTACGGACTTTGCCAAATTTCTTGGCTTATCCACATCCAGACCCTTTGCAACACTGACATAGTATCCAAGAAGCTGAAGCGGGATAACCGCAAGGCTTCCGGCAAACCAGTTTTCAATCTTCGGAACATAGATGACAAAGCTGCAGCTATCCTCGAGCTCGTAATTGCCGGCACAGGTAAGACCCATCAGGTATGCACCACGGCTCTTTACCTCAACCATATTACTTACCGTCTTCTCGTAGAGATCCGGCTGTGTCAATACACCGATAACAAGCGTCCCGTCCTCGATCAGGGAAATAGTTCCGTGCTTCAATTCCCCGGCTGCATAAGCCTCGGAATGCACATAACTGATTTCCTTTAACTTAAGGCTACCCTCGAGACAGATGGCATAGTCAATACCACGTCCGATGAAGAAGATATCATGGTGAGCATTTGCATATTTGCTTGCAAACCACTGAATACGTTCGTTATTCTCAAAAATCTTCTCAATCTTAGCCGGAATAGTCTCGATTTCGGAGATGTAATACTTGTACACATCCTCGTCGATGGTGCCGCGAACAAGACCGAACTGAACGGCAAGCAGATAACAGCAAACCAGCTGGGTACTGTACGCCTTGGTCGTTGCAACGGAGATCTCCGGACCGGCTACGGTATAGAACACGTTGTCTGCCTCACGTGCAATGGAGCTTCCAACGACATTAACAATGGCTAAGGTCTTGCAGCCCTGCTCCTTCGCAAGACGAAGCGCTGCCAGACTGTCTGCAGTCTCACCGGACTGACTGATGACGATAACAAGGCCATTCGAGTCCAAAACCGGGTGACGGTAACGAAGCTCGGATGCCAGCTCCACACGAACCGGAATGCGTGCAATTCCCTCCAGCACATAGTGGGAAGCCATTCCTACGTGCCATGCGGAACCACAGCCCGTAATCAGGATCGAGGAAATGCCCTTCATAATCTCCTCGGTCAGACCTATGCCGGAGAAATCAATGCGACCATCCGAAACCACACTGTGAATCGTATCTTGAATTGCTTTCGGCTGCTCATGAATCTCCTTCATCATGAAGTGCTCATAGCCACCCTTTTCCGCAGCTTCCGTATCCCAGGTGATTTCGACAAGTTCCTTCTTAATCTCATCACCGTTCAAATCATAAAAATGCGCCTCGCCTGCCTTCAGCATAGCGAATTCCATATTGCCGATATAGTACACATTCTTCGTGTACTTTAACATAGCCGGAACATCGGATGCCACATAGGTCTCACCATTTGCGATACCGACAATCATCGGGCTTTCCTTACGTGCAACCCAGATTTCGCCCGGACGATCCTTAAACATCAGCTCAAGTGCATAGGAACCGCGAACACGAACCATCGTCTTTGCAATCGCATCGATTGGTCCGATCTGATACTTCTTGTAGTAGTAATCCACAAGCTTGATGACAACCTCGGTATCGGTCTGACTGTAGAAACGATACCCGTGCTTGGAAAGCTTCTCGCGAAGCTCCTGATAATTCTCAATAATACCGTTATGAACGCCCACCACGTCGGACTCTACCGGACCGGAACCGGAGCCGGTGCAGTTTCCGCTGACATGCGGGTGTGCATTTGTCACAGAAGGAACTCCGTGCGTTGCCCAACGGGTATGTCCGATACCGCAATTACCCGGCAGACTCTCGCCGTTATTCGTCAGCTCACAAAGGTTTTTGAGGCGGCCGGTAGCCTTTACCACTTCGGCCAACTCCTCGCCGTCACGAACAACCAGACCGGCAGAATCATATCCGCGGTACTCAAGCTTTGACAGGCCGTGCAACAAAATCGGTGCCGCCGGCTGATTTCCTACAAATCCAACAATTCCACACATAAGGATTCTCCTAATTTATTTTCTAAATGTAATTTATTGCTCTTTATCACATAATTAGGGATAGTATATCATATTTCCCGACATAATTCAAACACGATTCTTTGCTCTGTCATTCGATGAAAATTTGCCATTTTTAACCTAGTATCCCATATTTTTCAAGGTTTCTTCCATGCTATAATCATAACATTGAAATTACTATTAACCAAAGGAGAAGAACGTAATGAAAGCATTATTTATCGGTGGCACGGGCACGATTAGTACCGCAATTTCCAGACAGCTTTTAGCCGAAGGACATGAACTTTACCTGATTAACCGTGGCAACAGAAATGCGGTTTTTGAGAACCGTCAGAACCTGCATGAATTGATTGTGGATGTGAATGACGAAGCAAAGGTTGCCAAAATGATTCAGGACATGAGCTTCGATGTTGTATGTGATTTTATCGGCTTTGTCCCAGCCCAGCTTGAGCGCGACTATCGACTGTTTAAAGGAAAGACCAAGCAGTTTATGTATATCAGCTCCGCTTCCGCTTACCATAAGCCGGTAAAGGATTATCGCATTACCGAGGGTACTACCCTGGCCAATCCGTACTGGGAATACTCCCGCAACAAGAT
>DCGJ01000056.1:2539-3368 GCA_002315495.1 Lachnoclostridium sp. UBA1781 | reverse complement strand
CCCGAGCCACACCTACGATGAGCGCAACGTTCCGGCAGGTGCGCACGGCGATATGGGAAGCTTCCAGGTCTTAAAGAGAATGTTAGAGGGCAAGCCGATTCTTGTACACGGTGACGGTACCACACTTTGGACCATCACCTACAATACTGATTTTGCCAAGGGCTTTATCGGGTTAATGAATAACACTCATGCCATCGGAGAAGCATTTCAGATCACCAATGACGAGTCTCTTACCTGGAATCAGATTTATCAGATCATTGCCGATTGTCTCGGTGTTCCTTATAAGCCTTACTATGTTGCTTCCGATTTTCTGGACGCGGTTGGCCCATATGATTTTCGTGGGGGATTACTCGGCGACAAGGCGAATACGGTTGTATTCGATAACTCCAAGTTAAAGAAGGCCGTTCCTTCCCTTTGTATGAATGTGAAGGCTGAGGAAGGCTTAAAGCGCTGCATTGACTATGTGATGAGTCATCCGGAATGTCAGACTCCCGATCCGGAGTACGATTCCTGGTGTGATAAGATTATCGACGCTTTGGAAGAAGCAAAGAAAAAGATTCTCGCAAAGTAATTCAAAATCCATCGTCCTCACAAACGGAAAGCGGATGGCACATGCCACCCGCTTTCCTATGTTTCTATATTCTACTACAGTAGAACGAATGCTCTTTTATACTACTTTTTGAGTCGGTCAATAGCCTCCACCGTGTTCTCATAGGAGCCAAATGCGGTCAATCGGAAGAAACCTTCTCCGTGCGGTCCGAAGCCCGATCCCGGAGTACCAACGATATTCTTCTCCTGAAGCAGGTAATCAAAGAATTCCCAGCTGGTC
>DCGJ01000056.1:0-2513 GCA_002315495.1 Lachnoclostridium sp. UBA1781 | reverse complement strand
CAGCTGGTCATCTTGTCCGGGGTCTTCAACCAGATGTATGGAGCATCCACACCACCGGATACGGAGTAGCCTGCCTCCTTCAGTCCGTTCAGAATATAAGCCGCATTTCTCATGTAGTAATCCACGAGTCCTTTTACTTCCTTCTGTCCCTCTTCGGAGTAAACCGCAGCGCCCGCCTTCTGAATGATGTACGGCGCTCCGTTATACTTCGTGCCGTGACGTCTTGCCCAGAGACTGTGAAGCGCCACCTCTCCTACCTTGAGGTCCTTCGGAATAACGGTATAGCCGAGACGCACACCGGTAAAGCCCGCATTTTTCGAAAAACTGTGAAGCTCAATCGCACAGGTTCTTGCACCGTCGCACTCGTAGATGCTGTGCGGAACACCAACCGTACTGATATATGCTTCGTAAGCTGCATCGTAAATGATGACCGATCCATGCTCATTGGCATAGTCCACCCACTTCTGAAGCTCCGTCTTGGTAATCGTTGCACCGGTCGGATTGTTCGGGAAGCAAAGGTAAATGATGTCCACCTCTTCGGTCGGAAGCTGCGGTGCAAAACCATTTTCCTCGAGACACGGCATGTAGTAAATGTTCGTGAAGCAGCCGAGCGCAGGGTCATAGGTACCTGCACGACCGGCCATGACATTGGAGTCTACATAAACCGGATAAACCGGGTCGCAAACGGCAATCTTATTGTCAAGTCCAAAGATCTCCTGAATGTTACCGGAGTCGCATTTTGCTCCGTCAGAAACGAAGATTTCGTCCGGTGCAATATCACAACCGCGAGACTGATAGTCCCCCGTTGCAATGGCGGTACGAAGAAACTCGTATCCAAGGTCCGGTGCATAGCCCTTAAAGGTCTTTGCGTCAGCCATCTCATCCACCGCTTCATGCAGGGTTCCGATAATCGTTGGAGTCAGCGGACGTGTTACATCGCCGATTCCAAGACGAATAATCTTCTTGTCCGGATTGGCTGCCTGGAAGGCGTTAACCTTCTTGCCAATGGTGGAAAACAAATAGCTTCCCGGTAGTTTTAAATAATTGTCGTTAATCTTAACCATATTCTTTCTCCTAATCCCTCTCGTGACATGTTCTGTCAGTTTTTTGCCCAAAAATCAGTACTACTCATTATTCAACAGTAAAATCATCTGTGCCGATTCCACCATACTTCGTCCGGTGTCCATACTCGACTTCTGAATGTATCGAAATGCTTCCGGTTCGGTCATGTCGTTTCTCGTCATTAACAGCTGCTTCGCATCATCGATGATTTTCTGCTCTCCACTGGAACGTTTGGTCGGCCCCTTCTTCCGTACGGTAACCGGGCCACGAATCATCTGAATCGTGTTAATCAGGTCCCCGGTTCGAAACGGCATCAGAAGCCTTAGCACATTGGATGCGTATGGTACCAGCGATGCATCATTCGTCAGCAAAATGATGTTTGCATATGCGGGCATGTACTCGTGTATCTCCTCGTACCCCATATCGGGTAGTCGACGAGGACAAATGACGAGGTCCGCATCCCGGCTTTGGAGCATTTCCAAAACCTGCGCTCCGGTTCTTGCGTGGTAAATCTGTTCTGCGATTCCTGCTGCTTTTAGCATATCGGCAACACGAGCGGTACTTTCGGGTTTGGGCGATGCAATAATAATACTGCCCATACGAAAAGTTCCTTCCTATATTGACGAAAATGCTCTACATCTTGCTCAGGTAACGCTCAATTTCCCAATCGGAAACCTGCATCATATAATCATTCCACTCATTGTACTTTAGTTCACAATACAAATCGGTCAACTCGTCTCCGAGCACCTTACGAAGAAGTTCATCCTTCTTCAAAGCTTCGACGGCATCCTTCAGAGTTCCCGGAATCGGTTCCACCTGACTGCGGTCCGCATCCTTCTTACTCATATCCGGACCTGCATCCAGGCCTCTTTCCAGACCATCCATACCTGCTGCGATACATACCGCAAGCGACAGATACGGGTTCGCTGCGGAATCCGGGAATCGAAGCTCTACCTTCGTATCCTCCGGCGTACGATTCCATTTTACGAATACCGATTCTCCCTTCGAGCCCCACATAATATCCTTCGGAGCATCAAAGCCGGTCAAAAGTCTCTTGTACGAGTTCACAATCGGATTGGTGATGGCACAAAGACCTTTCGCGTGGTCTAGAATACCGGCCATAAACGCATTTGCCTCCGGTGTAACCACACCCTCCTTACTGCGAAATGCATTCCTTCCATCCTTTAACATCGCCAGGTGCAGATGCATTCCCGAGCCGGCCACATCACTCTTCGGCTTCGGCATAAAGGTCGCATGCAGGCCGTGTCTCTTGGCAATTGTTCGAACGGCAAGTTTGAAGGTCATGATGTTGTCCGCCGTCTTCAGGGCTTCATCATATTTAAAATCGATCTCGTGCTGCCCGGGGGATATCTCATGGTGAGAAGCCTCAACGGTAAAGCCCAGATCTTCCAGTGTCAGAACGATGTCACGTCTTGCATTCTCGCCGAAAT
>DCGJ01000063.1:21083-21449 GCA_002315495.1 Lachnoclostridium sp. UBA1781 | reverse complement strand
TTTTTTCACAGCCCCTTTTATTTTACTCAAAAATGCGTTGTTTTACTTGCGATTATAGGCATTTTGTTTTATGATAAACAAGAAAAAAAGAATCCATATGTCGTTTGGCATTAGAAATAAAGGAGTATGTAATTATGCGTAAAATCGGTTATATCGGCGCCGGTAATATGGGCTATCCGGAGATTAGCGCCACGGTAAAGCTTTTGGATGCAGAGCAGGTTGGCTTTTATGAGGCAAATGCTTCCCGTGCTCAGTATGTGTCTTCCGAGTGTGGAGCATTTGCATATGACAGTGTTGCAAGCCTTGTGAAGGATGTTGAATATGTCGTGTTGGTTGTTAAGCCTCAGATTGCACCACTTGTATATG
>DCGJ01000063.1:20334-21047 GCA_002315495.1 Lachnoclostridium sp. UBA1781 | reverse complement strand
CCAATCTGAGACCGGATACAAAGTTGATTACTTCGATGGCCGGAGTTACGATGGATACCATTAAAGAAAACGTCTCTGATACATGTCCGATCGTTCGATGGATGCCGAATATCCCTGCTATGGTGGGAGAAGGTATGACCTCCATGAGCGTTTCGGGTACAAAGGAAGGCGAAGAAGCTTATGAGTTTGCTAAGTCCCTTTGTGAAGCCTTTGGTAAGGTTGTTGTTATTCCCGAAAGTCTTATGAATGCTGCCTGCTGTGCAAATGGAAGCTCGCCGGCATATGTTTATATGTTTATTGAAGCTCTCGCAGACAGCGTAGTAAAATACGGCATCCCGAGAGATACCGCATACACACTTGCAGCACAGACAGTTCTTGGTGCTGCGAAGATGGTTTTGGAGACCGGTGTTCATCCCGGAGAACTAAAGGATCGTGTCTGCAGCCCTGGAGGAACAACCATTGCTGCAGTAGAAGCATTAGAGGAATATGGTTTCCGAAATGCCGTTATGAAGGCGACAGACGCCTGTTACGAGAAGTCTGCAAGTCTTGCACAGAAGAAATAGAGGTCATATGGCACATTATGAAAGAACCGGCCGAACACTGGCGTACAGTGGCAAGGTCTTGAAGGTTTATCAGGATGAAATTACCTTCCAAAACGGAAGTAAGGCACTTTGGGATTTCGTGGATCATAAAGGTGGTGCCTGTGCGGTTGC
>DCGJ01000063.1:0-20323 GCA_002315495.1 Lachnoclostridium sp. UBA1781 | reverse complement strand
GGTTGCAGTACTTCCAAACGGCAACGTTCTCATGGTACGGCAGTTCCGGAACGCCTTTTCCGAGGAAATCCTGGAGCTCCCCGCAGGAGGTGTCGAAGAAGGTGAGGATAGAAGAATCTGTGCCTTGCGAGAACTTAGCGAGGAGGCAGGATATCGCGCCCAAACGATACAAAAGCTTTGCGAAGTGCGTACGAATGTTGCGATTTCAGGAGAAGTGATTCTTGTGTATCTATGCACGGACCTTGTAAAAACCTCACAGCATTTGGATTCGGAAGAAGATATTCAGGTTTTGGAGTATCCGATTGAAGAACTCTTTCAGATGGTAATCGATGGACGAATTACTGATGCAAAGACGATAGCAGGAATTACCACCTATTACGGACTGCTGAAAAACGGAGGACTTGAGAATCTTCCGAAGCTTAGTGCAGAATATGAATAAAGGACAAAACGGAATCAGGGAAATGCTCTTTGATTCCGTTTTTTGCAAAGAAAATGAATCTAATCAATCTTGAACATATAACAAAACAGTACGATGAGCGTGTGCTTTTAGATGATGTATCCTGGTCCTTAAACGAAGGAGAAAAGGTTGGAATTATCGGCATTAACGGAACCGGAAAAACGACGCTTTTAAAAATCATAGCCGGAATCGAGGAAGCAGACAAGGGAACCATAACAAAGATGAACGGTCTTGTGATTTCTTATCTGCCGCAGCATCCGACCTGGCCGAGTGGTACAAATGTTTTACAGGCGGTTTTATGCGGTCATACAGAGGACGAGTATTTAAGCCTCGAAGTTCAGGCAAAGCGAATGCTGACAACGCTTTCGGTAACTGATTTTTCAGAGGATGTGGAGCATTTGTCCGGTGGACAGAGAAAACGACTGGCACTTGTACAGACGTTGCTTTCAGGTGCGGATGTATTGCTTCTCGATGAGCCTACGAACCATCTCGATAGTGATATGGCGGAATGGCTGGAGACATATCTTAAAGACTATCGTGGCGCTATGGTGATGATTACGCATGACCGTTATTTCCTGGACAGTGTTACGAATCGTATTGTTGAATTAGACAAGGGGAAACTATACAGTTACAAATCAGGTTATCTCGGATACCTTGAAATGAAAGAAGAACGGGAACGTATCGAGGAAAGCACGGAGCAGAAACGGCAGAATTTGCTTCGTATTGAGCTTGCTTGGATGCGAAGGGGAGCAAGAGCCCGTTCCACGAAACAAAAGGCTCATATCGCGCGATTTGAGGCCTTAGATTCCATTCAGGCACCGACGAAACAGGCAGAACTAATGATGTCTTCTGCAAGTAGTCGATTGGGTCGTACTGTCATTGAGATAGAAAAGCTGAATAAAGCATTTGGCGATCGGGTTCTCGTAAAGGATTATGATTATTTCTTTACCAAAAACGAACGAATTGGATATGTGGGGCCGAACGGTTGCGGAAAATCGACCCTTATGAAAATGCTCTCCGGCCTCGAGTCACCGGACTCAGGCGTGATTACCATCGGCCAGACGGTAAAGATTGGGTATTACGGGCAGGAGATTCAAAATGTGGACAATCAGTCCCTGGCTTACATGAACCCGAATAAACGAGTTATTGACTATATCCGTGATACTGCGGAGTATGTGAATACGAAGGAGGGACAAGTAAGTGCATCCGTTATGTTAGACCGCTTTTTATTTCCTCCGGAGAAGCAGTACGCTCTGATTGGGAAATTGTCAGGCGGAGAGAAACGTCGCCTGAATCTGTTAAGGGTGCTAATGGAAGCTCCAAATGTATTGATTCTCGACGAACCTACAAACGACCTCGATATCGCTACACTTCAGATTTTGGAAGATTACGTGGACCATTTTGAGGGCGTTGTACTAATCGTAAGTCACGACCGGTATCTATTAGACCGGTTAGTAAATCGAATTGTTGAATTTGCAGGAAATGGCGAGCTAAAGCAGTATGAGGGGAATTACACTGATTACTATCAGAAAAAGCATGAAAATGATGATTTGAGCGCTACGCAGTCGATTCGAAAAACGAACGAACCACAGCCTGAAAAGGTGAATAAAAACAATTGGAAAGAGAACAGCAAAGCAGAAAAGAAACTTCGATTTTCTTATTCTGAACAGCGCGAATATGATACGATTGAAACAGACCTCGAGCAGCTTTCCGAAAAGATGGATTTGATTGATCTGGAGATTTCGAAAAATGCTTCCAATTACTATAAGTTACAGGAGTTAGAGGCGGAAAAGACGAAATTGAATGATCAATACGAAGCTAAGCTGGAGCGTTGGATGTATCTATCCGACTTGGCAGAACGAATTGCAGAACAGGAGAAGAATAAATAGCAAGGGGGCATAACCATGCGAATGTATGATGTGATTACAAAGAAAAAACACGGAGAAGAGCTTTCAAAAGAAGAAATCGAATTCGTAGTTGAGGGATTTACAAAAGAAGAGATTCCGGATTATCAGATGTCGGCTCTTTTGATGGCTATTTGTCTGAAAGGAATGACCGATGAGGAGACCGTAAACTTGACGATGGCGATGGCTCACAGTGGAGATATGCTTGATTTGTCGCCGATTGAGGGCATTAAGGTTGATAAGCACTCCACGGGTGGCGTCGGTGATAAAACAAGTCTTTCCGTAGGACCGATTGTAGCCTGTTTCGGGATTCCGGTTGCAAAAATGAGCGGAAGAGGGCTTGGACATACCGGTGGAACGATTGACAAGCTGGAGAGTATTCCGGGTTTCCGAACGGATATTTCGAATGAAGCATTTTTTGATACTGTGAATCGTTGCAAGCTGGCAATCATTGGTCAGACGGCAAATCTTGCACCGGCTGACAAAAAGATATATGCCCTTCGTGATGTTACCGCTACGGTAGACAATCTTTCCTTGATTGCTTCCAGTATTATGAGCAAAAAACTCGCTGCGGGTGCAGATGCGATTGTGCTTGATGTTAAAACCGGAAGCGGAGCATTTATGAAGAAGACGGAAGATTCGATCGCCCTTGCGGAAATGATGGTTCGAATCGGTAATATGGCCGGAAGGAAAACCTATGCTGTTATTACGGACATGAATCAGCCGCTTGGGGAACTGGTTGGTAATAACCTTGAGGTACGCGAAGCTGCTGAGACGCTGATGGGGAAAGGCCCTGAGGATTTTGTGGCGGATGTTACCATTCTGGGCAAGTTTATGCTCCTTGCAGCAGGTAAGGCAAATAATCTCATCGAAGCTGAAACTATGGTTAAAGAAATGATTTCCTCCGGAAAGGCCTTGGACAAGTTTGCCGAGTTTGTACGTGCACAGGGTGGAGATGATACCTATATCTATCATCCGGAGCATTTTGAAAAAGCGAAGATTACCGTTCCGGTACTTGCGAGAGAGTCGGGCTATGTTTCTGCCATCAACACGGAAGAGGTAGGAATCAGCTGTCTTATTCTCGGTGGCGGACGTGCTACGAAAGCGGATATCATCGATCCTACAGTAGGCATCCGTGTTTTGAAAAAAATTGGAGATTCGGTTACAAAAGATGAACCGATTGCATACCTATATGCCAATTCGAACGAAAAAGCGGAACAGGCTTCTGTTCGTTTGGCAAATGCCTATTCCTACAGTGATTCCTTTGTTGAAAAACCGAAAACCTTATATGGATATGTGGATGAAAACGGTTACCATGAATTCTAAAACACTAATTCTAGTACTGTAGTATGGATTATATCCCTATATTTTGTTGACAAACCATATGGCGTATACTATAATTAGCAAGTCAAAGGGGGCTGCTATGAAGTACTTTTTTATCGTAATTTTGATTTTAGGGCTTCTCGTCATTTATCACATTTACGAGCATTCATCTCTTCAGGTAACCTTTCATAAACTGACATCAAATAAGGTTACCGAAAAGCTTCGTATCGTTGTTTTATCGGACCTTCATAATAAAAAATATGGTCAAAATAATGAGAAACTGATAAAACGCTTGAAGGAATTGAAGGCAGACTTGTTTTTAATTCCGGGCGATATCATTGTTGACGGAGATGATGTTGGCAATGAAATCGGTGAAGCTTTTGTACATTCACTCGCGAAGCTCGGAGCACCTATATATTACTCGCTCGGGAATCATGAATATCGGTACAGGATGACCCATCCGGAAGAGTACGAAGCCATGGTGAAAGGATTTCTCGATTGCGGAGTGCATTTTCTGGATAATAATTCTGAAAAAGGTCCGATGAACCTGCAAATCTATGGATTATCCATTCCACTTGAAAAGTATCGCAAGCTTTGCAAGACTCCGAAACTTTCCATTGAGGAAATCAGGCAAATGCTTCCCTCCCCGGAAGCTGCAGAGTATTCCGTGTTGCTTGCGCATAACCCTGTTTACTTTGACCAATTTTGCGAATGGGGAGCAGATCTTACCCTTGCAGGGCATATGCATGGTGGACTTGTTCGCGTTCCGGGCATTGGCGCACTGATTTCGCCGCAATTTAAACTGTTCCCGAAGTACGACGCCGGGCTGTACGAGAAAAACGGTCATTCGATGTATGTCAGTCGTGGATTAGGAACACATACCATCAATATTCGTGTTTACAACCGACCGGAGATTGCGGTCATTGATATCAATTAGATTTAAAAGAATCTCGGAAAGGAGGCAATATGAGTGAGATTTCAATTAAGCTGGAAACCTTTGAGGGACCACTTGATTTATTGTTGCATTTGATTGAAAAGAACAAAGTTAATATTTACGACATTCCGATTGCCTTGATTACCGAGCAGTATATGGCTTACCTGAAAGAGATGCAGGAAAACCATATGGATAATATGAGTGAGTTTTTGGTTATGGCTGCCGAACTTCTTCGTATCAAGTCTGCGATGCTTCTTCCTGTTGAAGTGGATGAAAATGACGAAGAGGTGGACCCTCGTGCCGAACTTGTTCAGCGATTGATTGAGTATAAGATGTTTAAATATGCATCCATGGAATTGAAAGATCGTCAGTTGGATGCAGGGAAGCATTTGTATAAGACGGAAAGTCTTCCTAAGGAAGTTAGTGCTTACAAGGAAGAGGTAGCCGCAGAGGATGTAATGAAAGATATTACCCTCGAGCAGATCACTTTAATTTTTAATGATATTATGCGTCGTCAGGTCAATAAAATCGATCCGATTCGAAGCAAATTCGGCAAAATCGAGAAGGAAGAAATTAATTTCAAGGAGAAAGTTATTTCAATCCAGGAATATGGAATTAAACACCGTAAGTTCAGCTTTCGCAAGCTTCTTGAAAATGCGGGAGATAAGATTGAAATGATTGTTACCTTCCTTGGCATTTTGGAATTAATCAAGATGGGAAGAGTTGTTGTACAGCAGGTTTCCACCTTTTCCGATATTGAAATTGAGTTTTTGGCAAATGATATTGTTCCTGTGGAACAGTACGTGTAGGAGGCTGTTTTGGAAGATCGAAATAAACTAAAAGCGGCTGCAGAGGCTATTTTGTTCACCATGGGTGATGCGGTAGAAGCAGACCGAATGGCGGCAGCTTTAGAAATCACGACTGCGGAGCTTCAGGAATTGATGGCTGAGCTGATGGACACCTATCAGTCCGAAGATCGAGGCATTCAGATTATGCCCGTAGGGGATAAGTATCAGATGTGTACAAAGGTATCCCAATATGACACACTGATTAAACTCTGCCATGTTCCTCAAAAGCATGTGCTTACCGATGTTTTGCTTGAAACCTTATCGATTATTGCTTATAAACAGCCGGTGACAAAAAGTGACATTGAGGCAATTCGTGGTGTTAGCTGTGACTTTGCCGTAAATAAGTTGATTGATTATCATTTGGTTTGTGAACTTGGACGCTTGGATGCACCTGGTCGACCAATTCTTTTTGGTACAACCGATGACTTTCTTCGATGCTTCGGCGTAACTTCCCTGGATGAACTTCCGACAATTCAGTCGGAGATGATGGAGGAGTTCCGCGAAGAGGCTGAAAAAGAAACAACAAATATCGGAATTTAATCACTTTTTTCTTTTTTTCTTTCCCCACCCTGAGAAGGGTGGGGTTCCTTTTTGGCCCTGAACCTCTAGAGATGAAAGGCAAAAATGAATTATTCTATAAAAAAAGTAGAAACCTTATGCTTTCCCCTTTTCAATAGTATTCTCATGTGATAAAATAGAATGAACGACTGAAAGGAGCATTTTTATGAGTTTATCCAGAAATTATATTCGTTCTTTAGCAATTGATGAAAACGCATATACCGACGGTTTTGCTTATTATAAAAATGGTCGAGTTACCCACGCAGCAGCTGCCCCGGATAAGAAATCATTTCGTTTTGACGTTAAGGGGAATTACAGCTATAAGGTTATCATTAACCTGAGTGAAAAAAACGACGATGTGACGTTTTCCTGTAATTGTCCTTCTCATGTAAAACATAAGGGGGCTTGTAAGCATGTCATTTCTTCTTTGTTATTTTTGAATCAGTATGTCTTCAAGAACACCATTAAGAACGAAATGAGTGAAGAAGATTACCGTTGTTCTCAGATTCTGGATTATTATTCCGATCTTGAGACGATGCTGGCTCAGACAGAGGTTGCTCACATCGAGGTTGAGTTTTTCCATAAAGGAATTCTCCGTAACAAAAACGATATCATTCCGATGCGCATCAGTATCGGAACCGATAAATTATACAAGATTCAATCTGTTCGTAAGATGATAGAAAGTATCGAAGGACACCAGAATATTTCCTTTGGTAAAGAGTTCTCATATCGTTATGGAATAACCGAATTCGATAAATCAACCGAACAGTTATATCAATACCTGCTGAGTATCTACGAGATGGAGAATCAGTATGGTATTGTCGGTGAAAAATCGGTATTTCATAAGAATGAAGTCTGGCTTACGAAACGTATGTTTTTGGAGGTTTTGAAGCGAATCGGAAAGGATTCCTTCTCCATCTCCTTTGCGAACGGTAAGAGCTTCGAGAATATTCACTACATCAAAGCGAATCCGTATATTACCTATGATATTGATGCAATGGACGATCTGATCACTTTGAACTATGCAGATCGTGTTCGTCCGTTCCCACTTTCTTCGGAAGGGGATTTGCTTTATTACGACCGTAATATCTACGCTCCGAAAGCATCCTTCATTCGGAACTACCTTCCGATTTACAACTCACTGGGTAAGGATAACGAGCCAATTGTTTTTCGTAAGGAAAATGCTTCCCGCTTCCTAGAAGAGGTGCTTCCGCGTCTTTCTGCTACGATGAACCTTCAGATACCGGAATCCATTCGCGAAAGATATGTGGAATATCCGCTGAAAGCCGCATTTTACCTGGAATATCAGCATAATAGTATTCGTGGCGAATTGAAATTCAGCTACGGTGAATATACGTTCAACAGTTTTGAAGACCCGTCCACGGATGGCGCGATTATTCTTCGTGATAAGGATAAGGAAAATGCGATCTTTAACATCTTGGATGACCTGCATTTCGAGATGCATCAGGGGTATTACCTGCTCCGTGATGAAGAAGCAATCTTTGAATTCTTAAGTGGTGACGCTGAAAAGTTGAAGGACTATATGGAATTGTTCTACGATGAATCCTGTCGTAGATTGCGGATTCGTAAGGATTCGAAGGTTTCTTATGGTATCCATACAAAGAAGGGAGAGGATTATCTGTCCCTTGAAATTGCAATGGAGGACGTTGAAAAGGATGAACTTCGTGATCTTTTGATGTCGGTTCAGCTGAAGAAGAAGTTCTTCCGTTTGAAAGACGGCAATTTCCTTCTTTTGGATGATGAGAATCTGATGGATGCCATTATGATGATTCATTCCATCAATGGTTCTGTCCGTCAGCTGAAGGATGCGACCATTTCTTTCTCTAAGTACAATTTGCCGTACCTTGAGGCTGTTCTTAAGAAGAAAAATGGCAAGAATCCGATGGATGAAGAAGTGCTTGCCCTTCTCGAAGAAATTAAGACTCCGAAGGAATTCCCTTGTCCTGAAGGAATCCATGCGGATGTGCGTCCATATCAGTTATACGGATATCGTTGGATGCGTAATCTGATGGAACACCAGATGGGTGGAATCCTTGCAGATGACATGGGTCTTGGTAAAACCCTGCAATCAATCACGTTCTTAATGTCGCTTCCAAAAGAGAAGGCCAGCATTGTTATTTGTCCGTCCTCTTTGATGTATAACTGGAAGGACGAAATTGAAAACTTTGCGCCTTCTATGAGTTCTGTTGTTGTATGCGGAACCCCGGAAGAGCGTGCAAATATCATTAATACGACAGAAGCAAACGTCATTATTACTTCGTATCCGCTTCTCCGTCGAGACCTGGTCTGGTATAAAAAACGTCATTACGAAGCAGTTATCATCGATGAAGCACAGAACATAAAGAATCCTGCTTCGATCAACGCAACAAGCGTGAAGCAGCTCGAGGCAGATTGTCGCTTTGCATTAACCGGTACTCCGATTGAGAACTCACTGACCGAGATTTGGAGCATTTTCGACTTCCTGATGCCGAACTACATGTATACACATGCTGTATTTATGAATCAGTACGAAAAACCAATCGCAAATCACAATGAGGATAAGCTGCAAATGCTTCATGCCAGGATCAAACCATTTATACTTCGTCGTATGAAGCAGGATGTTTTGAAGGAACTTCCGGAGAAGACAGAAGAGAAGATTTTGATTGAACTTTCCGAGGATCAGAAGAAGCTTTATGCTGCATATCTGAATCATTATCGTGGAGAATTTGACTTTGATGACGATGATGCCATCCGTCATAATCAGATGCAGATTTTGAGCGCGCTTATGCGTCTTCGTCAGATTTGTTGCCATCCGAAAACCTTTGTCGACAATTACGAAGGCGAGAGTGCCAAGATGGATGTTCTTCGTAACATTACGAAGGAGGCTTTGGAAAATGGTCACAGAATCCTTATTTTCAGCCAGTTCACATCAATGCTTGGGTTGATTAAGGATATGCTTGAGGAGGAAGGTATTTCTTACTTTATCATTGAAGGGGAAACTAAGCTTACGGATCGTTCGGATGCTGTAAAATCCTTCAATGAAGGCAACAAGGATGTGTTCCTGATTTCTCTGAAAGCGGGCGGCACCGGTCTCAATCTGGTTGGCGCTGATACCGTTATTCATGTGGATCCATGGTGGAATCCGGCAGTTGAAGAGCAGGCAACCGACCGTGCTTATCGTATCGGTCAGACCAAGAATGTGCATGTTATTAAACTCCTCGCAAAGGATACCATTGAAGAAAAGATTTATCGTTTGCAGAAAAAGAAGCAGCATTTGGCAGATTCCGTAATTGATCCAAATGTAGATCTTGGAAGTAAACTGACAAAGGAAGAGTTGTTGGATATTTTCTCCGACCGTTTCCAGGGATAAAAAACATGAGAGTCGGGTTTCCGACTCTCTTTTCTTTGAAAAAATTGCCTGCGATTATTCGCAGGCAATTTCTAATTAATCATCTAAATATTTGGAATAGTAGCGTTCCACAATGGCATCCAGGAAACTGTCATTCAAGTCTCCGAAGTTGTCCTTCAGAATCTCTTTGATACCGGCTTTCTTAGCCTGTTCCTTTTCATCCGGAGTTGCATCAAGCTTCTCAAAACTACGAACCGACTGTGCGGTAATATTCATCATCATCCAGCTGGTAAAAAGCTTTGTGATCTGACTGCCGGACATGGAAAACAGGAAGTTACCTGTCTTCAAATCGTTGGCATTTACTGTGCGCTTTACATTCGCAGGAACATTGGAAATAAACACAGACTGTAATTCCTCTGCATTGGTGCCACGCATATAGGTGTTGGCGGTGGTGGCAACATTTGGTGATTTCTTGCCTTTCTTATACTTCGCATAGCTGCCAATGGTGTGAGGCTTATAGAAATCAAATTCTGCTTCGTTACTGGTGTTCGGTGTATAATCCGGTATGAATCCTGCATAATTATCAAGCTCATCGGTATCCTCAAAAACAATCTTTTGACCATTCGCGAGGTCCTTCACAAGGTTCGCCTGACGAGCCTGTTCCTTCTGTTTTTCAGCAGCCTTCTGCATGGAAATGGAGTGGCGTTCCTCAGCACGCTTTTTGAATTCCTGAAGTGCTTTTTCCTCTGCGGTAAGTTCTTTTTTGGTTTCCTCGGAATAGGAATAGTCCGGAACGAATCCCGCATAATTATCGAGATTATCGAGTTCTTCATCCATCGACAGTTCTTTGCGAGGAGTAACCTTCGGAGCAGTAGGCTTTGGTGTGGCAGGCTTAGATGCCGGAGCCGGATGCTCGGTCTTTGGTTCTTCTTTTACCGGTTCAGCGGCGATTGCATTCTCTTCATTCGGATTACTGTTTACAACGGTTTCTTCGATAACCGGATTTGCTGCTTCCTTTGCAAGTTCGGCAGCCTTTGTGACTTCAGTCATATCAATTTCCGGAGCAGTGGAAGTGCCATCCAATACCTCTTCTGAGATAAGAGAATCCGCCGAAACCTTAATTGGAGTGTCGGAGATATCGGTTGGTCGGAAATTAATGGAATGATATTCTTCAGCATCTTCCGTAACGGCCTTAGGATCGATTTCTTCAACGATAGGAGCATTTTGCTTCTGGCTCTTCGAAAGAGAGGCTTTCTTGAAGTTGGTAAGGAAACTCGAAAATGCGTCCTCTTCGCCGGACGGTTCTTCTTTCAAAACAACTTCCTCGGAAATCGATTCCTCGACCTCCTTCACTTCTTCTACGACTTCAGAAATCTCCGGTTCAGACGTAGTTGGAAGTTCAACCGCATTTTCTTCAACCTCTTCAATAACGGTAGTAGGAGAGGAAACAACGATTGGTTCTTCAACCTCCTCAATAACGGTGGCAGGAGCGGAAACAACGATAGGTTCTTCAACCTCCTCGTCATACTCGATCGGAGCTTTCTTCTCGGTAACCGGAGTAAACTCAATAAAGGAAGGATCAATTACGGAAGATTCCTCAATCTCTGCTTCAGAAACTCGCTCAACTTCAACAAAAATCGGGGCACTTGCCGGTTCTTCAGCAATTTCTTCTATTACTTCGGTGGTTTCTTCGACAATCTCGTTAACCGGTTCTTCGATAACTTCCTCAATGATTTCGGAAACCGGCTCCTCAGTTGACTCAATAATAGTTTCACCAATTTCTAATTCAGGGTCGTCAATCGGTTCTTCCTCCGGCGCCGTTTCCGAATTGGTAGGAGAGATGTAGGAGGTTTCCTCAGCTACATCTTCTTCCGTAGGAATATCGGAAGCAACGATGCTAACATCTTCCGGTGGGATATCGGCAATTTCTTCCTCCGTCTCAGGAGCATTTGCAGCGGCTAAAGCAGCGGCAGCAGCTTCCTCGGCTTCTTTTTTCTTCTTGGCTTCCATTGTATGGAACGAAGCAAAGAGCTTTAAGGTAGCCTTCATATCCGTCTTGTTAACATAAATTTTGTACGCATCTTCCCGCAACATATATTCATAGTTGACGGTCAGTCCCTGCTCGGCAGCATATTCCACAAATCGCTGGGCAGAGTCCTCTTTTTGAAGTGAGAAGACCGGAACACGATCCGTTCTTTCTCCCTCAAGAAGGCCAACATTACATTCCGGACAAATCGTAATGTCTGTGTTGTACTCCTTCTTACAGATTGGACAATAAGTCATTTTTCAATTTCCTCCTCTTTCCCGACCTGGTCAGGAACAATAGGGCAAAACGCCCTGCGCAACATACAATGCGCCATATTAGAATAATTATACTATATTACCGTTTCGTTTTCAAGTTCTTCAGTCTGATCCTGCAAGAAATTTTCCGTATAAAATTCTTCCGTAAAATGATTGATAATCGATTCATCCATATCCGGAAATGCTTTAGTTACCATTTCCGTAAGTCTTTGCTGTTCATTCAGGATTCTCTCTACTTCAGACAATTCTTTTTCTTCAGCCTTTACAATAACTTCCGGGGTTGCGTTTATTTTCATCCAGTCCTTTAATGCCTGAATATCATCATTTTCTTCACCGGACTGCTCCATATATTTTTTTGCGCTTTTTAGGGAGATAAATCCAACCACCAGCATTGCGAGGAAGAAGGTGGTGAGCACAATTTGAGAAAACATGACATTAATCAGTTTGATTTTGCCGAGTACATTAAGAGCAACGAAGATTAGACCGCCGATTCCAAAGCAAATGAGCATGATACCCGAGCTTTTTGACTCTGACGCCTTGTGCTCCATTGACTCATATGATTTTGTATGGCGAAATACCGTGCCGGACAGCTCATTTACCGCTTCTTCTTTTGCGAGCTGGGAGAGCAGAGAATCATCGGCTTCATTTTCAGCAACTTCCTCTAATGTCTCGAATTCCTGAGCACTAAGTTCTCCGTCTTCCACAATGTCTGCTGCCTCTGTATGATTTAATAATTCTTTTTCTGCTTCGCAGGATACACAGGTCATAAAGGCCTGCGAAATTTTCATTTCATCCTTCTTTCGAACGGAATATACCTCGTAAGTCCCGTCTTCCGGATTCACATCGGTTTCTACAGGGATTTTACTATATTCCAGATACCCGACAAATTTGTCAAAAATCTCTTTGCTGCGTAGTTTATACATCGGCTGCTTGCCATCATGTGCAAGCGCCTCAACCAGATTGACTTTGCAATCCGGACACGTTGTAAATTGCTCCTGAAACTCATTTTTACAAATAGGACAAAAACCCATACTATTTTCCTCCGTGAAATCCCATATCTTACCAATCCAAACGCAAGAAATATCTTTGGAAATTGGCGGAATTTTCCACAGATAGTATAAAGTACAGTCAATGCATTTGCAAGGTGAAATGACGTTTTTTGTTTCCATAAACCAAGAAATGTGATATGATGTAAAAGATGCAAATTGAATTGGAGGCTTTATGCGTAAATTAGCTTTAAGTGATGAAATATTAATGTCCGTTGAGAAACCGGCCAGATATATTGGCGGAGAGATGAACGTGGTAATGAAGGACCCGACAAAGATGAAGGTCCGTTTTGCCATGTGTTTCCCGGATGTTTATGAGGTCGGAATGTCTCACTTGGGCATTCAGATTCTATATGATATGTTTAACCGCCGGGAAGATACTTGGTGCGAACGTGTTTACAGTCCATGGGTTGACCTGGATAAAGTGATGCGCGAAAAAAAGATACCGCTGTTTGCCTTAGAGAGTCAGGATCCGATTAAAAACTTCGATTTCCTCGGAATTACACTTCAATATGAGATGTGTTATACGAATGTTTTGCAGGTTTTGGATCTTTCCGGGATCCCTCTTAATGCAAAGGACAGAACGGATTCCGACCCGATTGTGGTTGGCGGTGGCCCTTGCTCGTATAATCCGGAACCGATTGCTGATTTCTTTGATTTCTTCTATATGGGAGAGGGTGAAACCAGTTATGACGAGATTTTATATCTTTATATTGCGGAAAGAGAAAGTGGCCACTATAATCGTCGGGAGTTTCTAAAGAAGCTTGCCAATATTCAGGGGATGTATGTTCCTCAGTTTTATGATGTGGAATATCATGAGGATGGAACCATAAAGAGCTTCAAACCAAATATCGATGGAATTCCAACCCGAATCAAGAAATGTGTCGACACCGACCTTTCCCATACTGTTTACCCGGAGAAACCTCTTGTACCGTTCTTAAAAACGATTCAGGACCGTGTTGTACTTGAGATTCAGCGTGGATGTATCCGTGGATGCAGATTTTGTCAAGCCGGTATGATTTATCGACCGATTCGTGAGCGTTCCATTGAATTTTTAAAGGATATGGCGAAGAAAATGCTCGATAGCACCGGTCAGGATGAAATCACACTGAGTTCTTTGAGCTCCAGTGATTATTCCTGTCTTCAGGAACTTGTTTATTTCCTGATTGATAATTACAAACATCAGTATGTGAATATATCGTTGCCTTCTTTGAGAATTGACGCATTTTCCCTGGATGTAATGAATAAGGTTCAGGATATCAGTAAGAGCAGTTTAACGTTTGCACCGGAAGCGGGCACGCAGCGTATGCGAAATGTCATTAACAAAGGACTTACGGAAGAGGACATTCTCAGTGGTGCCATGCAGGCCTTTCGTGGTGGTTGGAACAAGGTGAAACTATATTTCATGCTGGGACTTCCGACGGAGACGGAGGAAGATGTCAAAGGCATTGCCCAGCTTGCCGAGCGAATTGCCGAAGAATATTATACGATTCCAAAGCAGGAGAGAAACGGAAAAGTGAATGTCGGTATCAGTACATCCTTCTTTATTCCGAAGCCTTTTACCCCGTTTCAATGGACGGCGATGGCTCCAAAGTCTCAGTTTTTGGAAAACCAGCGTATGTTGAAAGAGACGGTTCGCGAACAGTTGAATCAGAAGAGCATTTCTTATAAATGGCACGATATGGAGACCAGTGAGCTGGAGGGTGTTTTTGCCCGTGGTGATCGCAAGCTTTGTAATGCGATTTTAGAAGCTTACAGAAATGGCTGTATCTATGATGCGTGGGCAGAATTTTTTGATCACGAAAAGTGGATTGCCGCATTTAACAACAATGGAATTACGATTGAGTTTTATAATCTGCGAGAGCGTCCAAAGGATGAAATTTTGCCTTGGGAATTCATCGACGTTGGTGTAACCAAAAACTTTTTATGGAGAGAATATGAAAATGCCCGAAATGCCAAGGTGTCTCCAAACTGTCGCAGAAAGTGCACGGGGTGCGGAGCTGCATCCTTTGGTGTGGGCGTATGCAAAGAAGAGCGTTTGCCGGATGGCAGTAGTGTAAATTATGATGGAAAGGATACCGGGGTGAACGGCTAATGAGAGTTCGAGTTCGATTTTCCAAGTTTGGAAGTATGAAGTTTTTAGGCCATTTGGATGTCATGCGTTACTTTCAGAAGGCGATACGACGCACCGGCCTTGAGGTGGCCTATTCGGAAGGCTATCATCCGCATCAGATTATGAGTTTTGCGCAGCCGCTTTCTCTCGCGGTTACCAGCGATGGAGAATATTTCGATGTGGAGTTTTTGAAAGAGTATCCTACGGAAGAGATTTTGGAAAAACTTTCGAAAGCAATGAGTATTGAGTTTGATGTAACCAAAGTTACCAGACGAAACGATTATATCGAGCAGACGAAGAAGACTACCTGTATGTCGCTGATTTCCGCAGCTGCATATTATATCGAGGTGAGAGAGCAGGCGGGTATTTCCATGGAGCATGTGAAAGCACTTGGAGCGATGGAGACTTGTCCGGTTACGAAAAAAACAAAAACAGCAGAAAAAACAATTGATTTGAAGGATGGTATCCGAGAATTGTTTTTACCTGTCGATAGTTTATATGTACCAACACTGGAATTACAGTATCGCAGAGACGATATTAAGACTCCTATTATGGATCAGGAAACTCTGGTGAATGGTTTACTGCATTCTGCAAGAAATCCGGAGCTCACCTCTTTGGTAATTGTATTGGATGCAGGAAGTGAAGACAACATATCTGCCAATTTGGTATGCAAAGCTTTGGCAGAGCTTGCACAGGTGGAATACAATCCATATGATTTTCGGATTCATCGAATGGAATTGTATGGAGTTGAGGAAGATGAGGTACGTCCTTTATGGCGAGTACACTTATAGTATATAAGTCTGACAATCGAGTTATTTCTACGAGTTTTCAGGACAAAAAGCTTTGTTCTTTGCGGCCGGAAAAGGATAATGGCATTCTCACGGGCTCCATTTATGTTGGTAAAATAATGCAGATTGTTCCGACGATAAATGCTGCATTTGTAAAAGTAGAAGGGGAAGAAAACTGGTATCTCCCTTTAGAAAAATGCACTCATCCGATTACTGCACAAAGCCATGCTGACGGAAAATTACATGTTGGCGATGAGCTTTTGGTACAAATCGAAAAAGAAGCCTCCAAGAACAAAACCGTTACCGTTGTCGGAAATTACAATCTGACGGGATGTTATTTTGTTATTATGCATGGGGCCAACGGAATTCATGTATCGAAAAAAATCACGGATAAGGAAGCTGAAGCTAAGGTTCGAAATATCCTTGAACTGTTCTTTTCGAATTCAGCTCGTAGTCGTAAAGGCTTTGGAATCATGCTCCGGACAAATGCTGCATTTGCCTCAAACGAGCAGCTCACATCTGAGTTGACATATCTAATGGAGACATATGATGCTCTGAATAAAAAAGCGCTTAACGTCGTGCCCGGAACAAAGCTTCGTGATGGTTTACCTAATTATTTGTGCGAGCTTCGCGACAGTTATACCTACGATTTCGATCGCTATGTAACTGATGATATATCTATATTTACGCAAATGAAAGAGTTCCTCAGTGCCTTTCGTCCGGAAGAAGAAAAAAAATTAGAACTGTATTCCGATTCCATGGTATCCTTGCCTTGCGTATACAATATGGAGGCCAATCTTTCGGAACTGCTTGGAAAAAAGGTCTGGCTTAAGAGTGGTGCCTATCTTGTGATTGAGCAGACCGAGGCGATGGTAGTTGTTGACGTTAACTCCGGAAAATGCACTGCGGAAAAAAGAAACAAAACAGGATTCCTACAGGTGAATCTCGAGGCTGCAACGGAAATATGCAGACAATTGATTCTTCGAAATCTTTCCGGAATTATTATGATTGACTTCATCGATATGCGAAGCCAGGAGGAAAAAAATCAGCTTTTGGAGCATTTGCGAAAGGAATTACGGAAGGACCGTATTCGCAGCGAACTTGTCGAAATGACGAAACTAAATCTCGTAGAGGTTACCAGAGAGAAGACGCATCGACCATTGGCTGAAGAATTTCGCAATTAAACAGCTGTTTTTGAAAATAAATACTTGACTTTATCTACTTGAAATGGTATTTTATTACAGTATGCCGCACAATGGGGTTCAAAGAATGACTTCGGTCGTCACCGTAGTTGGCGAGTAATGATAATAGGAGGTGTCCTTATGTACGCAATTATTGCAACCGGTGGTAAGCAGTACAAGGTAGCTGAAGGCGATATCATTAGAGTAGAGAAGCTTGGAGCAGCTGAGAACGATACTGTTACTTTTGATCAGGTACTTGCTGTAAACAACGGCGAGTTGGTTGTTGGTAATCCGGTAGTTTCCGGCGCAACCGTATCTGCAACTGTTCTTGGCGAAGGCAAAGCAAAGAAGGTTATTGTTTACAGATACAAGAGAAAGAGCGGATATCACAAGAAGAACGGTCACAGACAGCCTTATACTCAGGTTAAGATCGAAAAGATCAACGCTTAAGAGGATGTCATGATACGGGTATCCATTTTCAAAAGGGATAACGAGATTACCGGTTTTGATTGTATTGGTCATGCAGGATACGCAGAAGAAGGCAGCGACATTGTTTGCGCCGGTGTCAGTGTACTTGTGATTAATGCAGTGAATTCCATTGAGATGCTCGCAAAGGTTTCCTTTGATTACACGGAAGAGGACGGAGACGTTCGTTTTCGGTTGAAGGAAAGTAATCCCGAAGCTCAATTGCTGTTACAATCGATGCAATTGGGAATTGAGACGGTGGCGAAGGATACAAACGGAGCCTACGTCAAGGTAACTATAGTTAATAAGTAATGCACTTGTTTTTAGGAGGAAATAATCATGTTGAGAATGAACCTTCAGTTATTCGCTCATAAAAAGGGTGTTGGTTCCACCAAGAACGGTAGAGATTCCGAGTCCAAGAGACTTGGCGCTAAGCGTGCTGACGGTCAGTTTGTTAAGGCCGGCAACATTCTTTACAGACAGCGTGGTACCAAGATTCATCCGGGCGTAAATGTAGGAATCGGCGGCGATGATACCTTGTTTGCTTTGGTTGACGGAACTTTGAGATTCGAGACCAAGTCCCAGGGTAAGAAGCAGGCTTGTGTATATCCTGTAGACGCTCAGTAATTCCACGGTAACGTAGATTTGAGATGAAACAGCCCTGATTTTTTTCAGGGCTGTTTTTTACGTAATGTAACCTTAAAGAGAGTTACAAGTTTTATTATGAAAGGGAAAATAGTATGTTTGCTGATGTTGCAAAAATCTATATCCGATCCGGTAATGGTGGAGATGGCCATGTTGGCTTTCGTCGTGAGCTGTTTGTGGCCGCTGGTGGTCCAAATGGTGGCGATGGCGGTCGTGGTGGCGATCTCATTTTTGAGGTGGATGAAGGAAAGAACACCTTGAATGATTTCCGTTACATCCGAAAGTATTGTGCGGAACATGGCGAACCGGGTGGCAACAATAATTGCTCCGGTCGTGATGGCGAAGATATGATTGTTAAGGTTCCGGAAGGAACTGTTATTAAGGATGCGGAAAGCGGCAAGATTATTGCAGATATGTCCCATGACAATCGAAGAATGGTTGTTCTTCGCGGTGGTCGTGGCGGCAAGGGAAATCAGCATTTTGCCACACCAACGATGCAGGTTCCGAAATATGCTCAGCCCGGCCAAAAGGGTCAGGAACTAGAAGTTATTTTGGAATTGAAAGTGATTGCCGATGTAGGATTGGTTGGATTCCCAAACGTTGGAAAATCAACTTTCCTTTCCATGGTAAGCAATGCAAAACCAAAGATTGCAAACTATCATTTCACCACCTTGAATCCGAATCTCGGTGTAGTTGACCTCGAAGGAACGAACGGCTTTGTCATTGCCGATATTCCGGGATTGATCGAGGGTGCATCCGAGGGCGTTGGTCTTGGCCATCAGTTTTTAAAGCATGTTGAACGCTGTCGCGTGATTATTCATGTGGTTGATGCCGCCGGTACTGAGGGACGTGATCCGGTTGATGATGTCAAAAAAATCAATGAAGAACTTGTAAAATACAGTGAAGTGTTAAGTAAGAAGCCTCAGATTATTGCAGCCAATAAGATGGATGTATTTTCGGAGGAGGAGCAACAGATTGCATTAGAACTGATGCATGATGGCTTGGGTGAAGATACAAAGATTATGCCGATTTCCGCAGCAACCGGCAAAGGTGTAAAAGAGCTTCTATATGCAGTGTATGATATGCTGCAAAAGACGAAAGAAGAGCCGATTGTATTTGAGCGAGAATTCTTCCCTGAAACCTTAGAAGAAATCAAGGAGCCATTTACGGTTGAATATGATGAAGATCTTCGTATGTATGTCGTAGAAGGTCCTCGTATCGAGAAAATGCTCGGTTACACCAATATCGACTCTGAAAAAGGCTTCGAATTCTTCCAGAATTTCCTTAAAACGAATGGAATTCTTGATCGTTTGGAAGAGCTTGGAATTAAGGACGGTGATACCGTTAAGATGTATGGCTGGCAGTTTGATTACTACAAGTAATATCAGATAAGGAGATTATTATGACAAGTAAGCAGAGATCCTATTTAAAGGGGTTAGCAATGAAAATTGAACCGATTTTTCAAATCGGAAAAGGTCGTATCTCTCCGGAACTTACCGAAGCTGTTTCGGAAGCTTTGGAAGCAAGAGAGTTGATTAAACTTTCTGTTTTGAACAATTGTCTGGAGGAACCGAAAGAGCTTGCTTCGGTTCTTGCCGATCGTACTCATTCTGAGATTGTTCAGGTAATTGGTAAGAAGATTGTTCTTTATCGCGAATCGAAAACAAAGAAGAAGCTTGAACTTCCTAAGGCGTAGTTGAAGATTATTCATAACACTATAGATGCCTTATGGATTATCTTTCGGTATTCTGCATTTAAGAAGAACCAAGAAAAAGGAAGGAGGTAACGACATGCTCCCAACTGATTTGATGGAAAAAGTTGAGAAAAATCTTTCTCATAAACGTTATCTTCATTCGCTCGGGGTTGCTTACACCGCAGCTTCCCTTGCAATGGCTCATAAATTAGACGCTGATCAGGCATTTTTGGCCGGTTTATTACATGATTGCGCCAAGGAACTATCCGTCGATAAGACGTTGAAATATTGTAAAGAACACAATATTGTACTATCGGAGGAATACAAGTCCTGTTTTGGTGTTGTTCATGGCCTGACAGGTTCGTTTATGGCACGCGAGAAATATAAAATATGTGATGAGCAGGTGTTATCCGCCATCCGCTATCATGTTAGCGGAAAACCGGATATGACTTCGCTTGAAGAGATGATTTTTATTGCGGATTATATTGAGCCTTCACGAAAGTTTTCTTCCGAAGAGTTTGATTTGATGCGTAAAGCAGCATTTTCCAATTTACGATTGGGAGTATACCTGGTTTCCGAGTCCATATGTTCCTATTTGCTGAATTCGGGGAATAAGGTTGTTTCGGAAATTGTGGAGACCAGAGATTTTTATAAAGAATACTGCAGAAATGCAGGCTTGATTTAGTTCGAAATATTATTTTTAAAAATTGGAGGGGCC
>DCGJ01000070.1 GCA_002315495.1 Lachnoclostridium sp. UBA1781 | reverse complement strand
TATTTTCCATCGAAATTGCTTTTTCGACCGGAATGACCTGCATACCGATACCGGCACCTCCCGGAGGTACCATCTCCGTAACGCCGGCAAGCGGAATAAAGGTCATTCTTTCGAAAAATGCGGCAATGTCCGGATGATCGCGGAGTCGCGGGTTGCTTCCGTCCGGAAGCTCCTCCATGTTGAAAAGCTCTGCGGAACCCGGTACAAACATTGGGAGCACGTAACGGCGCTCCGACTGCGGAGCAGTACGTCCCTTGTGGTCATAGTGGTAGCCATAATCGTATTCCAAAAGACCGATATAACTCATCTCATCCAGAAGCTTTTGGAAGTCTGCTTCCCCGGCCTTGTCAATCTTACAGAGCTTGCACATCTCGGAAAATGTGTAAGGAGTACGCTTCTTCATCTTGAGCCCGACGTCTGCCATTTCCTCCGTAATGATTTCGGCAAGCCCCCAATACTCCGGGTCGTCTACCTTAACGCCGCCGAACATGTGCCCGGCAACATCTGTGATTTTGCGGCCAAGCTTAATGATTTTCTCGTTTGGTGGGTTGTCGTTTCTGTGGCGTGCAGGCCACTGGTTATACTTCTCCATATCCATAATAAGCACCTCGCATAATGTATTGCATCAGGGGACAGAGGTCCCCAAGAATCCTTGATCTTCAGTTCATTATAGCATTTGCAAAATGCTCCTCGCAAAGCCTAAATGGACCGTAGAAAATGCAGCACTCTAATACGATAAAGAAAGGCATAATAATCCGTCATTATTGTCGAATAATTCTTCGTGAAATAAGTATTGCATTGTCAAAGGAAAAGTGGTAAGATAACTGACGTAGAGACAAAGGCGTTATCGATTTCGATAGCGCCTTTTTTGCGTTGTTAGGGGACCTGTCTCCGGCAAGCATTGTGTGATTCACTGAGCAACGAATCACGAAACATGCCATTATCACTCTCTTGCTCATAAATTAGGGTCGAGCGGTCTTAGCAATAAGGCCGCTCGATTCGTTTTTGCGGTTTAACGCACTAAAGAAGAAAAGTTTTGATAAATCGCTAAACCTATGATATAATCACTTCGAACCGGGCAGAGGGCATTTTCCTGCTCGGGATTAAGAAGAACATGAGGTACTTGACATGGAAGCAAGAATTGACGGACATACACAGCTGTTGGCATTGATTGGTTCTCCGGTAGGACATTCCGGATCTCCTGCAATGCACAACTTTAGTTTTGCTAAGCTCGGTTTAAATTATGTATATGTGGCACTCGATATTCCGGTGGATCGCGTAGAGGAAGCAATCAAGGCAATGCGTCTCTTTAATATGAAGGGTGGTAATGTAACCATGCCGGATAAGACGGAAGCCGCAAAGTACATGGATGAGCTTTCACCGGCTGCACAGATTATCGGTGCAATTAACACGATTGTGAATGACAACGGAAAGTTCATCGGTCATATCACCGACGGTACCGGATTTGTCAACAATCTGAAGGACCATGGCATTGATATTAAGGGTAAGAAGCTGGTCGTTGCCGGTGGTGGCGGTGCTGCAACCGCGATTCAGGTGCAGTGTGCATTAGACGGCGCAAGAGAGATTACCATCTTCAATAAGAATGACGCATTTTTCGCAAGAACCTTGGAGACCGCAGAGAAGATTCGTCAGGCTGTTCCGGGAATCGTTGTGAACGTATACGATATTGACGATACCGCAAAGATGACCGCAGAGATTCAGTCTGCAGATATTTTTGCAAATGCGACCATTGTCGGTATGAATCCGAATCTCGCCGATCAGAGCGTGGTGAAGGACCTTTCCGCATTCCGTCCGGGACTTGTGGTTTGTGATGCCGTGTACAATCCGGAAGAGACCAAGATGCTTAAGGAAGCAAAGGAAGCAGGCTGTATTTGCGTAGGCGGTAAGGGCATGCTTTTGTGGCAGGGCGTAGAAGCGTTCCGTCTGTTTACGGACGGCTACGATATGCCGGTGGATGAGGTTAAGGCAAAGTTCTACAGCTAAGAAAACCATGGATTGGTTTATAAAATGTGGGAAATACAGCGGTCTACTGCTGTAGAATAAAGAACAAAAACAGGTGATTTCGAATGAATAATATATTTTTGATCGGCTTTATGGGAGCCGGAAAAAGCACCATCGCAGCAAGACTGAAGGACAAGCTTTCTATGGCCCTGGTGGAGATGGATGCAAGAATTGTGGAAGAGCAGGGGATGCCAATCACAGAGATCTTTGCAAAGTATGGTGAGCCGCATTTTCGTGATATTGAGAGTGCGCTGGTGGTTGCCATCGGTGATGAGGGCAACACGATTGTATCCTGCGGGGGCGGCGTGGTCGTTCGTCCGGAGAACACGGCGAATATGAAGAAGAGCGGTAAGATTGTGTTCCTTTGTGCAACGCCGGAAACCATTTATGAGCGTGTAAAGGATAACACGGACCGTCCGATTTTGAACGGCAATATGAATGTGGAATTTATTGCTCAGCTGATGGAAAAACGTCGTGCACTGTACGAGGAAGCGGCAGATATCCGCATTGATACGGATGGAAAGAACGTCGAAGAAATTTGTGATGAAATTATTGCAGCACTGAATTAACGAAAAAAGGCTGCTCCTACGAGGCGATCGTTTGGAGCAGCCTTGTTTTTTATTCGTTTGCCGTTGCGGAAACCTGCTCGGTAAGAAAGATATTCCGAATCGGTTTCAGCGCAAAATAGAGAACTAAGCCCAGAATTCCGCAGGAAAGAATCTCGCCGGCACCGACCGTTAAAATCAGATACCAGTAGGCATCACCGATGCCGTATGCGTAGCGAAGCACGATTGGAACGATGAAGGCATTTGCAAGAATCGGAGGAATCGGAGCGACAAACCAATACTTCTTCAGCAGGTAAGTTCCGATGGCACCAATCAGCGTTGCAAGAGAACCGAACACGATATCCATAACAGCACAGCCGGTAATCAGATTGCTTAGGAAGCAACCGATAAAAAGTCCCGGGATTGCTGCCGGTGTGAATACCGGAAGAATCGTCAGAGCCTCGGAAATGCGGAACTGAATTGCGCCGCTTGCAAGGTTGAAGGCTGCGATAAAAATCGTGAGCACGGTGTAGAGCGCAGCAATGGCTGCGGCCTGGGTGATAAACAGTACTTTCTTATTCATTTGTTTTCTCCTTAGTTTTGTTTTAGGTGAGGATGGTTACGAACTCACCGACCATTAGGTACGAAGCCTATTATAGGGAAACAGGGAGAAAATGCAAGTGAATTTTTTCGAAACTACTTTTACGGATGGAAGCAGGCCACGGCGATTGCTCCCGGACCGATATGAGACCCAATGGCGGAGCCGATCGAGCAGGTCGGAATGGAATCCACATGATCGCCCCACAGGTCGCGGTTATCTTCGATGTATTTTGTGAGAAGAGAGCGGTCCAATCCGCTAAACGCTACGCCAAACGGCATAGAGAAATCAATGCCGCCGGCTTTCTTCATGATTTCCTTTAACAGGTTGTTGGCCGCGCGGGAGCCTCTGGCTTTTCCAACGAGAACGCATTCTCCGTCCACCGCCTGAACGACCGGCTTTACGGATAACAGATTTCCTGCAAATGCAACCGCTGCCGAGATGCGTCCGCCCCGCTTCAGATACTCGAGGGTATCGAGAAGTGCCAGGATGACTACTTTGTCACGCTTTTCCTCCAATTCCTTTACGATGGTTACCGCATCGGCCCCTTCGTCACGTAAGCGAACCGCATAATCCATCAGAATCTGTTCGCCGACAGCAACCGACATCGTATCTACGACGTATACGTTTCCCGGATAATCGGCTGCTGCGATGCAGGCACTCTGGTAGCATCCCGACAGCTTTTGCGAGATGGTGAGGCAGACCACGGTGTCGCCTGCCTCTACCGCCTCATGGAAGGCTTCATCATATTCAAAGGGAGGAATCTGAGCAGTTTTCGGAAATACATCCGTTTCAATCAGTTTTTCATAAAACTCGCGGTGCTTCAGTGTCACCTGGTCCAAATATTCGTCGTCTCCAAAGCTTACCTTAAGCGGTAATACCCGGACATTTTTTTCGTTTGCAATCTCCGGAGCCATATCACAGCCGGAGTCAATCATCAGTCGAATTCCCATCGTTTTTCTTTCCTTTCGGGCGGTGAAGGAAATTCCCTCAAGCCGCATTTTGCTCTTGTACTTTGTACTCTTGTGTAATATAATAAACACGTGTTAGTTAACTTTCGGGTGTTAGAATAACACGATCAGGTCGGGAATGCTACCATCAGATTCCGTGGGGATGTTACTTTGGCAACACAATTCCACGCTTTGTTTATTAGGACACGGAATCTTTAGAAAATGCCCCGTCCCCGTTACATTTTGAGAAAAGAGAGGAAGGCTTATGGACGCCAGATCCCGCTATACCAATATGGTTATCCGCCAGCAGATGCTGCTTTTAATCAAAGAGAAGCCTCTGGAAAAAATCACGGTCAAGGAGCTTTGTGACCGGGCGGAAATTAACCGAGCAACCTTTTACAAGTATTATGACAATCCGTTTGATCTGATGGAGAAGATGGAGAAAGACCGACTGGATAAGCTGGAGGGACGCATTACGGAGAATCGGTTTGCAACACTTCAGGATATTTTCGAAATCATTCTGAAGGAGATTGCATCGGACTTTGATTTCTATCAAACGCTGTTCTTTCAAAGCGGCGATGAGCATTTTCGTAAGCGCATGTTTGACCTTTGTTACAAGTCCAACATTCAGACGATTCGCGCGCTGTTTCCGAATCTGACGGAGACGCAGCAGGAGTGGCTGTACTATTTCGCGGCTCAGGGCATCGTTGGGGTTTTGACCAAATGGATGGAAGGTCAGATGAAGCAGAGTATCGAAGAGGTTTTGGAATTCTTAAATGTGATTATCTTTAGTATCGACGAAATGGCAAGACGCTTCGCCGGTATTGAGAAATAAAGGAGGCAACACTATGACATTAGAGGAAGCAAGAGCATATTTTATTCAGGATCGTTTTGCAATGATTACCACCGGCATTGAAATTGCCGAGGTTGGCGAGAACTATAGCAAATGCACCCTTCAGGTGGAAGAGAAGCATTTGGCTGTGGGAGACCACGTGATGGGTGGCGCCATCTTTACCCTGGCGGACTTCGCTTTTGCCGTTGCATCGAATGACGGAGAGCAGGTAACGCTTACCACGATGAGTAACATCTGCTATCTTGGTCAGCCGAAGGATAAGACGCTCATAGCAGAATGCAAATGCGTGAAAAACGGCAGAACGACCTGTTATTTTGAGACGATGGTAACCGACGGCCAGGGACGACAGGTGGCTTTGGTTACGAACAGCGGACTGCATCTTAGCAAGTAAATGCAGGAAAAAGGGAAGAAAAGCATTTGGATGGAGCGTGTTCTGATTTATGAAATCGGAGATTAAATACTTAACACAATTTAGAGAGCATGAGACCCGACAGGATGAGAAGTGGGACACCGTGCGAATCTTGGGAATCGGTTTTTTGGGACTGATTGTATTGGGCGCGGTTTTGCTATGGCTTCCCATCTGTAACAATCTGCCGACAACCTTTATGGATTCGCTCTTTACGGCGACTTCCGCAGTGTGCGTAACGGGATTGGTTACGGTCACACCCGCGGTGCAATACACCCTGCTCGGAAAGGTGATTCTGCTCGTACTGATTCAGATCGGTGGTCTCGGAATTATTGCGGTAATGAGCCTCTTCTTCCTGCTTTTGAGCCGTCAGATTACGGTGAAGGAGCAGGTGCTGATTCAGGAAAGCTATGGTATAAACCAAATCGGCGGCGTGGTGCGACTGATGAAGGGTGTACTTGCCATTACCTTTTCTGTGGAGGCCGCGGGAGCGATTGGATATTCCTTTGTATTCATTCCTCAGTTTGGATGGGGAAAGGGAATCTGGTACTCGGTTTTTCATGCCATTTCTGCATTTTGTAACGCGGGAATCGATATTCTTGGGGATTCCTCGTTCATTGGTTATAATGGCAATCCTATCGTTTGTATCGTTACGATGTTGCTCATCGTTCTTTCAAGTATCGGCTTTGTTGTGTGGCTGGATGTGCTTGCAACGTGGAACCGCATTTTTCGAAAGGAAGTGCCGAGAAGATGGTTCTTTACGCGTCTCGAGTTACATTCCAAGGTGGCGATTGTGACGACCGGTGTACTGATTCTGTTTGGCGCGGTTTGTGTGTTCGGAATGGAATATACGAATCCGAATACGATTGGAAATATGAGTATGGGCGGGAAGATTATGAATTCCTTCTTCCAGTCCATTACCGACCGTACCGCCGGCTTTGCCTCCTTTTCGCAAGGGGCGATGCGGGACGAAACGAAGTTTGTGAATATTCTTCTGATGTTTGTGGGTGGTTCTCCGGCCGGTACCGCCGGTGGTATGAAGACGACCACCTTCGCTTTGTTGTTTTTAACCGCCATTGCAACCATAAAAGGTACGGTAAATGCGGAGGCCTTCGGACGACGGATTCCGCGTGAGATGCTTCGTACCGCGCTCACGATTATTCTGATTGGTTTTTGTTCCCTTGTTGTGGGGACGGTGGGCATTTTGATTATGGAAAATGATTCCGTGAGCTTTATTGATGCCCTGTACGAAACAACGTCAGCTGTTGCTACGGTCGGCTTAACGGCGGATCTTACGTCGAGTCTTGGAACGGGCAGTCATGTGATTATCATTATTTTAATGTATATCGGACGTTTGGGCCCGATGACCATTGCGCTCATGTTTGCGGGAAAGAACAGTAAGAAGGATTTGCTCCGGAGATTGCCGGAGGATAACATTATGGTAGGATAGGCGAGGCCTGTCGGAAAGGAATCGATATGAGAAAACAATATGCGGTACTTGGCTTGACCAGATTTGGTGAGAGTCTGGCAGTAACCCTTCAGAATCTTGGCTGTGATGTCGTGGTTTTGGATAGTAACGAAGCCCGCATTCACGATATTGCGGACAAAGTCAGCTATGCCATGATTGCAGACGTGGAGGATCCGGCGGTGCTAAAGGCCATCGGTGCCCGTCAGCTGGACGGAATCATTGTTACCATCATGGAGATGGAAGCCAGCATTATGGCAACTCTTATGTCCAAGGAAATGGGTGTTCCGTTTGTTATGGCAGTTGCGAAAAATGAAGCTCACGT
>DCGJ01000128.1:52071-52234 GCA_002315495.1 Lachnoclostridium sp. UBA1781 | reverse complement strand
CAGGTGTCGCAGTCAAAGCCGTATTTTGCTCGGTCATAACCGATTTCGCGAACGGTATCGCGAACGACCTTCTGAATGTCTACATAACCGGTGGTGGTAATCTCACCCATAACGAGAACAAGACCGGTCGTGATTGCCGTCTCACATGCAACACGGCTCATTG
>DCGJ01000128.1:14673-52000 GCA_002315495.1 Lachnoclostridium sp. UBA1781 | reverse complement strand
GGTCACAGATTTTATCCGGATGTCCCTCGGTAACGGATTCCGAGGTGAATAATAATTTGTCCATAATAGTTCTCCTTTTTCTCTAAATCTATCTACAAGGCTTATGAAAATGCCCTATCGACTTGACAAGTAATACCCCACCCACAAGCGGAAGGCCAGGGTGAAAAGTGTAATCTGCATCGGCGAAACGATTCTTCCGAAGAGGGCGTACAAAAGTCCGCAGGAAAGCAGGAATGCAACTGCCTGGAAGCCAATCGTAACCATACGAAGCATAATGATTTTAGCCCAGGTACGATGGGCAATGGAGAGCGCGTGTCGAAGCTGCGTAATGTTACCATGCTCCGTAGTAACCTCCGCTTCACGCTCTAAGCTCTCCGGCAGTTCGCCGATGGCAAATCCCACATTTGCCGCAAGGATTGCCGGCGTGGTATTGCTGAGAAGCCCGGCAAACAATACGGTCTCGCCGCCGTTCACCGCTTCCTGAACGAGTTCTACCTTTTCCTCCGGAAGCACAAGGCCCGTTGCCTCGTCCACACCGGTCTGGCGGCCAATCAGGTCCGCCACTCGCTGGTCATCACCGGTCAGCATACGAACCTTAATGCCCAGACTCTTAATCTCTTCCACCGACTTCTTCGCCTGTGGCACCAGCTGGTCGCTGATTCCGAGAATACCATACAGTTTTTTGTTCTTTGCTACGTAAATGAGCGTCTGTCCGCTCTCAATCATCTGCTCCGTCAGGCGACTGTCGAAGTCGATATCAATCTCCGCCTGGCGCATCCAGCGGGCATTTCCCACCTGCACCTCATCTCCCTGCACGGTCAGACGAACGCCCAGACCGCTACGATAAATGAGCTCCTCCGGAACACTTTGCGGAATTGGCTTAATCCCGGCGGAAGCGGTGATATATGCATCCAAAATAGCCTGCGCGTACGGATGTTTATTGCCGGATTCTGCGGTTGCTGCGAGCGTAATCACATCCAATCGGGTTGCTTTTCCCATCGGTATGAGGGATACCACCTTCGGCTGTCCGTGCGTAAGGGTTCCGGTTTTATCCAGAATCACCCTGTTGGTTTCGGACAGAAGCTTCATCGCCTCCTCGTCACGAACACGAATGCCGTAACGCTCTGCCTCGCGAAATGCGCTGCTCATCAGAAGCTGGAACAGCCCCCACATGCCCATCGATGCGGTCGTAAGCATCCCTACCAGCACGCGAAGAACGAAGATTTTCTTCATGCCGCAGAGAAGACAGATAGCAACCACCACCAAAACGAGTGCGCCAAAGATAAGCTCGTACAGGCGCTTCTGCTTTCCGAGTTCCTTCGACAGGCTGCGTTCTTTCGTACTTACCGCCTCGCGGTCGAGTCCGAGAAATTCGAATGTAATCAGCATTGCAAGTGGCCAGGCCGCCCATTCGAACTGAATCAGTGTCATGCGCGCCGGCTCAGAGGAGCATTTGGCTACTTCAATAATGGAGTAGACCAATGCCGCGAGCACTCCGACGGAGCAAAATGCGCTGCCGTTCGGTTTACCCTGCACGAGGCTTACGATGCTGCGAATTACGATTTTAGCACCGAAGACCAGCACGACTGCCATGAGCGCAATCTGCACCCACACACGCGCCATGGACTCGCCGGATAGAGCGAGTGCCTTCGGCATCGGCAGGGACCATCGGTCCTCCACCGCCAGAATTCCCAAAAGGATTGCCGCTACCCACGAAGCGACCATTCCGATGAGGGATAACTTCCGTTCAGATAATTTCATAATCTTGTCCTTTTTCACTTCCGAGAGGTGACGTTATTCCGCCGGCTCTCTCACAATCTGAGCTCCGAGTCCACGAAGCTTCTCATCAAAATTCTCATAACCACGCTCGATGAAATGAATATCGGTAATGGTACTCGTTCCCTTTGCCGCAAGTGCAGCGATGGTAAGCGCCGCGCCGGCACGAAGGTCCGGTGCAACAAGCTCTGCTGCAGCGAGCTTCTCCACGCCCTCGATGCGGGCCATATTGTTGGAAACCGTGATCATGGTACCCATCTTGTTCAACTCGCCCACATAGCGGAAGCGGTTTTCGAAAATGGTCTCGTTCACAGTCGAGCCGCCCTTCGATAATGCAAGCACGGTCGTCATCTGCGGCTGCATATCCGTTGGGAAGCCAGGGTATACACGGGTCTTAACAGTCGAGTTTCTGAGACGGCGGGTGCATTTGACACGAACCGTATCATCGCCCTCCACGACTGTTGCGCCGATTTCCTGAAGCTTCGAGGTGATTGCCTCAAGGTGCTTCGGAATGACGTTGGTAAGCGTAATGTCGCTCTTCGTTGCTGCCGCAAGACACATAAAGGTTCCGGCTTCAATCTGGTCCGGAATGATGGAGTAGCTTCCGCCGTGCAGTTCCGAAACACCGCGGACCTTAATCACGTTGGTACCGGCGCCGCGGATATCCGCGCCCATAGAGTTCAGAAAGTTGGCCAGATCCACAATATGCGGCTCACGGGCGGCATTTTCAATTATCGTGTTGCCCTTAGCCAAAGCGGCAGCCAGCATGACATTGATGGTGGCACCGACGGAAACAACATCCAGATAAACCGAGGAGCCCTTCAGGCCATCGGTTGTTTTGCAGATAATCAGACCGTTCTGAACCTCAACCTCTGCCCCCATGGCTTCAAAGCCCTTGATGTGCTGGTCAATGGGACGGGTACCGCCGAAGTTGCAGCCGCCGGGCATGGCAACGGTTGCCTCCCCGAAACGGCCCAGCATGGCGCCGATTAAATAATAGGAGGCACGGATTTTCCGCATAAGATCTGAGGTTGCCTCAGCCTTGCGAATGAGGCTGCAGTCAATTTCCATGGTGTTTTTATTGATGGTTCGAACCGAAGCGCCCATTTCCTCCAAAATATGGAAAAACATGGTGACATCGGATATCTGAGGAACATTCTCAATCCGGCATACGCCGTTTACCATAAGAGCCGCAGGGATAATAGCAACAGCAGCATTTTTGGCGCCGCTGATTTCAATTTCGCCGAACAGTGGTTTCCCACCATTAACAATATATCTGGTCATATATAAGCCACCTGACAATATCTTGTATTTGTGAGTGACAAAAAAGCAAATGTATAGAAGTAGCCGGCGGACACACACAAACCGCCTTGGCACAAAATCACAAATGCATTATATAGAATTATGTAAATGAATGCAAGCCTTTCTGCAGGATTTCCATTCATGGAAGGCGAAATCTTTGCAAAAAGATGTCATTTTCCAACAAATGGTATCACACGTCAGAGAATAAAACAAAAAACCGATTCAAAAGCCCGGAATCCCGGAGAAAGTATTTGCAATGCGGCGGAAAGTGTGTATAATATTTTAGTTTGAATGCGAAGTTACTATGAGATAAACAGGAGCTGAAAATATGAGTGAATTAAGGAACGTTGCCATTATTGCTCACGTTGACCACGGCAAGACCACNNAATCTGGTCCGGAATGATGGAGTAGGTCGTGCCGTGCAAGGAATTGACACCGCGAATACGAATCATATCGGTACCGGCGCCCTTGATGTTCGCGCCCATACTGTTTAAGAAGTTCGCAACGTCTACGATGTGAGGCTCCTTTGCCACATTTTCAATCTCGGTCTTGCCCGGTGTCATGCAAGCTGCGAGCATAATGTTAATCGTTGCGCCGACACTTGCCACATCAAGGAAGATATGGCTGCCGTGCAATTCATCTGCGACCGCTCTTAAGTAGTCCTCCTCGTCCTGCACCTCTGCGCCCAATGCGCGGAAGCCTTTCAAATGCTGGTCAATCGGACGACTTCCGATCTCACAACCACCCGGCATGGCAACCGTTGCGGTGCCTCGCTTTCCGAGAAGTGCGCCAATCAGATAATAGCTTGCGCGAATTTTCGTGACATCCTCGTTGTCAACCACCTCGGATTTGATGGTCTTTCCGCTGATTCGCACGGTGTGCTCGTCCACACGTTCTACCATTGCGCCGATGCCCTTGATGGCATCCAGAAGCACGTTGATATCGCTAACGTTCGGAAGATTCTCAATGGTACATACGTCGTCGGTCATGATGGCTGCCGCAACGATGCCCAGTGCCGCATTTTTCGCACCACTGATTGCGACCTCGCCGCTCAGCTGCTTTCCTCCAACGATGGTATACTTGAAATTGCTCATGTTTCCTATCAATCCTCTCTCGTTCTTGCTACTTCTTCTTCACCGAGTAGCCGAAGGTGCCCAGCTCCTTGCCTACGGAGTAGTAGGTGCCGTGGGAGTACACGATTGGCTTTGCGAGTGCCAGGTCAAACTTGCCCTTCTCATTCATGTACTGCTCGTCTGCGTGGACGCAAACCACGTCCGCGATAAACATGTCGTGAGTGCCAAGCGGGATAATTTCGCGAACCTTACATTCGATGTTCACCGGAGATTCCTTAATCATCGGTGCATGAATCTTCGTCGCCGGTTCCGGCGTCAGATTGCAGGCTGCGAATTTGTCCTCGTCGCGGCCCGATTTCACGCCACAGTAATCCGTTGCGAACACCAGGTCCTCGGTCGTGAGATTGATGACAAACTCACCGCTTTCCTTGATGGCATCGTACGAATAACGGGATGGTCGAACGGAAATGCTCACCATCGCCGGGTCGGAGCAAATGGTGCCCGTCCACGCAATGGTACAGATGTTCGGCTTTCCCTCACAGTAGGTGCTCACCATAACCGCCGGAAGCGGATACAGCATATTTCCCGGTTTCCACTCATTTTTCATGATATTTACCTCATTTCTCTTAATCCTTCTTTGGAGTCGACTCGCCAAGTAGGCTGTATAACGCCCGCTCCATGGCCTCGTCATCCTCACGGAACATTGCCTGAAGTGCGGCGCGCTCTGCGAGCTCCTCGCTCGTAAGCTGTCTCTCTTCCTCCTCGCGACGACGCTTTGCGTCCTCCTCGCGCTTTGCTGCCTGCTCTGCCATCAGCTCGTCCAAGGTCTTTGTTTTACCAGACTTTGGCGGTTCCGTGGCGTTCGTAGTCTCCGTTGCGACTGGGGTATCATTCGGCTCTTCCGTCACATTTTCGGTTTCAGCCAAAGTTTCATTCGGCTCTTCCGTCACATTTTCATTCTCAGTGATGGTTTCTGCAGATTCGTCGGTCTCCGCTGTTTCCGTGATTTCTTCAACAGTTTCTTCGATTGTTCCTACAGATTCACCGATGACTTCTACCTGTTCCTCAACGGTTTCTGAAGCATCCTCCCGGATGTCTTCTGCCACGTCCTCCGAGTTATCGATGCCCGGTTCTTCTGCTACGTCCTCCGAGTTATCGATGCCCGGTTCTTCTGCTACATCTTCCGAGTTATCAATGCCCGGTTCTTCTGCTACATCTTCCAAGTTATCGATGCTCGGTTCTTCTTCCGAAACACCGAGAATATCTTCAATCGAAAGTGAAGTCTTCTTCGTCTCGGTCGGCTCGTCGAACAATCCGCTGATATCCACAATAATATCTTCGAAGTCGTCCGTAGTCTCTACCGGCAAAGGCTCGTCATCCAGGATAATGACCTGGTTGGAGGCCTCTCCGATTCCCAAATCGTCAAACTCAACGACCGATGCTTCCTTCTTCGGGAGCGAAATCGGCACGATGTCCGTCGCGGTAAATTCCATCAGCCCGGAATCCGCAGCCGTCTCCGGTACCAGATCATCCAGATTGGCTTCCGGCTCCATCTCCTGCTCTTCGTATGGCTCGTCCTCAATGATGCGCACACCGAGCTTTCGGTCCAGCTGTACGCTGAGGTCTCCAAGGTCCTTCGTCGTCTCCAGATCAACCGGCACACCCTCGCTGTCCGCTTCGGTTTCATCGGAAGCGATTTCCTTCACGGCATCGGCAAGGTTCTGCTCATGATCGCTCTGATCGGCATCAAAATGCAGTGGCATCGTGTCAAACAGTTCCATCTGATGCGGTTCCACCTCTTCGAACCCCGGGGTAACGTCCTCACCCTCTGAAAGCTCCTCTGCCACTTCGGCTTCCAGCTCAGCGGTGATTTCTGCCTCGAAGTCCTTCTCAGCCTCGTCCGCGCGATTCACGGCCGACGGGGTTCCCTCGAAATATCCCGTGATGACATACTCGTCATCATCGTCTTCGTCCTCGTCGTCTTCAATCACACGCTCGATTCGATTCTCGAGGTCCTTCTGGATGCCCAGCTTTGCGTATAACGGTCGCTCCAAATCAATCGGAACGCCCTCCTCTATTTCTTCTGTTTCGGTCACTTCTGCGCCTGCTTCAGCTCCTTCTTCGGACTCCGTGGTGGCGTCCGAGGTGCTTTCAACTTCCTCAGCCTCGCCCTCGGTTTTCTGCATCAGTTCGCCAAATGCTCCCTCAAGCGTCAGCTGCTCGGCCTCCTCTTCCTGCTCCTCGACCTTCTCAGTGAGTTTCGAAGCGAGTTCGGCTTCCTCCTGCGCCTGAAGCTCGGTTGCCTCCTTCACGGCTGCCACATACGCCGGGCTAAGGCCAGCATTTATCGTATCTTCTGCGTCAATGGCGGACACCAGGGTTCCGGCCGTTGCCATGCCCCATGCCACATCAAAATCGCCTGTATTTCTCGTGTTCTGGCTGCTTGCTGCCGACATCGCCCGCGCGATTCGAAGCTCCTCGTCCGCGTCGGTCGTTGTTGCAAATGCGGCAATCTCGGAAGAAGCTTCTTCTTCCTCCTTCAGTTCATCTTCAATTGCTGCAATCTGCTCGCCAAGATCAAGCTCGAAGTCAGCTTCCGTATGCTGCTCGTCTGCAGTCTCAACACTTTCAGAAGCTGTCTGCTCGGTAATCTGAGCGATATCATTTTCGCCTTCCTGTTCCGCAACTTCTGCTGCATTTTGCTTCTCGCGCTCGGCTTCCTGCTCAAGGTACGCCGCATTGATGAGGTCCACATCAAGCTCCAGCGTGATGCCTTCCGGGTCACCCTCGTCTTCTTCAGGCACCTTCGGAATCGGCGCCGTGTTCTCGTACTGGCGAATCGCCTCGGCCTCCATCTCCTCTGCATCCATCACATCGGACACAACAGCACCAAGAGAGCTCGCTAAGCCTTCATCCTCCATCGGAATATTGCCCTCACCGTTTCGGCTGGCACTAGCTTCAAATACGGACTCCTCAAGACGTGCCCGCGGGGTTGCGGTGTCAACATCGGCACTTACGGCAATTTCGTCCTCCGGCGCTTCCATCTCTGCCACGGCCTGCGCAAGGGCTGCGGTTTCTTCTGCTCTCTCGGCTTCGGCCGCATTTACATGACGCTCCCTGTGCTCAGGGGAGTAGGACTCGCCGTCGAGGCGCACACCCATCTCCTTGCAGGACTGCCACAAAACGCGAGCCTTGCGGGATACGTCGGTGCCGTCAAACCAGATGCAGATATTCTTGCATTCCTTGGCACATGCCGCATAATCGCCGCTCTTATAGTAAACCTTGGCAAGCTCCAAGGCCCAAATATCGGTATAATCTTCGTCGCGAAGCTTCGTCAGACTCTTTAAGAGGTACTCGTTGGATTTGCCGTACATGGCATCCACGCGGTAACGAAGGACGAGACGCTCCGGATTGTCCGGCTCCATCTTTCGGAATTCACGAAGGTACTGCTCAGCCGAAACCGGATCCTTGCTCTTTAAGCAAAGGTCGATGAGGCCGACCATAACACGGTGGTTTTTGTTCCGCTCATACAGCTTCTCGTAGACTTCGCGCGCATTTTGAATGCGCTTCGCCTTCACAAACACGTCCGCAAATACGAACATGTCATGCTGCGACTCCACCTTGTCCAGATTGATGCGCTCAATCAGGTCAGCTGCCTCTTCATAACGGCCTTCTTTAGCTAAATTTTTGACTTCGTTTGTCTTGGAAGCGTTGGTCAAATTCATACTAAATTACCCCTTCGTAATCATCACACAACAAGAAAGGCATAATTGCCCATATTCTAAACAAGTGTACCACTTTTCCCGCAAAGTATCAAGTTTTTCCATCAAAAAAGGCGCGGCCAAAAGCCTCGCCTGTTTTGATTTACCGTGCGGATTCTGTCGAATCAACTACCCGAGCGTTACCAGGATAGTTAACTCAGTCCAGGCACCCTCATATCACATGAAAGTATCCGCTTAGTGCTGCTGCATTCCTGCCCTGACACGGTTCACGGGCTCCCATCGCATGAGACCCAAACGTCAACGCCACTTTCCCTGGCCAGCCTCGTATTGCCGACCCTCGATTCACCATCACCTCTGCTATAGCGGATTGCAGATACAGGGCACCGCTAACTCCCCGGTTGCACGGTTTCTTTAGTATATCCAATGTCGTTCCAAAAGTCAACAAAAGGATTTTACGGAAAATGCGGCCCCCAATTAGAGGCCGCATTTGCATCATCTTATTCCTTTACCGCGTTTCAGATTCCTCGCGGTTCCTCACACCATTACTTACTCATCGACTCCTTTAAAGTCGTGTTGTACATAATGGTTTCTTCCTTTGTGGTCTGATCGTCAGAGCTAACCATAACCGTTACATTCACCTTCACGCTGTCCGTTCCGACCGTTGCCACAAGGGAAATGACATCGTCCGCAACCTTGGTGCCGTTAAGTTCGGAAGACTTCAGCTTCTTTACTTCCTTTACAACCGCACCGAGCATCTTCTTCTCCGGGTCGTAGGTGATTGTGGTCTTGTAAAGAGCATTGTCGTACACATAGTACACTGCGTAGCTCTTGTCGCCGATCAGTGTCAGCTGGCTGCCATTTGCCGCAACGACAGAACGCGTGCAGTTATTCATCTCAGCCTTGATACTGTCAATAATTGTGTTGCAGGTCTTGGCGGATTCGCTCAGCTTCTCATCGCTGCCGCCGCAGGCTGCCAGGGTTCCTACCATCAATATAAGAACCAGTAGCAGTGCGCTCACTTGAATTCTCTTTTTCATATGTTTCTCCTCTTCTTGGTGCCCATTGCACCTAAGCCCTCCCATTCGGGAACCTCTTCTATATTCTCAATATATACGAAATTTGGAAATGTGTCAACGCGAAAGAAGCCGGACAGGCCAGCTTCTTTCAAAGGACACTATGAGTTGTATATGAGAATGATAATCTGCTAGTGAAATGCAATATTTTCAATCACAAACCCGTTATAAAAGCTTAATCTTAACTCTTTCTCACCGATTCGGTCCATCTCCCGAAGGATGTCGTCTACCGACCAGCTAGCCTTGTAAACCTTGCCAAGACTCGGCTCATAACTAAGTACATACTGAAAATGCGTATTGTCCGTTACTTCATCGCCGCCAAAACACAAACCGCCTACGCACCAGCCTTCTCCGGCCTTGCGCACTTCACAAAGGATCTGGACCTCAAGGGTAAGTCCCTTTGCGCTCTCAAGCTCGCTGTAGGAGATTACATCGCCTACGGAAACAGATGGAGCATTTGCATTGTTTGAAGAATCTCCGCCCGAAGGTTCAGAACTATTGTTGTCGGTAGTGTTCTGTTGATTCTGGGACGGATTGCCCGATTGGGACGCTTCCGGCTGCTTTGCTTCCGTCGGAGTCGGTGTCTCGGTTGGTTTCGGAGTTTCGGTCGGTTTCGGAGTCTCTGTTGGCTTCGGAATCTCACGAACGAATTCCTCGCCGTTCGCTCTCATGACAACGTATTTGTGAAGGGTTACCTGACGGTCTATGTTGGTCAATTCTTCTTCCACACGGACTGCGATGTTAACAACAACGTTTCCTTCCTTCTTCGTTGTCTCATCCATTACGAAGCTGATTACGGAATCCGAGAATAAGTTGCCTTCTTTCGTACCTACATACTTTTCAGCAAATGCGACTTTTTCATCGTCTGTCATGTTCTCCGGGTCTTCAAAGGAACTCTCGTAGATATATAGACTGTTGTCCACGAAATTCACGATGGAGAATCCACGATAACTTACGGTCACCAGGGAGCATTTGTTCGAATCATAGGTTACTTCTACGTCCGCATTGGAGATCAGCTTATCAACCTTGGTTGCAATCGCTGCAACACGCTCTGCCGCTGATGTCTTCGCGGAACTATTGTCAAATGCGTACTCGTCCGACACGTAACGAACCATATAATATGCACCTGCAAGTACAATACCTAATATTACCAGTGCAATCATTATCTCAACGATGGTTTTTCCTTGGTTATCTAATCTACGTTCCATCATAACCAGCACCTCTCTTCTATCGTAGCCCGGGGCTACAAGCATCTCCTCTGTCAGCGATTCTGACGTCTCTTTTCTTTTTTGTAACTCAAGAATAATCAAAATAACACCACAAGTCAATCAAAGAAGCGGTGCGTTGCATAATGTTATTATAGCAAGTATTCAATGACGGAAATTCCGTCATTTTCGCACTCGTATTCTTGATTGTTGTTATTGTGGTGTTATTTGTCGTCAGTTGAATTATATTGTATCGATTGTCCTCTGGTCATACGCTTTGTGAGGCCTCCCTAAACCTTTGAAAGTCTTTGAATTATTCGTGCTCTCATATAGTTTGGACAGTAAAAAACCGAGCCCCTTTCGGAGCTCGATTTAATAATTCTACTTTGCCACGTCTACAGTCGTGGTTACATAACCATTATAGAAGTTTACGATAACCTCATCGGTTCCCTTGTCCACTGCATAATCATAAATCTCCTTTGCGGTGTAGACAACCTCAATGGTTTCGCCCTCAGCAACCAGCATGCTTTCTTCAACGGTTACTTCAAACTTGGTACCAGCTTCAATTGCCCAGTCATCAGTGCTGAAGCCTAAGCCGCCAATTCCCCATCCTGCAACGACAGAATCCTTAACACTGTTACGCGTAGCAGTAATGATAACATAACCGCCATCTACATAATCCTTCAGGTCTTCCACATTAAATGGTCCATTGCCATTGTTTCTCAGGGTAGTTCTCGTCATGGAAGCAATATCCGGTGTCTCTGCCGGAACCGGAGTAGGCGTATTCGTAGGCTTCGGAGTTGGAGTATTCGTTGCCTCAGCCGAAGGCTCTTCGGATGGCTCCGCATTTGGATTGGAATATCCGTCCGGATCCTGATTGTACTTAATAAGCTCCGCATTTACCGGAATGTTCCAGCTCTTGAAGCAATCGCCAACCTTAACCTGAAGGGTTACTGTTGCACCATTCTGATCAAGATCTTCGGTTCCGTCAAGGATAAATGCATGAACGCCGCTTGCAAGAACCTCGTTCGAGCTGCTTGCTGCCGCACGCTTTGCTGCACCAATCTTATTTGCGTCGGAAAGGTTCGGGTTGGAATACTCAACTACGTCGTTCACATAGAGAGCACCGGCAGCCGTATCATACTGAATTACCTGGTAACCGGAACGATTTACAATGTACAGGGTGTTCAAACCGCTGTTGTAGATGATGCCAAGGTCTGCCTCAGATACATAGTGACTTATCTTCGTGTAGATGCCCTGTGCGGTCTTCTCGTCCTGGCTCTGTGCCACGTCTGTGTCGCTTCCGCCACCGGAAACCAACTTGATAGCAATGAGAACACCGATTACTACTACTGCCAAGATAACAGCTGCAATAATCATTTCCATTTTTGCCATGCCTTTGTTTCTGTTGTTTTTCATATTACTTGCTCTCCTCTGTTATTATTGTTCATAATAACCCCAAATTTGCCCCCATAGCAAAATTATTTTTTATCTCTTACGACAATCTCAACTTCAGTGATTTTATCCGTTTCAAACCAAATAAAAGCTTGATCAATTTCCTTATTGACCGATATGTCTTTATTAAAGACATGATATCCCAACTGATTCGACCATGATATGTCATCTTTCGGGTTACTGCTTTGCATGCACGCATTTGTACCATCGTACGCTCCGGCACCCGCAACAACCATCTTATAACTAACAAGCGTACAACCCATATACGGAACCAAATCGATATAACATTTACTTTCTTTGGCTCCACTTGTTGTTAACGTAACAACTTTCTCCTTCAATTCCGGGCCATCTCCAGTGTTTCCAGAATCTCCGGTGTTTCCAGTATCTCCGGTGTTTCCAGTATCTCCAGTGTTGCCAGTATCTCCAGTGTTGCCAGTATCTCCGGTGTTTCCAGTATCCCCAGTGTTACCGGCATCTCCGGTGTTACCAGCATCTCCAGTGTTGCCGGCATCTCCGGTGTTACCAGTTTCTCCGGTGTTGCCAGTATTTCCAGTGGTGCCTGATTCTGAATTCTCTTTTTTAACCCCGACACTCATATTTGTCGAGCTATTTCTCAAAAAAACATTTTGAGAGAGATACGCTGATCTGTTGTGATATTCGAGCTTCATCGCCAATACGACATACCCACTACTATAATTCGAGGTGTCAACCTTAAAGAACTTGCAGTGTTCTGTGATAAGATGATTTTCATCCTTTTGCGTTAGATTGTTCTTGATAGACTCTAATGCATAAGCCTTTTTCTTTTCAACGCTTGTTCCAACAGAACTATCATAGTCTAGTTCGTTGATATAAAGCAATTCGCCTACTTGTTCAACCACATAAAACTTATCGGAGTTTGCTGTGATTAGATAGGAATTATCATCACTGCCACTATATTGAACCGCGATGTTTGCATCAATAATCAAATTGCTTACCTGAACAAACGAGGTTTGTAACTGGTTTTGAACTTCAATTTCTCTTTGTGAATCGGTAAAATATCTGGATGCTTGTGTAATTAGAGTAGTGACACCAGTCATAAGAATTGCAAGAACGGCAACTGAAACCAGAAGTTCAACAAGTGTCATACCGGAATTGTCAGTTCTGAATCTTCTCATCATTACCTCCTTACTTTACCTTTACTCTTCCTGTCTGTCTTGCAAAATCAAGTGTGACAGTTTTATTACCCTTAACAAACTTCAATCCATCACAGAAAAAACCTGTGGTTTCTACACTATTCAACAGTATTGTGCTTTCTGAAAAAGCTCCTGATTCGCGTTTCCAAGTGATTTGCAACTTGTCCGCATTGTCTCCGTCGATTAAAATCGGATTGGTTGCATTGGATACAATTGCGTAAACTTGGATAGAATCATCAATCTCAAGGGACTCAAAAACCGTGCTCGTATCCGTTTTCGCTTTTACTATTGTCTTACCCTCTGAATTAACAGAAATTTCTACATAACTGCCATTTTTGCTCATCGCAACTTGTTGCGCAGCTTGCAGAATATCCTTCGTATTACTTGCCGCAGTTGATACACGCTTGTTTATAACAACAGAAATTCCTACTCCAAGCATTCCAACAAGAAGCGCCATTATGGTTATAACAACCAACAACTCGACAAGTGAAAAGCCATTATTTTTTTTCATATTCTCTCCTCATAATAATTCCCCATTGGAATTATTGCTTTTTCCATTCGCCAAGCTCAATTAAGTTCAAATTATCATTCTGAGATGTATTGACATTTTTCTGGGTAGTATTCTCTTTCTCAAAAAAGCTCTGCCAGCCGCCATTAAAAAGGTTGTTGAACAGGAACATATGAGCATTTGACGAGTTAATCCAGTCAGACTGTCCTACCAAATAATGACTCGACATCTCTTCCATAAACTTTTTAGCGCCATCGATGTCTTCACTCTTGTCACTATCAAGCATGGATTTACCACCCAAATACCCAACACCGGTGTAATTAACCTTCTTAAGCGACATAAAGATTCCCATGTAATTAGCGCCTTTACCATTTTGAGCATTCCATCGTACATTATAGTCGGCATTGGAGAAATAAAGGCAAAGCTGTTGAACACCGTCTTGTACGTTCAAGTTACTCTGTACCTGTCCAAACTCAAGATGAGAGTTCGCAAGCGGATAGGTATATCCGCCATAAGTCAGTGAAGGTGCCGTGAATCCACTTTGTAAAATGGTTCCGGATGGCTTATAGTAGCCTTTTACTCCTAGTTGCTTGGTTATTCCAAGTGAGTCATCTCCCGGATCATAAGTATACCCATTTGAGGATTTATATAAAAGTCCACCATTATTCTGCTGTCCTTTTTCACCGATTGCGGTCAGGAAAGATACATTTAGAAATTTATAAACCTGATCATCAACACTATAAGCTTTATTGCCAATGGACGTAAATGGAACCGCGGCTTTTGGCTCTATATCAGATTTAAAGTAAAAACCTCTGTTCTCCGAAGCCTCTGTACTTCCAGACTCCGTTGTAAATTGAATCTTAGATGTAGTCGCAGTGGAATACCAGAATCCAGAAACATCTTTCGCCAATTTGTAACAGTTATTTGTACTGGTTTCTATAATATATAATCCGCTACTCGTGAGACTGTTCTCAAAGTTATCCTGTCCGTTTTGAACTGTTTCGGGATCTACCTTGTACGGGAAATATTTTTTATAAGCTACCGGATTGGATGCCGAATTGCTATACGCCCCAGAGGCCACAGATTTTCCATCTACTATAATGTCCTTACAAAGCAAATAAGTATTATCCGAAATAACCAAACTTGATTTTTTTGTAAGATATATTGTGCCTCGAACCTCAACCGCTCCCTTACCGGTAAATTTGATTGCTGCCTGTTCACCAACCTCAATATCTCCATTGATAACGACATTATCACCCGACAATTCAAGAGTTACATATTGACCAACTTCCACTGCATTCGTGCTATTTGCAATCTTACCAAAATAGACATTTCCCATCTGGTGAACATAAGCAGGCATCTTGGAACCCATACCCGAATCCGTGAAGGAAGCTCCAGAACCAATAAGCATGGAATAACTTCCTAACGCCATCTTTATCGAGCTTGCAAAGAATGGTGCATTGATTCTAATATCGGTTTCAATTTCAGAATAATAATTCGTATTAGGATCCGTATATGTAATTTTTACACCTTCAACAATCAAAACCGGATTGTTTTTGCTATCAACTGAAGTGTAAATATCTTTGATGTCAATTGTAACAGTACTATCGTTGTAGTGTTCGGAATCATACTTGCTCAAATTCTCCATGAAGAATTTCTTGGCATTTTCGATTCGTTCCTGCTGGACAGCCTTCTTAGCTTCTCCATCGCTGCCACTTGCATCTTCCACACCGCCGGTTAACTGTTTGTATGCAACACTGATAAATGCAGTTGAATCCTTTGCGTCTGAAATCGACAAGGCAGCAGCGGCAACAGACTGAAGTCGAATCTTCATTTGATCAACAACCCCCTCTGCACTATAAAAGTTATTCGTAGAAGTGGTTTTTACATTTCTCGAAAGAAGTGCAACGTATGATGCTCTCATAATCGTAGCAGATAACAAGAAGCACAGCAAGACCATTACCAAAACACTCAGCAATGCAATACCGCTATCATCTTTAAGTTTATTCCTCATAATGTTACCTCTTATGCTAATTGTAATCAGCCTTTGTTCCTGAAATCTTCGCTAATGGCTTGTTGTACTCCGCCAATCTTCCATTAATTGTATCTGCAGTACTGCTCTTATATACCACAATTTCAATCTGATAATAGTTTAAGGTTCTAACTGAATATTCATCTAAAATATCCTTGACTTCCTTTGTTCCAACCCTGTTATCCTCGTCCGGCTTTGCAACCTCTGTATACGTAACAATAGCATCGTATTTGCTGCCGCCCATTGGAATATCAGTAATGATAAAGATATATCCCGAACTATTATGTTTGAAGCTTTTATCCGTTGGATCTACGGTTTTATTAGTCGCTTCAACATAATTACCCGTAGCATCCTTAGTCAATTCACTTGCAGAGCCCGAAAATGCATTTTTTCCGTCTTTCGTCAACTCGCCTGCAAGTAATGTAAATCCTTGGCTTGGATAATCACACTGTTTTGCAACATCATAAAGACTAAAAGCCTTCACAGCCTCTGCAACGCTCTCACCAGCCGTCGTTGCGCTCAGACGTTTTCTGGAAGTCGTATTCACTCTTGCTACTGATACAAAAGAGGTAAGAATCGGTCCCACCATAATGCCAAGAATCGCTGTTGCAATCAATACCTCTACGAGGGTAAATCCACGATTTCCTTTATTCACTTTTTCATGGTTCATACTTATCTCCTTTCCCGTATCAAAGAAAGCCCTACTCCTCAGTTGCCGGAGTTGCTTCCGTTACTGGTGTCTCTTCCTCTTCTTCCGGAAGCGGTTCCCAGGTTCCAAAGATACCGCTTGCATTCTCAGACGTATTGTCAAGACCAAGGTCTGAATCGGTAAGCGTGGTGTCAACCGGCACATACTCGTTATTCACACCATCAGTCAAGGAATACAGATTGAATGCAATACTACCAATAATCTTTCCAGTCGTATTATCAAAAGTCATAGCGATGGACTCAATACTCTTCGGAACGTCATCGTTCTTCTCATTGTACACATCGTTAACCAGTTTCTTCACCTGGTTATAACCATCACAGGTATAGGACGCGTTAATCGTAGAAATACCATATGCATAATTAACTGTTTTTGTTAAGAAGGTATCGCCCTTTTTCTCTGCGACCTTACCCTCGTATTCATCGGCAAGTACCGTTTGAGATACAGTATATGTGCTGAAATAAACACCATAAGAATCAGTATTCTTTTCCAAATTACGAAGGTACATGATGCCATCTTCATAACGATAAAATGCAGGGTAGGACTGTACCAGCTTATCCATAGCAGCGATATTATTCGTAATAGAGTTACGGAACTCAGTCAGCCGATCCATTAATGCATTCAGTTCTTCGTACTCGGCCTTCAGGCTTTTCACGTCCTCCATGGTCTGGTTTCTTTCAGTGAGACAACCTCTGAAATAAAACTGATAGGCGCAAAATGCTGCAACAAGTCCAACGAGGACCATGATGATACTTAAATCTCTTTTACTAACTTTCATCTTTTCGATCCTCCTTACTTAGACTCTTCCGAACTGTTAATGTTACGATAACTGCAGGTAATGGTAAAGGAAATGGTGGTTTCGGTTTCTGCTTCACCAGTAATCGGCTCGATCACATTGCCATCCTTATCAAGTTCCTCCACAACAGACGTAGACTCAGTAAAACCACTTACATTGAATACGGTAATCGTCTTAAATTCACGAAGCTGCTGACAGATGGTGGCAGCCTCCTCTTTTGTCGTACAGTTAACGGAAAGGGTAACACCTTCAGCTGTTGCAGTTAACGTCAATGCCTTGAAGTTCGTCGGCATCTTGGTTTCCAACTCATTAATGAACTGAACCAACTGCTCGTTATTGTTGGACTTCATATTCTCGTACTTAATCACATAATTGTAGGTTGCTTCCGTCATCTCTTTTGCAGACTTGACATTCTTAATCTGAGAATACTCTTTAATCTTCTTCTGATAATCTTCCTTCTTACTCTGAGCAGTAGACTTTAAGATTCCACCAATGATCAAGAGAGACAATGCAAGGATAACACCGGCAATCATAACAGCCATTGGAATAACCAAGGACTGCTGCTTCTCACCCTTTAAGATATCAGAAGAAAGAAGCTGTAACGGATGCATGGAAGCACCGACGCAGGCTGCTATCTGTCTAAAGGACACATCACCTGCAGTAGCACTAACAATCTTTACGGACTCAATGCTTTCCAAAGCCTTTACATTGTAACCAAGTTCGTTGGAAAGAAGCTCATCCAAGCCCTGGAAATCAGCACCGATACCTACGAGCATAATATTTTCAAGATTATCGTTCTCATTACGGGATGCATAGTACTCAATGATACGTCCGATGTTACCAATCAAGTAACGAAGATTCTCGGTAATCATGATTCGAGACATCATCATCTCGTCATTGGTGTCTTCTGCTTCCTGATAGTCCACGTCAACGTTTAAGTATCTTCTCAAGCAACGATGCTCAATAAATGCTCTGGTCGCATCCTCATAGGTCATATCGTTACCATAGAGATCGAGTTCCATCATGTTCTCAATGGCAGCATTTACACCATGAGTAATGGAACGCTGAAGTACAATCTCTCCATCCTTTACAATGGTAATAAGGGAGCTGTACTCATCAATCTTGATCACTGCATTGGTTCCGGTTGCAAACTCCTGGCGAACCACCTGGAAGATACTGTTACCTACATAGTCCATGGCACGGATATGCATGCCAAGAGAATGTGCAAGATCAATATAGGAGGTCGTTACATCGTTCGGAACAGCAAGCAAGGACAGTCTGTACTGCTTTTCTGCACCTTCCTCCGTCTTACCCAAAATGTTATAAACCAAGTGATACTGGTTCATGTCAACCGGAAAATAATCAGAAGCATTCGCCGTAATCAACGGCAATATCTTATTCTCCTTACAAAGCGGAATACGAGCTTCACGGTTTGCAATACGAGAGGAAGCTACGGTAAATACTACGTTGTCGGTCTTAATCTCACGACGACGAAGCTCTGCTTTCAAATTAATAATAAAGTCTTCATTACGCGTAATAACACCATCGGATACCATATCCTTTGGTGTCTCCATCGTAAATGCACTATAAATTTTTGGCAATTTTGCACCGTAGTCCATTTCTACGATTCGCGTTGTTGCCTGGCCTACTTCCATTGAAAGTACTTTTCCTGCCATTCTTCCTCCCTTTAAGACCGATTGGTCTTCCTTTCTTTTCGGATTATAGAATCTAATTCCAATTTATATTAACTGCGAGTTCGTCGCAAGTTATTATCATATTTAGCAGCCCGACCTAATGGCTGAATCACTAATCAACATCCCATGAGCCTGAAACATTCAGCGTCGCGTTCACATCTTCCGTTAGCGACACGGAATATACAGCATCTGTATACTTTTTTGATTTTGGCACTTCATTCGGAAAATCAGGGAAAATCTGTCGAAGTTCGTCTTCTAAAGCAGTAGCATAATCTGCTTCCGTTACTTGAATTCCATTACAACTATAAGTTACCACTACTGTTTCCTCAACAGTATATGAGCCAGATAAAATGATTGTTTCAGTTGCCTTACGAATTTCCTCAGCATCATGCTTGTCCAATTCCTCACGTGTTTTTTCAACATAAGATAGATAGGACGGCGCCAAGATGCCAATTAACACGGCCATAATGGCTGCAACAACAATCAGCTCAACCAAAGAAAATCCGTTTTTGTTTTTCATCTTTTGCATTCCTCTGCTTACGAAAAATCCCACCGCATAGGGCGGCGGTGGGATAAATTATTTTTGTTTGTTAAGCATTGACTTCATTTGCAACAAAGTACGAACCTTTATTCTCCTGCTGCTGCTTCAATTGTATAAGTAACAGTATATACATTGCCAGAGTCAGCAAGTGTAATACTTACCTTACCATTATTGTAAGCCTTTGACTTAAGTTCCAATGTTTTTTCTCCGAACACCTCATTGAGGGCGGTTCCTAATTCATCTGGCATACCAGTGTTTGCTCCATCTCCATCGAGACGATCATCATCATTCCAAGTATATGTAGTTGCAGAAACAGCCTCATAAACCTCAAGATCACCAGCAATTGCCTTCTCTACAGCACCGCGAAGCTCTTCAGCTGCGTTCTCATCAGTTCCCTTACGGGTCTTCTCAACGTAACCAAGGTATGCTGGAGCAAGAATACCAATCAATACAGCCATAATAGCAACAACAACGATCAACTCAACGAGGGAAAAACCTTCATTCTTCTTCATAATAATGTTCTCCTTTTACTATGTTTTCATATAATATTTCGGATGATTACGCACATCCGGGCGTATATCTTAAACACCCAAAGCCCTATTCTTTCGATGCTTAATTCAGTTTTACAGGTTATCGAGTCCGGAGTACATAGCACCCATTGGAGCGATAACAGCGCCGATTACAACGCCACAGATACCGGCCATCAGAAGGATAATCATCGGTTCCAAGGCGGTAAGCAATCCCTGCGTAGCGGCTTCTACCTCATCATCGTAGTAGTCAGCCATCTTCGTAAGCATGGACTCCATGTCACCTGTTTCCTCACCAATCTTGGTCATATGAATAACCATCGGAGGGAACAGTCCGGATCTCTTGAGAGGCTCCGAAAGCGGAACACCTTTCTTAACTTCATCTCGACACTCAATGACTGCCATCTTGTAGAGATAATTAGTCATCGTCTTCGCCGTAATATCGAGTGCATCAATCATGGAGATGCCGGAAGCAGTCAGCGTGCTCAAGGTTCTTGCAAGTCTGGACGCAGAGGTCTTAACGGTAAAGTTGCCGAAAGCCGGTGCTTTCACCATAAAGTTCGCCCAGAGAATCGTTCCTGTTTGCGAGGCAAGGAAGACCTTGATTCCAATTACCACCGCGACAATGATAGCAAGTGCCAGATACCAATAAGCCTTCAGCCAATCCGAGGCGCCGACTACGAAGAGCGTAATCTTTGGCATATCAATATCCATATCTTTAAACATCGACATAAAGGTCGGTACAACAAATATCAAAAGTACGATACATACCGCAACTGCAACGACCAAGACAACGCAAGGATAAATCATTGCTTTCTTAATCTGTCCGGTAAGCTTGGCGTCCTTCTCAAACTGGGTTGCCATTCGCTCCAGAGAGACATCGATGGAACCGGAGGCTTCACCCGCATCTACCATGTTAATCATCATGGTCGGGAAGACATCCGTTCTCATTCGCATCGCATTGGCAAGCGTTTCACCCTTTGCGATATTCGTCTTGACTTCACCAAGCGCCTTCTTCAGGTTCTTGTTCTCTGTCTGTTCTTCCATCATACCCATAGCATCGATAATCGGCACACCGGCATTGATAATGGATACGAACTGTCGGCAGAAGATTGCAAGCTCTTTATTCTTAACTTTACTACCACCCAGGTTCAAGTCCTGAGTGAAGATATTAGCTTCGGTAACCTTGGTAGGAATCAAACCTTCCGCTTTCAACATTGTGGAGGCACGATCCATCGAAGCGGCGTCAATGGCGCCCTTCTTCGTCTTACCAAACTTATCGATAGCTTCATACTGGAAACTAGCCATCTACTCTCCGTCCTTTCTAGAAGGTTACCTTGCGGCTCATTGCGATTGCGTCCTGTGCGTAGTTCAGACAGTTCTCAGCGCTAATCAAGCCACCAATGTAAAGGTTGTAAAGGGCGTCGTCCATAGACTGCATACCCTGCTTCTTACTGGTCTGAATCATGGAAGGAATCTGGTATGCCTTACCCTCACGAATGAGGTTGCGAACTGCGGAAGTTCCCATCATGACTTCAAATGCTGCAACTCGTCCGGATCCGGTCTGAATCGGAAGAAGCTGCTGCGAGATGACACATTCGATAACGCTCGCCAGCTGAACACGAATCTGCTGCTGATGATGAGGCGGGAATACGTCGATAACACGGTTGATGGTATCTGCCGCACTATTCGTATGAAGTGTGGAGAATACCAAGTGACCGGTTTCAGCTGCGGTGATGGCGGTCTGGATGGTATCCAGGTCTCGCATCTCACCTACGAGGATAACGTCCGGATCTTCACGGAGTGCTGCACGAAGTGCGCCGGAATAGCTCTCGGTATCGTCACCAATCTCTCGCTGGTTTACAATAGACTTCTCATGGCGATGAAGGTACTCGATCGGGTCCTCCAACGTAATGATATGCTTTGCATAGGTCTTATTGATCATGTTAATTAAGGATGCCAAGGTGGTAGACTTACCGGAACCGGTAGCACCGGTAACGAGTACAAGGCCACGCTTTCTCTGGCACAATTCCTGAACTGCTGCCGGGAGACCAAGTTCTCTCGGTGCCGGAATCTTAAACGGCAGGAGTCGCATTACCATTGCAATGGTGCCTCTCTGCTTGAATACGTTTACACGGAAACGTCCTCTTCCATATAAGGAATAAGCGAAGTCGATTTCGCCCGTCTTCTCCATCGTCTCAACGAGACGCTCATTGTCAGCGAAGAGCGGTACAACCAACTCCTCAATTCCTTCCGGAGTCAGCTTTTCGTCATCCAGTTCTCTTAAATCACCATCAATTCGGAAGATTACCGGACGTCCTGCTGTAATATGTACGTCGGATGCATGTCGGTCAACCGCTTCCTGTAAGATGTCATCAAGTTCCCTCATTTATATCTAATCCTCATTCCTTGTGGCCGGGCCACATTGTTGTCCGTCCTTACCGAACGGAGGTTGTTCGCGTTTCGCCTTTGATAAGAATTACTCCTCAAACGATACACGAAGTACTTCACTATAGGAAGTAATGCCCTTTAAGAAGCATCTTACGGAGCTCATACGAAGTGTGCTCATACCCTCTTCAAGAGCGGCCTGCTTCAGAACTTCAGATTCGTCCTTACGAGCAATGATTCTCTTAAGCTTCGGTGTAATCTCCATAATCTCGTATACACCGATTCNNTCAATCTGATGAACCTTTCCTTCTCTTATGAGATTTCTGATGGCCGGATTTGTAAGCATTACTTCAAAAGCTGCCACTCTTCCATGTCCTTCCATAGGAAGAAGCTGCTGAGCTATGACTCCCTCCAGTACATTAGCAAGCTGTACTCTTATCTGTTGCTGCTGATGTGGCGGGAATACGTCAATAACTCTGTCTATTGTAGCCGCTGCATTGTTTGTATGTAATGTAGAAAAGACAAGATGTCCTGTCTCTGCTGCTGTTATGGCTGTGGAGATGGTTTCAAGGTCTCTCATCTCTCCTACCAGGATAACATCCGGATCCTGTCTCAACGCAGCTCGAAGTGCATGTGCATAACTAGAAGTATCTGTTCCAAGCTCTCTCTGGTTTACTATAGATTTCTGATGTCTGTGCAAATACTCTATAGGATCCTCAAGTGTAATGATGTGCTTATTGTACTTTTTGTTTATCTCCATAATGAGAGAAGCAAGTGTGGTTGACTTTCCTGATCCTGTGGCACCAGTAACAAGTACTAGTCCTCTCATAAGATCTGACAGCTCAACAACTGACTGCGGTACACCTAACGCTTCAGGTCTAGGAATATCATAAGGAAGAAGTCTCATTACTATCGTGTATGAGTTTCTCTGTTTAAAAAGATTTACTCTGAATCTTCCGTATCCCTCCACCGAGTAAGCGAAGTCCACCTCTCCTTCAGCATCAATCTCTTCGCGTATCTTTGTCTCGCCTGCAATAAGTACATTTGCAAGTCTCGCAACATCGTCCGGTGTTACTTTTTCATCGTATACGGTTCTAAGTTCACCATCTATACGAAATGTAACTGGTCTTCCTGCTGTGATATGGACATCTGAAGACCCCATATCTACGGCCTTCATTAAAATTTCATCTAATCGCACGTCAAACATAGTCTTACTCCTCAAATGAAACTCTGAGCATCTCAGGTACAGTGGTAATACCTTCCTTTACGTATTCTGCAGCACTCATTCTGAGTGTTCTCATACCGTCTTTCATAGCCTGTACTTTAATCTCGTCACTGCTTCCATTTCTTGCGATAATCTGTTTTAAATCGTGAGAAACTTCCATAATCTCGTATACACCGATTCGGCCCTTATAGCCCTTGTTGCAGTTCGGGCAACCAACCGGCTCGAATACCGGAACATCGCCAGCATCCTTCGGGATGTTCAGCACCTGCTTTTCTTCGTCAGTCATAAGACGCTGTCTCTTACACTTTGTGCAGAGACGACGAACAAGTCGCTGTGCGATAACACCTACAACGGAGTCTGCAATCATGTAAGACTCAACGCCCATATCCATCAAACGTGCAATAGTTGCAGCGGAGCTGTTGGTATGGAGGGTACTTACTACCAAGTGACCGGTGATGGACGCCTGAACCGCAATCTGTGCCGTTTCACCGTCTCGAATCTCACCGATCATGATGATGTCCGGGTCTTGTCGGAGAATGGAACGAAGTGCGGAGGCGAAGGTAAGACCTGCTTTTACATTAACGTGTACCTGGTTGATACCGTTAATGTTGGCCTCTACCGGGTCCTCTACGGTAATAATGTTAACGTCTTCTCTATTAAGTTCGCTTAACGCGGTATAAAGCGTGGTAGATTTACCGGAACCGGTAGGTCCGGTTACAAGAATGATGCCGTGCGGGTTAGCAAGGATGTGATCGAATACTCTCATCTCATCATCGCTGAAACCGAGGTCCTTCTTGTTTCTGGTAAGTGCGGTCTTCATTGCAAGACGCATTACGCACTTTTCGCCGTAGTAGGTAGGAAGAATAGAAGCACGGATATCGTACTCAACTCGGTCAACTACCATACTGATACGACCGTCCTGCGGTTTTCTCTTCTCGGAAATATCCATACCGCCGATAATCTTCAGACGGGCGATAATTGCCGGAAGCAAACCAATATCATAGGTAATCTGCTCGTAGAGCGCACCGTCGATACGATAACGAACACGCACCTTGGTCTCCAATGCCTCTACGTGAATATCGGAAGCTCTCTGACGAGCTGCAGATTCAATCATGCTTCGAACGAGCACAACGATTGGGGAATCGCCGACTTCATCGACTTCTTCCTCTTCGCCGGCTAACATCTTAGCCTCTCGCTCCTTGGTGTACGCTTCCGCAGCATCCAACTGCTCGGCGTTACCATAATTCTTATCGATTGCGAACATAATGTCGCGGGAAGTTGCGATGTAAGGCTCAACCTCCATACCGGTGATCATGGAAATATCATCGATTGCAACCATGTCCATCGGGTCAGCCATTGCGACACGAAGGACGGTTCCTTCATTCGCAACCTGGAATGGCATTACCATGTGCTTACGAAGCACCTGGCCGGCAACGAGATTCAATACATCCTCCGAAATATTCATTCCGGTAAGAGTTACCATCTCAACGCCAAGCTGACGGGTAAGTGCACGGGTAATTGCTTCCTCTGTCGTAAAGTTCTTCTCTACGAGAACCTCACCCAAACGCTTTCCGGTATCTTTCTTGATCTGGAGAGCTTCCTCCAGCTGCTCATCCGTGATAACGTGTTCCTGTAAGAGCATGTCACCAAGACGTTTTTTTCTACGAAAGACTTCTCCGGCCATCGTTTTTCCTCCCCAAATTCGATACAAAGCGGCGCGTTTTTCATTACGCGCTTTTCTACTTGTTGCAAGAATACCATTTTTCAACGATTTTTTCAACCCTTTTGTAGCTATTTCTCACAATTTACCGCATTTTTTTAGGTGAATTGTATCATTTACGGGCAATATCCCCTATATCTTGTGTTAATCGGGCATTTGGTGGAAGATATAGGCAGCGCAAGATTATGAACATTTTGTAAACAACGTCGGGCAAATTTCACTTTTTTAATTTTTGTGTCGTATTTTCCGACATCAAATATGAACAGTTTGTTAACAACTCGTCATTTGTTGCTGATGCATTTTTCTAATTCTCTCGAAAAATGCGGCATTTTCCACACGATATAGGGCATTTGGCGCAAAATACCCGCTATATATAATAGGATATTTTTTTGAACTTTTTGTTAATATCTTATTGCACACTTTCCGTCTGCGTGCTACAATGAATTAATCTAAGATGACGCAAAGGGAGGTGGCCATTATGGCAATTCAATCCACAAATAATGATACCATTACCGTAGTAATGGCGGTCTACAATGTAGCTGCCACAATTACGGAGACAATTCAGTCGGTTTTGAACCAGACCTACTCCAATCTTGTGCTCCTCGTTATCGATGACTGCTCCACCGACGGAACCAAGTTCATCGTTGACAAGTACACCGAGATTGACAGCCGTGTTCGTTACGTAAAGATGCCTCAGAATCAGGGTATTGCATATGTAAGAAACTACGGTATCGACCACGCAGTTGGTGATTGGGTAGCATTTCTCGACGGAGACGATCTCTGGGAGCCGACCAAGCTCGAGAAGCAGGTTAAGCTTCGTAACAACATGTTGAAGAGCGCTAACAAGGTGTTCCTTGATAACGGCGATCCGAACCCGTTGTTCCCGGGCATTATCTTCACTTCTACCGCTTACTGCGATAAGAAGGGCAATCGTTACAGCTATGTATTGCATGCTCCTCTTTATGTTAAGTATAAGAAGCTTTTGAAGCAGAACGTTATGTCCTGTTCTTCCATTCTTGCACATAAGAAGGTTGTTGACCATTTCCCGGTTGACGGCAATCTGCATGAGGATTTCTACACCTGGTTGTTCTGTATGAAGAAGGGCTTCCGTGCATTTGGTATCGACGAGCCGCTCCTCGTATATCGTATTGACGAGAGCAGCAAGTCCGGCAGCAAGTGGGATGCAGCTCACATGAACTTTAACGTATACAAGAAGCTTCGTTTCGGTTTCGTTAAATCCATCTACTACATGGTTTTCTACGCAATCAAGAACACCTTGAAGTACAGAAAGATCTTCAAGTCCAAGTTGATTGAGAAGACTGCACCAATCGGTCCGACCGAGGTTGCAACTGAGGAGAAGAAGGAAGGCTAAGTAATTCTTAGCTTACGGGCGCATCCTTTGGGATGAGTATTATATGAAAGCACAATTGGTGCGAATTGAGAAAAAGGGACAATCGGTCCCATTAAGAAAGCCGCGGGCAGATGCTCGCGGCTTTTGTATTGCGATATTCAATTGTTCGACTCTTTCTAGTGTCCTCGAAGCGTTACAATCACTCAATTCTTCCGGTCTTTCTAGTGTCCTCGAAGTGTTACAATCCAACTAAGCGGGAGGAATAAAAGTTCTTTGGAATCAAACAGCATCTTCACGGCTTTATTCTCGATGCGATTATAGATACTCGGATAATCCGTTTGGATTCGTTTTCTCAGTTCCGTTATCTTCTGTTTGTAAATGCGCTTCGCCGGAAAGCTTAACCAAATCTTCACCTGGCTCACCACAAGTCGGGAGATTCCGTTTTCCAGGTATTCCAGCGTCTCCTTCGATACCGGCTTTCCCATCGCTTCGCCGTCGGCTCCAATCTTCCCTGCTGCCACGTCATAGCCCTCAAGCATGCGATTTAATACGCGCAGGTGATCATTTACATTCTTACGCATATTGGCGATTGCCACGCTCTGACCGCTCGTGCCCATGCGATAACGATACACGTTCAGATCCAGAAACAGTACGGTCTTCACATTCACCATCGGAAGCAGCACATACTCCACGTCCACATAGAAGCAGTGTTCATCCATGCGCACGCCGCTGTCCTGAAGCAGCTTCGTCTTATAATTCATCTGATGCATCTTTATATATGGATACTTCGCAATCTCCTCGAAACGGTATTCCTTGCCGCACTCCACATGGTCAAAGATGTTGTAGCCCTGCTCCTCGTCCTCGATTCCGGTCTCGTTGTCTACCCAGTAGAAGCGGGTTGCGACCACGTCGGCGTCGGTGTCCTGAAGCTTCTGTAACAGCGTTGCAAATGCGGGCGCATCCACCCAGTCGTCCCCGTCCACGCAGCGAACATACTTGCCGGTTGCTGCGGCAATGCCCGCATTTAGCGCAGAGCCGTGACCGCCGTTCGACTTCGAAATCAGTCGAACGCTGTTCGGATACTCGCTGACATACGCCTGCGCCAGGTTCTCGGTGCCGTCGGTGCTGCCATCATTTACAATAATAATTTCAATATCATCCACAAATTCCGGAAGCAGCATCGAGCCCATACAGGTCATCAGATAATGCTCCACATTGTAAGCCGGGATGATGATACTGAGAATCTTCTCACTCATAGCATACTCTTCTTTCATCACAGGAATTAATTCTTCTTGTTGCCGTCAAATCCCTGCGTACTGTCGTCCTTAAAGATAACGATAATGGTCTGAAGGACGATTTTCAGATCCAGCCAGAGGCTGTAGTTCTGAATGTAAATCAAATCGAGGATCAGTTTTTCCTTGTTGGTCGTGTTGTAGCGGCCTTCAATCTGCGCATGTCCGGTGATGCCGGCCTTTACACGCAAACGATACTCGTATTCTTCGTAATTCTGGTCAAATCCATGCAGATACTTAATCTGCTCCGGTCTCGGGCCAACGACGGACATGTCGCCCTTTAATACATTGAAGAACTGCGGAATCTCGTCGAGACGCGTTCTTCTGAGGAAGTGACCGGCTTTCGTGATGCGGTCATCATTTTCCGCAGCCGGCCTGGTTTCATCGCTCGGCTTCATGGTGCGGAACTTGAGAATCTTGAACGGGCGGCCATGCTTTGTCGCACGCTCCTGGCGGAAGAACACGTCCCCACCGTCGTCTAACTTAATGATAATCGGACAGATGATAAATGCCGGACTGAATACAATGATGGCAAGCAGGCTCACCACAATGTCCCAGCTGCGCTTAATGATGCGCTGGAAGAAGGACAACTCGGCCTTCGGGCTCTTTAACACCAGGCGGTCGTCGTACATACGGTGCTCGGCAGAGATGCCGATGATGTCGCAGATTTCCGGGGTGAAGAAGATATTCAGATTGTAACGGTACGCATTTTCAATCAATTCCTGACGTTTTGCGTACGGCACATCGCTAACAAATACGGTTTCGTACTCCCTCATAATCTCCTTGAGATTCTCGGCGCGGTAGTCGATGACGAGGTCGACAGACTCTCTGTGAAGGGAACGGCAAAGGGCGTCCTTCAGTCGTTCGCTGTCCTCCTGCAAATCGGAGATGAAGAGAATCTTCATGTTCGCGCGGCCTCTGATATAAAGGCTGGTGCCGAGGTTTGTGAAGAGCAGAATCAGGATTCCCTGAATCGCCATCGCACCAAGCAGCAAACCAATGCCCTTGAGGGTCAGCACGGAAGCCATCATGTTGTTGCTCGCATTGACAACGGCAACCTGCAATGCAGTCACAATGTCGGCGATGTAGGTGACGACCAGGATACAGCTCTCGGTTACCTGCTTATCACGGGTTCCAAAGGAATAACCGCCGTAGATTGGGAACAGCATCAGGTTGATTGCTATATAGGTAATGACTGCAACGACTGCGGTCTGACTGATGGACACCATATCATAATACTTGTAAGCCATTGTCGCAAAGAATACGAATAGCATCGAAGCAAACAGGCCCATCTTGGTTAATGGCATGGCTAATCTGCTAACTTTGTTCTTCATGGTGTCCTCCTTGTCCTTTGTCGTGCAGTTAGATTTTGTGCATACTGACGCATTTTTTATAGTAACACTTAGGGCGGACGGATGTCAAATGGTATTTGCTGGGCGCCGGCGGTAGGCGCAGCGGGGGGACTGCCGGCTGTGGAGGGCGTGGGGCGACGGCCGCTAAGCGGTGCTCGATTGGTTGGCGGACGCCAGCGTTAGGCGGAATTGGCTTCTACTTGCTTTTCCGCCGACTTTTCCTCATGGCTGCTAGGGCTGGCGCTCTTTTTTTCATGTTGTTACACCTCGTTTTCGGCGGATTAGCTGACTTCTAATTGTTCCGCCTAGTTTTGGCGCTGTCCTTCGACTTGTGGAATCCATTTTTTGAAGTTTTTCATCCCTGTTTTCGGCGGAAACAATGAATTCTAGTCATTCCGCCTGGAATTGCTCTGTCAACTATAAGCTTCTCTTACTGAAATCTTCTCGAATGAACGTCCCGCCTAGGCGGAACCCAAACAATTCTCTATTCCCGCCTATTTTGCCCTGTTTTAAAATAGAAATCCGAGCGCCAAGACACACAAACGAACTCCCAGACTAGGCGGAAATTGCAGCCTCCCCAATTTCCGCCGAAAGCTGGTCTTCTCTCCATCCAGCCAACGGGTTAACTCAGCCACCAGTCTGACCAGCCCCATCACGAAACCGGCAACTCAGCTCCCGCTTCGACCACAAACCGTCCTCCCCCCATCGGCATCACGCCAACGCTTCTCATCACCTACACAATTCTTTCTTCAACAATCCCCTTCAAAAAACCGGATCGAATTCCCAAATATCATAATCATATTTCTCCTTTCTTTTTGACAATAAAATGGAAATTATTATGTCATTATTGAAATCCAACCGTTTTACTGTTGCTTCCGAAATTTGACATCTCCCAAGGCCTATGTTACCCTATTTATAGACGAAAAGTCCTTTTGAAAAAGAGAATGCTGAAGGAGGCTAACATGAAAAATACCGGTATTGTTCGAAGATTGGATGACCTGGGAAGAATCACTCTTCCAATCGAACTCCGTAGAACACTTGATTGCGCTGACCGCGATCAGATTGAAATTTTTGTAGAGGATGACAAAATCATCCTGAAGAAGTATGAACCTGCTGATATCTTTACCGGCAGCAAGAATGACCTGATTGATTATAAGGGCCGTGCGGTTTCCAAAGAGTCCATCAAAGAGATGGCTATTTTGGCCGGCCTGATTGAGGAATAATTCCCTGCGTGTGTGAATTCCTGGTGATTGAGAAAAGTGTGTAACAAAAAGACGCCCGAGGGCGTCTTTTTGTGTGCATACTCAACACGCGCACTCAGCCCCGCGCAGCAGTTTTTTCGGTCCAAAACAAACCTCAATTGTTCGATCGATTTCTTCCGTACTGAGCGGAGCCTGAGCCGTTTCAAAGGATAAAATCAGATTTTCACCCGGCACGTAGCCGTTTCGGGTGTAACGACGAATCTTCGTGATCGCCATTTGCGCATACTCTTCCGCTCCCATCATCCCGCAGTGCTCCCAATACATCACTTTTCGACGAGCCACGTCAAAGATCTGAAAATCCGGGTAGACTCTCTGCCCATCATCCAGATTCAGCGGATATTCATACCGATACGGAATTCCATGACGATGCAGGGCATTTGCAATCAGCACTTCAGACTTCGACCGCACACGTTCCCCTTTGTCTGTGTAAAACTCCGGCATATCGTCATAGAAGTCCTTGCCGGTGTATATTTCCGACTCCCATCGTCGTGCAAATTCGGCATCGTCGTAAGTAACCGGCGTGACGATTTCACGCATGGCCCTCGGCAAATCGTCGTACAATTGCTCTATTCTCTCACTTTGAAATTCATCCAAAAATGCGTCGATGCAACGAATCTCCCTCTTTGCTGCTGCCAGCACTCTTTCATCATACATCTTCTGTGAGAGTTGTTTCGCCAAAGCGAATTGTTGCTTTCCGAGATATTTCCCCGCGCGTTCCTTGGGGCTGGTCCGATGATAGAAGGAAACCTTGTCCCTATTCTTTCCGGTTCGATAGTAATGTAGTTTTCCCTTCGGAGCTTCCTGTAATTGGCATTCTTTTAGTTTCACAATGTTACACAAGCGGTTTCTTCGCTCGGCCAGTCTCTCCTCGATGTCCGAAATCGGAGCAAGCTGTGTTTCTTCTCTTTGAGCTTTTCTTAGTCCGTAACTAGGCATCTCTTTTTTCGTTCTTCTCATAATTCTGTTCTCCCTCTTTGAAATAATAATGTTGTTGCGATTATGCCGGTAATGGCTGGCTCGATTTATTGGGCCTGTTATTCCTTCTGTTTTGCGGCTCACCTGCTTTCTCGGCAATTCATTTCTTGTCTCTTTGCGGCTCACCTGCTTTCCCGGTAATCCCCCCCTGCTGAAGGGCCCGATTTCATCGACTGAATTCCCATTTTGGGCTTCTCAGCCTTCGGGGCGTTCATTTCGAAGGAATAAACCGGCTGATTTTCAGCGGATTACTCGTCGTTCGAATATTCCGCCTAGTTTAGGCGTTGTTTGATGCTCTGTGGAATTCATTTTTTGAGTTTCAGGACATCTCTTTTCGGCGTAATTGAAACCAATCATTGATTCCGCCTGGTTTGACCACAAGAAGGATAGCTCCCAGGCCCCCGTTTACCGAAAAACGAGAACCATAACTCGGCGAGAATCTTTTGCCCACTAGATTCCGCCGATTTTACCCTGATTTCTTTCTTTTAAACGAACACAACCCGGCAAAAACGAACTCCATCCCTAGGCGAGAAAGCCTTTTCTAGCTTCTCCCGCCGAAAAAGCCCAACAGGCATCCGCCAATCACAATCTTCAACCGCCTCAACCCCCTCAGCCACTCCTTCACCAAATCTTCTCCTATTATACGCCACCCGCCCTTCCAAAATCGTCCGCAAAACTTCCCAAAGATGCTCAACGTCAATTGACGAATCCGCGCTCCATCCGGTTTCTTGAACGATTTCCAATATCCATTCCGTCAAACGGAGCTCTTCCCTTTTGTTCAGTTTGCCAAAGCGCCCCCTACATGCCCATCTTGCAAAAGTGGAATTCGACCCCTACATGCCCATCTTGCAAAAGTGGAATTCGGCCCCTACATCCCCGGCTTACCGAAACAGAATCTCCTTACAAACACCTCCCGGACACAGCAATTCTTCATAAAACAAAAAGGCTGAAGTCCTGTGCGTTCGCAGGTCTTCAGCCCTCAATATTCTTCATTTCTGCCTCTGTGATTTTCAGAGTATTCTTCAATCGTTCTCCATCCACACCATTGTTTCTTGCGTGTTAATCTCCCCCTACTCTTCCTCCAAAAGCGCCTTGTACACATCGCGCTTTCCGATGTTTCGGTCCGCTGCCACGGCCTTCATCGCCGCCTTGCGGTCCATGCCCTGCGCTTCGTACATCTCCACGTGCTCTGCCATCGTCATCTCGGCAAAGGATGCGGCGCGCTCCTGCTGCATCTCCTCCTTCGTCTTTCCGGCAATGACCAGCACGCACTCCCCCTTCGGCTCGTTGTCCGTATAAAACTGAATAGCCTCGCCGATGGTCGCCTTGAACACCGTCTCATGCTTCTTCGTGAGCTCACGCACAACAGAGATTCCCCGCTCCTCGCCAAGTGCCGCCGCCAATTCGCCCAAGGTTCGCACCAGTCGATGCGGCGCCTCATACAGAAGAATCGTTCTCGTCTCGTCCTTTAGTGCTTCGATCGCCTCACGACGCGCCTTCTTATCGTCCATTGGAAGAAATGCTTCAAAGCACAGTCGTCTCGTTTTCTGCCCCGACAGCACCAGTGCCGTGACAAATGCGCACGCACCCGGGCAGACGGTGACCTCAATCCCCGCCTCGTAGCACATCGCAATCAGTTCCTCGCCCGGATCGCTGATTCCCGGCATTCCGGCATCGGTAATAATGGCAACATTTTCGCCCGCCATCATGCGCGCCACCAGCTCGCGCCCCTTGTCGAATTTGTTATATTCATGGTAGCTCGTCATCGGCGTGTGGATATCAAAATGATTCAACAGCTTGATGCTGTTTCTCGTATCCTCGGCCGCAATCACGTCCACCTCCGACAGCACGCGCACCACCCGATAGGTCATATCCTCGAGGTTCCCAATCGGTGTCGCGCACACATAAAGCATTCCTGCCATATTCGTTCCTTTCTGTAAAAAACGCTTTATCAACTCAAAACCCATACTTCTCGCGAATCACATCCGTGTACTGCCCGTCCGCGCCGAAAATCACGAGCGGCTCGAGAACCGTCAGCTGGCGACCGCCGCATTTGACGCAGTCGAGAAGCACCATGTTCGGCTCCTTGTCCACCGACGGGTGAACGAGCTGCATCGCCTTCGGCTCCAGCTTGTAGCGGGTCAGAGTCTCCATCAGCTCGACCAAACGATACGGCCGATGCACGAGATAAAAATGCCCCCCGACCGCAAGCAATCCGCTCGCCTCCCGCGCCACATCGTCAAACGTGCAAAACACCTCATGTCGCGCAATCGCCTTGGCGTCATTTGGATTTCGAAGCGCCGTGCCCCCTTCCATATACGGTGGGTTGCAGGTAACCGCAGCAAAATGCCCCTTTCCGAACCGCTTCGTCGCCTCCTTCAGGTCGCCTTCCACAATGGAAATGCGCCCCTCCGCCAGCGCCCCACTCGCCACATTGTAGGCAACGCTTCGACGCGCCATGTCGGCACTTTCCGGTTGAATCTCCAGGCCAATCAGCTCCGATGCCTCTGTCTTCGCAGATAACAAAAGCGGCAGGATTCCCGTGCCCGTTCCGAGATCGATGAGTCGACCGCCGGCCGGCACCTTTACCATACCGCTTAAAAGCACGGCATCCATCCCAAAGCAAAACCGCTTCGGGTCCTGGATAATGTGCAAATGATTCCGTTCCAAGTCGTCCAGACGCTCGCCATCCCGCAGAAAATTTTCCGAAAGATTCTTAGTCATCCAAATGGCTTCCTTCCTTTTTCTCAAGACGCTCCAGCTCACGAAGACTCTGGTCCATCTCGGTTTTCTTATGCTTCTTCTTCGGCTTGAAGGTGATGTCCTCGGCTGCGTACTCGCGCACTTCCTTCTCCTCGCCATCCTTACCGTCGACAGAAACCAGTACTTTTACCTTCTGCTTCAGCACGTTCAAATCGGTCACCACGCCGGTCATTCCGTCCTTGGTGCTAACCGTCTCGCCCATGTCCGGAAGCTTGGAATTGAGATACTCGTAAGCATCCTCTTCATTCTTCAGACAACACATGAGACGTCCGCAGTTTCCGCTGATTTTCGTCGGATTCAGCGACAAATTCTGCTCCTTGGCCATCTTTACGCTAACCGGCGCAAAGTCCGCCAGAAATGTATGACAGCAAAGCTCGCGTCCGCAGATACCGATGCCGCCGAGAATCTTCGTCTCATCACGCACACCGATCTGGCGAAGCTCAATTCTGGTGCGAAATACCGCTGCCAGGTCCTTTACCAAATCACGGAAATCCACACGTCCGTCTGCGGTAAAGTAGAACAAAACCTTGCTGTTATCAAAGGTGTACTCGCAGTCAATGAGCTTCATATCCAGATTGTGCTTTGCCACCTTCTCCGCGCAGAGCTCCATCGCCTTGCGCTCTTTTTCCTTGTTCTTCAGCGCCTGCATGTCATCCTCCGGAGTTGCCGGGCGAAGCACAGGCTTTAACGGGCTTACCACCTTGTCATCCTCCACCTCGCGGCGTCCGAGCACAACATAGCCATACTCGATGCCACGCGCGGTCTCCACGATAACGTGATCACCCTGATAAAAGTCATAATCCAACGGATCAAAATAATATACACGTCCTGCCGTACGAAAACGTACGCCGATAATTGTTGTCATAGTTCCTCCAAATGATGTATTCTGAACGGCTCACGCCGCATTTATCTAAGCAAAATGCCCCTCGGCCTTCCGCAGGCACCCTCTACTCATATCGCGTCTCCGTCTGCTCCGCCATGTGACAAAGCATCGTCCAGACACTCGCCTCGGGGTTCACATTTGCCTTCATCTTCGCCCGAAGCTCCTCAATCTCCGCCACAAAGCGGGACAGAGTCTCGAAGGTATAGTACTCACTCTCCTCCGCGATGGCGTCTTTTTCGGCCGCAAACATAAGCCGCGCTTTCTTCGGCTCCGCCTTATAATATAGCAAATCGCGGACCCACACAAGCATTAAATCCAAATAATCCGGCAAATCCGCCTTTCGCTCCACCAAAGTCTTAGTCGTCGCAATGCGTTTCTCCGCTCCCATATTGCGAAGTCCCTTCATCAGAGACACCACTTCGTCCTTCTGCGCCTGAAATTCCTCCGACTCGGAAAGCGCCAGCGCACGCCCCGGATTGTCGCCGGCAAGCATGGCCACAAGCCCGGCCCGGTAGTCCGGAAGTTTTTTCTTCTCCATGAGAAAATGCACCACGTCCTCGTGCGGCGCCGGCAAAAACGGAAGTCGCACAACGCGGGACAGAATTGTCTGTAAAAACGTCTCGGAATTGTTCGTAAGAAGGATAATCAAGCCATATTCCGGCGGCTCCTCCAAAGTCTTCAGGAGGGCATTTTGCGCCTGATCATTCATCTTCTCGGCTTCATCCACGATGAAAATCTTCTTCGGCCCCGAGTACGGCAAAATGCTCATCGGGTCGCACAGCTGCGTACGAATATCATCGACGCTGAGAATCGACTTCTCATGCGTTACCCAGAATACATCCGGGTGATTGCCGGTATCCATCTGCAGACACGACCGACACTGTCCACACGGCTCCGTCCCGCCGGCCTCGCACTGAAGCGTTGCCGCAAGCACCTTCGCCACGAGATTCTTTCCGGCGCCGTCCTCGCCGTCAAACAGGTAGGCATGGCTCACCGTATGGTTTCGAATCGCATTTTGCAAATGCGCAATCACTTTTTTATGCCCTACTACCTGCTCAAACCCGTTCATGCTTCCTTCTCAATCTCCGAAATCACTTCATCTATACAAGTGTCCAAATCAATATTCAAGAAACGCTTGGTAATCTCCAGACGTTCCAAAACTTCGTCGGAAAAATCCTCGCTGTCCGCCAAAAAGCGACGGCACATTTCCTTATAATTAGGATTCTCCTGCTTTTTCTCGCGCTTCATGGCACGAAGCAGGCGATTCTCGTCGTCCACCTCGATGTAAAGCGGTACCACCAGCTCTTTTCCAAAGTAGTTGCGAATCTGCTCATAGGCTTCCGGCGTTCCAATCACAATGCAGGAATCCTTTTGCAGATCAATCTGCCCATCGTCAGCGGTGAAATAATACCATACGCCCTGCACCGTGTTGTAGCTGCGGCACTCAATGATTTTCCCCGCCGAAGCCATCGCTTCTTTCTCTTCCACGCTGACAAAATGGTATTCTAGGCCCTCCGTTTCATTCGCACGCATCGGTCTGGTTGTATATGGAATCACAGTCTTAAGCGGCACCTGAATCCGCTCGATTACGGCCTGAAACACGTGATCCTTTCCGGTTGCGCTTTTTCCCATCATGACGAATAATTTGCCCATTGCCCCCTCGTTTCTTCACGGCATCTGCCTCGTGAGCACATATTTATGCTATCATATCACGAAATGCCATTTCGGGCAAGTAGGTGGGATTGCACCAACGTAGTATGCCCTTTTTCTGTCTCATGCCCGAAAAATAGGTGGGCATTTTCCAAAACTTGTGATAGTATGGAGAAGATAGATGGCGGTGATTGCAATCCGCCCAAAAAGGGAGGCCAATATGGCGCAAAAGAAATCCACGGGCGGCAGACCGCGCCGCCAACCGAATCGCGAGCCGGACGATTCCGAAAGAAGAACCCCGACCGCTTCCAAAAAGAAGGGAAAGAAGCTGTACCTGGGACGCTTTAACGAATTCCAGGCATTTGCTCTGCTATACCTGTTAATCATTTGTGTGTTAAACATCGTCTGCTGGATGTCCTCAGGCTTCTGCGATTTTTATGTTCGCTACTGTCATCCGGTCTTTCTGAATACCTACGGGCGAATCACGTCGCTGTTTCCATTCTCCGTGGGCGAGGTATTGATTGAGATTGGGCTGGTGCTGTGCGTCATTGCCGCATTTGCATGGATTCCGATGTTCCGAAACCGAAAGCGCAAGAAGAAATCGAATGCGTTTTACCTGTCACGCTTCTATTATCGTGTGTTCATCGCCATTTTGCTGAATGTGATGATGATTATGACGCTAAACTGCGTGAGCATGTACCATCGCGCCGCACTTGATCCGAATCCGGAGGTGGAGGCGAAGGAGAAGTACACCGGCGAGGACCTGATGGCGGTCCGTAACTACCTGATTGCTAAGGCAAATGCGCTGTCTGAGACGCTGCCTCGTGACGAGGACGGGTTTCTCACCTACGACGGCGACCTGCAGGAGGCCTGCGAGACGGAGT
>DCGJ01000128.1:13130-14620 GCA_002315495.1 Lachnoclostridium sp. UBA1781 | reverse complement strand
TCCCGCTCCTTTCTGGCTGGTATCCGAACGTGAAGACGCTGCGCCACTCCGATTTGGTGAGCCAGATGTACATTGCCGGGTATTATTTTCCATTCTCACTCGAGGCCAACGTGAACGGCAACATGTACATCGCGCGCTACGCCGAGTGCTATTGCCACGAGCTGGCGCACACGCATGGTTATATTTATGAAAATGAGGCAAACTTCCTGGCATTTGTTGCCGGCATCGAAAGCGATGATGCGATGCTTCAATATAGTGCCATTCTTGGTGTCATTGGCTATCTGGAAAATGACTGTTACGAGACCTTCGGCGAGGAGCTTTACAACCGTGAGGACTATGTGTTCTGGGGCGAGAAGGTTGCGAATCTCGACATTTCCTTCCTGCCGCCGGGCAAGATGGAGGAGATCGAGCAAAATGCGGTCATCTCCACCGAAGTTGTGGACAAGGTATCCGATACCATTACCGACACAAGTCTGAAGGTGAACGGCGTAAGTTCGGGCATCGTCAGCTACTCCGAGGTGGTAGAGTTGCTTTTGGAGTACTATGAAGGAAAGCTGTATTAAAGATTTTCCAGCCCACGAGGGGCAACTTAGAAACTAACATCAAGGAGGCGCAAGATGCGACTTAGAAATATCCCGGGTGCGAAGGAGGAAATGCTCGTCAACCCGTACGTCATTCAGGAACCGGAGGAATACAAAGGGCGTTGGGCCGAATTTTGGGGCAACTCCAATCCGATTCACATCGAAATCGGCATGGGAAAGGGCCAGTTTATTATGGCTCTCGCGGCGCAGAATCCGAACATTAATTACATCGGTATCGAGAAATATTCCAGTGTACTCATTCGTGCGTTGGAAAAGCAGGAGGAACTGGACCTTCCAAACCTTCGTTTCCTGCGTTTCGACGCAGAGGACATCTGCGACATCTTCGGGCAGGATGAGATTGCGAGAATCTATCTGAATTTCTCCGATCCGTGGCCAAAGGACCGCCATGCGAAGCGCCGACTCACCTCCACGCGTTTTTTGGAGCGTTATTTTGAGTTTCTGGACAATGAAAATGGCTACGTTGCCTTCAAAACCGACAACAAAGATCTCTTTGAATTCTCTTTAGAGGAAGTAAAGACAGCCGGTTGGGAGCTGTCCTGCGTAACCTTCGACCTTCACCACAGCGAATGGAATGAGGGCAACATAATGACAGAGTACGAGGAGCGTTTCTCCGCCATGGGCAATCCAATCAACCGCCTGGTGGCCACTCCACCAAAGCGGGTATAATAAGGCAAAAACAGGGGCTCTGATTTCACAGCCCCTTTCTCTTTCAGAATCGATACTTCTCCGGCAGGTCTTCCTCCCACGCCAAATCAAACCGAGGCCGGCCGGTCCGGTCAATATGAATTCTTCTGATACCGTCGGAAATAATCCTCTCCGAAAACTCCGGCACCGCATGAAACGCAATCCACCAGTCCCCCTCTTTATCTTGGAAGAAGGAATTGTGAC
>DCGJ01000128.1:0-13083 GCA_002315495.1 Lachnoclostridium sp. UBA1781 | reverse complement strand
TGACCCGGTCCCAGTTCCCCTGGCACACTCGCAAAGGAAAGTGCCGGGGTCTTCGCCTTAGTCCACGCATTTACATCCGTCAAATCCTCCCCGTCCCGGGCCGTAAGCATCCCCACCGTGTAGAGATACCCTCTGGCATCCCCGCCGGAATACGCCAGATAAATCGTCCCATCGTAGTACCACGCGTAAGGGCCTTCATTATTAATCGTACCTTTCGTATTCTCGAAGCCGTAAAGCGGTCTGCTGAGGCAAATCGGCTCAGAAAGCAGCTCCGTTGGATTGACGGGATCGAACTCCGCAAGCATAATCATCGAGCCGGAATCGAGCGGCGTGCCAATGTTCTCGCGATACGACCAGGCATAATAATGACGCTCTCCCGACTTCACATACGTCATGTCTAGCGTAATCCCATGCTCCCCAAGCGGCTTTCCGCCGGCGCGGCGAATCTTCACCGGATCCGTCCAATCCGCCGGATTTAGAATGTCTCCGCCTTCTTTTAGCTTCATCAGGTGACACTGCGGTCCCCAATTTTCATTGCTTACAGCGAACAAAATGCAGAGTTCCCCGCCAATCACATGAAACTCGGGTGCCCAAAACGTCTGAATGAGGCCACGGGCTTCATCCTTGTCGAGGATGAGGTGCATTTGCGCGCCCTCTGCGAACAAATCGTCCAGCGTATCCGCCTTTCGGACATACAGTCCGATATCGCCCACATTGTCGTTGGTCGCTATGAAGTAATACGAATCCTCCCATAACAGGAACACGGGGTCGCCGAACCCCTTTGCGAACGGAAAATGCGCCTTCGGATACGTCGCGAGGTTCTTTTTGTGGGTGGAGCCGTCCGAGTAGGTGACCGTAAGTGTATGTGGCTCTGTTGGACTTTCCTCTGCGCAGTCAAAGGTCAGCGGATTCCAATATTCACGAATACTCGCTGCCATTTCTTCGGAAATCTCCACGCTATCCTTCGGAGCGTTCTCTGTGTTCGAAATTCCGCATAGCTGCGCCAGTTCCTGTCCATCAATCAATCCATATTCCCGGAATGTTAGGAAGTCGTTGGTTGTCCACGTCCAGAATCGCCCCGCATTTTCCTGAATAAGGTTTCCGTCTCCGGTCACGTCCCGCCCGGAAATCACATATCTCGGCCCGTTCTCCCGCATCTGCTCCGTCACCTCATAGAGCCTAAGATCACGGGTGAAACTCGGAACAATCACATTCTCCTCGTTCACCTGCCCCTTTGGGAACAAAATGCCGTAATTGTTGTGAAGCGGCTTTTCCTCCTCGTCCACCAAAGCAAGGTGAACGGCAAACGCCAGCCCATTCGGATAGAACTCCTCTGCTTCTCTTGTGTAAACTTTGATTTTCATAAGTACGTACCCCCATGTGAATCCGTATTCTTCAATTAAAAAAGATTATGAAAATGCGGTACAAATCTCCGCAAATCCCTTGTTTTATGGGCTTTTTCAACTTTTCAAAAAAAATTTAAAAAAGACTTGCAATTTTGAATATGTTCGTATATAATCACACTTGCGTTCGGGAAAACCGATTAGCAAATGGACCGCTAGCTCAGTTGGTAGAGCACCTGACTCTTAATCAGGGTGTCCAGGGTTCGAGCCCCTGGCGGTCCACTCCAAAGGTCTCCATTTGACAGCATGAACTGTTGGGCGGGGGCTTTTATTTTTTTGCTTTTTCAGGATGTTCAATCCGTCGCATATCTCTCCGACAGAGTCCTAACCTGCAAAAGAAGCGTAGGAAACAGACTTCCATTTCTTACGCCCCTCAATCATCAAATACCCCTATTTCATTTCCACCTCGAAATCAGATATTGAACAAACTTCCCGGAACTACCACCGCTTCTTCCCCGAACACGGCAACCTTCACCATATTACCTGCCTGATAACCGGTGCTGAAAAACTTGTCACATTCAGCCGTAAGCACCTTCTCCTGACCATAGACATACGCCTTGACCTTCAGGCGGTCCATCTCTCCCTCTTTGTGAATCACTTCCAGCACCTCAGCCTCGAACCGATTTCCGTGACGAAGGATTTCGTTAATGTGCCATTTCCGCTTCCAGGCAGGAACCGACGCAATCGCCGCAACGCCAACGAACACAATTGCCACAAAAATATACAAAACCGAATAGGCCGGAATCCGAAAAAGATTCAACCCTAAAAACAAAATTCCAAGCAACGAAACCGCTGCGACACTAATAAATAATAACATCCTACCCAAACCTTTCTTAACCCATCTATGATACAACCCAATTGGCTGTCTTTCTTACTCCTCCAGTTCGTACTGAAGGCAGGAGTAAACCAACTTACTCCCCTCTTGAATCTCCTCCGGAAGCAGCGCCCGTGCCACCAGTTTCGGCTCATCCATCTGCACATCCGTGCGCCGAAGATTCGCATAATCCCCATCAATGCTTTCTACAATGTAATGCATCGTCTCCATCATCCCATCTCCTTTATCCCTAATACTCTCCCCAACCAGATATTGGTTCCATCCATCAGTCTAAATCAAAATGCCGCCACATGATCCTGCGCCGCACGCTTAATCGCCGTAACGATGGCCACAATGGTAACGATAAGGAACAACAAACCGGCAAGAGCACCGCCTAAAATAGTAAAAATCGGTACGCCGTGACCGACCGTATCCGTCGTGGTTGTCCAAACGCAATAATCCAGGTAGATTCCTCCACATAAGATGGCAATGCTAAGCACCAGCTGAATCGGAATCCAAAGCAATGCTTTTCCCGCACTTTTCTTCTTTTTCATACTATCATCCTCCATATCGTTTTCTTTATTCCCCCATTGTATCCCAATCTCATCGCTGCCACAACCCCTTATTGTAGTCGAAATCCCGTTACCCTTCCACCTTCTGATTCTTAATTTGAAGCAGCACATGGAACAACTCCTGATTACGAAGCACAATAATGCACAGCTTATGCCTTGTGCGCGAGACGGCCTGGACGAGGTACTGGTAATAGCGGGCATTTTCAGGGGCACCTGCTCCACAACAGAGCCGCTCTCCCTGATAGAAAAAGCACTCATCCATGACCACCGCAACGCGGTCAAATTCCTGCCCCGAAAGGGACTGATTCCACTCGCGAGTCTCCTCGGCTCCGCTACAACAATACGGATTCAAGTCGATAAACTCATACCCCTGGCTCTTGCAGTAAGTTACGATTTTGTCACGCTCGTCCTCGCCGTTTGCATAGTACACATCGATATTTCGATACTCACGCTTTGCCCCGCTTTCCCGTAAAAGAAGCATCTCCTGGATAAATGCGGCCACCTCCTGATTCGTACGAATCTTCGAAGTGAGGCGATATTCCGGCTGCGTGAAGGTATGCTCAAGGACCTTTGGAAGCTTTGCTTCATCCGCCTCCAGGCTCAAAAGCTGCTTGGAATCATAGAAATAAAGTACGGTTGCTGCCTCGGGAAGCCTAGCCAAAAGCTTCTCCCCTTGCTCCTCCGTAAAATGATGGCTCTCATCCACAAGAAGGATATCGTAATCAAGTCGCTGTTGCACGGGATAGTTATCCGAAGTGAAAGTGATCTCAGACAACGAAACTCCGTCCGAAAGCACCTCCCTCGCGCCAAAAATCGGAACTTCCCCAAGCATCTTCTGTAGGGCAATATGCCCCTCTGTGAGATAGCCCCCATGTACCACGCAAACCCTAAAGTTCTCCGAAAGCGTCCGCGCCATATCGTATAGAAGCAGAGTCTTTCCCGTCCCCGCAGGCCCCGTAATGCCAATCCGCTCCCCCAAATGGTCCTTACAAAGAGAACTGATGCGGCTCTTAATATGCTGCTGGTGATCCGTCAGAAAATACTGATGCTCAAAAAATCTCTCCGGAGAATTGGTCGGCGATACCAGATAGTCCGCCGGGTGGAATAGCTCTTCCAAATGCTCCTTCCGCCCATTTTTCACGACCTTCATCACGTCACAAAGCTCGGGCAGACTCGCTTCCCGCAGCTCTCCATCCAAACGGTACAGTCGATTCCGCTCCGCGCCAAGGAGGAACGTAAAACTGTAAATATTCTTCGATACGAACGAAAGATAATACCGATTCCTACGAAGCTGTAGCTCGATATCCTCCTCCGACACCTCATCGCTCTTCAGCTCAATATTCAGAATTGCGTCATCCCCGACCTTCAAAAGGTCAATTTCACTGGAAATGTGCGGGATGGAGAACGAAAATACGAAATCGTCAAACATTTCCATCGTCGCACCGGCATTCCACGCTTCCGAAACCAGGGCTTCTAAGGACCTCACTTCGTACGGGCGGCATTTTTTACGGTCTGACTGATGGGACAATGCTTCCAAAAACGAGTCCACCTCAGACGTCTCTCGCGTTAACAAATATAAGTTAAATGCGTCCATACCAATCCCTCCATCCTTCGTTTTATTATAGCAGAAAAGCAGACGTACATAAATCATAATATTTTACTATTTTTGAAGAAATTCCTTCAAGAATCATCGCCTTTGTTGTACTATAGTGGCGTAAGTGAAAAGTTTCTGCAAAGGATATCCAAATGAAGAAGAATTATACCATATATTACGGCCTAATTTTCGCCGTTTATTCCATCGGTTTTGTAACCATGTCCGCATTTTCCAGTGTATTCCTGCTCGACGCGGGTTTCACGAACGGGCAGGTCGGAACGCTTCTTGCCATCGGCGGGCTACTCGCGGCCAGTCTCCAGCCGTTCACCGGCTCCCTGATTGACCACAACCCAAAGGTGTCCACCCGAGGTGTCCTACTGCTTCTGAGCGCGCTCATCGTTGTACTCGGACTTGCAATTATTCTCATCCCGAACAAGTCCTTTGGGCTAAATGCGGCCCTCTACGGCGCAGCGATCCTTTGCCTGATGCTCGCGCAGCCGTTTCTGAACGAGCTGAGTATGGAGGCTGTAAACAGTGGGTTAAAAATCAATTACGGCATCAGCCGTTCCATCGGCTCACTCGGATACGCCGCCGGCTCCTACGTTTTCGGAATGATCACGGCATCGGTGGGCGCAAAGAGTATCCCGGTCGCATTTGCCATCGCCTTGTTTGTATTGTCGGTGATTTTGTGCTTCTGCCCGAAGACGAAGGCGGTTGAAAGCAAGTCTCTTTCCACGACGGAAGAGCCTTCGAAGACGAGCTCCGGCAATCCGCTCACCTTCCTGCTTCACTACAAGCGCTTCGCTGCAATGCTTGTCGGTCTTGTGCTGATTTACTTCAGCCATTCCCTGATCAATACCTTCGCGCTTCAGATTGTAACGCCGAAGGGTGGCAACAGCGAGAGCATGGGGACCGCCGCTGCCATCGCGGCCATTTGCGAGCTGATTACAACGATGCTTTTCGTTTTCTACATGAAGCACGTGAAGCTGCACCTCCTGCTCAAAATATCGGGCATTTTCTTTGTCGCGAAGACATATCTCAGCCTCGCGGTAACGAGTGTAACCGGCTTTTATCTTGTTCAGGTATTGCAAATGTTCGGCTGGGGCCTGATTTCCGTCGGTATCGTATACTACGTGAACTACCTCGTCGGCGATAACGACAAGGCGAAGGGCCAGGCATTTGCAGGCATGTCCTTCACCGTCGCAAGCGTTCTTGCGACCTTCCTGGGCGGACGTGTTATTGATGCATTTGGCGTCGACAAAATGCTCCTTCTCGGCACCGTCTCAGCTGCCATCGGCACCGTGATTTTGTGGCTTACCGCAAAGGACGTTACCTCTCGACGATAAGTTTATTTACATTATAAAATGCGGGGTTCCTCTCCTGTGGAACCCCGCATTTTCATCTGTTTATTCGATTCCCCTACTTCAATCTCACTACCGTAAAGCTCTGGGCCGGAAGCTTGATTTCTCCCTTTAGCGTCACCTTACTCACCACAAGCTTAGACGGCTGCGGTAAGCCGTCCGGCTCCGCGCCATCCTCCGTTAACACCTGAAGTGTCGCCTCTCCGGAGAATGCACCATTTTCCGTAGTTAACGGCAGCGTGTAGTCCTTATCCGAACAGTTGGCAGCCTTCAAAATCAGGGTGCCGTCCTCCTTACGAGTCAGCGAAACGTAAATCTTCTCCTCGCGAAGCACGTCATCCTGACCTTCCAAATCAACCGTGTAATCACCCACATTGTTCGCATACATCTTCTGCACATAGTAATTCGGCGTCAGAATCACATCGCGATCATCAAACCAGATCATGTCCGGCTTCCACTGGCTGTGCCCGATGCGGTTAAAGAGAGGCGCATAGGACGCAAGCTTAACTACTCCCGCATTTTTCTCGATACCGGTTAAAAATGCGGCCTCAGCCAAAGCCCCTTCCATATTGTTGCCACGATTAGCCGGATGCGCCGCGTACTCGCCGGCAAATACACCAACCTCGCGTGGGTAATCGTCATAAAGCTTGATACGGTCGTACATCCACTGTGGCGGAACATAGTAGTGCTCGTCCACCGCGTAGGCGTAGGAAGCATTTTCCTTCTGCTTCGCACGATAGGTATCCCATGCAAAATGCCCCATTGGAACATCGATGGACGGCCCGGCGGTGCCTAGAAGCTTCAGGTCCGGATAGACCGCATGAATGGCCTTCTCGAAGGCATCGAGTCGCTTGAAAAGCTCGATTTCACTTGTTTCCCACTGTTCATTGCCAATCGCCAGCATATCCATGGCAAACGGCGCAGGGTGTCCCATCTCCGCACGAAGTGCACCCCACTTGGTGCTCGCATCACCGGTGGCAAATTCCACCAGATCCAGCGTGTCCTGAATATATTCTGCCATACGAGGATCGTCGGCCGGAATGATTTCATCGGTTCTAAACTGGCACGCAACACCGATCCCAACGACCGGAAGCGGCTTCGCGCCAAGCATCTCACAAAGCAGGAAATATTCATAGAAACCAATGCCATAGCTCTGCATATAGTGGGAATCCGGACGCTGTCCGTCCATATCCGTTGCATCTCTGTCGTCGTTAAATGCCCACAGATTCGGAATCACCTTTCGGTCCTTCAGTTCGCCCACCGTCCGCTTCCAGCGATAACGGTTTTCCAGACTGATACCCTCCACGATGCATCCGCCCGGGAAGCGAATGAAGCCCGGCTGAAGGCTGTTAAGCGCATCGAACAGGTCCTTTCGGAAGATGCCAGCCACCGCATCGCCCGGCATCATAGAAATCAGGTCGAATTCCACCACGCCGGCGTCATCGAGCAACATGGAAAATGCTGCATTTCTCACATCGTCCTCAGCCACAAAGGAAGCCTCATAGCGAACCCACTCGGACTCCTTCGCCATGCTCTTAAGGTCCAGGGTCCGACGATATTCTGCCACCTTGTCTACAGCGGTCCAGCCGCTAACAAAATTCGGCACGACATCACAGTATGGCGCGTAAGGTGCGGCCTTCTTCAGTGTTACATGGCAGGTACCGCAGGTTTTTCCGTCTTTCGTAATCGTAACGGTCAGTCCGTCCCCCTCATATTTCACACATCTTGCATAGAAGGAAAGCTTGTATTCCAAGCCCTTCTTTAGTGTAATTCCGTCATAGGCTTTATTAGCGAATCCCTGACCGGCCTTTGTTGCGGTCAGACGCAGATAGTGTGGATTGACCTCCGAAAGCGGCGTGCCCTCCACATACTGCATTCTCGGCTCCACGCCCTCAACTGCCACTGGACTCCAGCCGTAGCCCGGATCCTCTACGTGATAAAACTTGCCCGGAATACCATAGCAGTCCCTTGCTTCAAACGAACGGTTCTCCAACATCTCCGCGTACAAACCGCCGTCTGCGGCGAAGTTAATATCCTCAAAAAACAAGCCAAACATCTCCGGTGCAATCCGGTCTTTGTTCACTCCTGTAATCTTCATATCACTTTCCTCCGTCACATACTTTTTCGTAGTTCAAATTCTTTACATATTGTCTGGGTTATTCGCAGTTTCTACCTGCTCCTGCAGCATTTGCTGTGCCTTCGCCATGTCCATCTCCGGCGAAATCTCCGGCATTGGCTGCTCCGGCGCCATCATATCACAACGGGTCGACACCGTAATGTTTACATCCTTGTTCGGCATACGAAAGGAAAAGTAGTACATTCCCTTTTTCTCACTGTATTCTCTGTCGATTCGCTCCACATCATCCGAGTGCACCGATATGGAAACATCCATCGCTGCAAGCATCTCAAAAGTAACCTTCTGCCCTGCAAAATACTTCTCGAACCAAAGCCCATGGCTCTTGGTTTCCCCGTTAATTCTTACATAATGTCTCATGCTGCCTCCTATTTATGGTCACGAATAGCCGGCCACTCCCGCCGTTTTCATTATACACGGATTGCGCATCGGACACAAGGTAAATGCGGGTGTGCCCCATGTCATATGCTATCTTTTTTCCCGCATTGCGCCACAAAAAAAGAGCCCCATTTCCGAGCTCTTTATTCTGTGTATCTGTATTCTGATAAAAGTCCTGTGTAAACCGGCCGATGTGTAACATTCTTCAGGTAAATCGGCTTCGGAACCTTCGGCAGATGACCGACTTCAATTCCCATCTCGGTCAACATCTTATGCACGAATTCCGAGCAGTAATAGGTATGCCAAACTTTGATTTTTATGTCAAATGCGGCCGCTGCCAGTCCGGGATAGTTATAGATGTAATGCCGGCGGTGCTCCATCATGTGAGCCAATCGATCCTCCAAAATTGCATACTGCTCGTCGGTCACATCAAGTTCCATCACATAGCAGGATGTATTGATAAACCGCAAGAATGTTCCCCGGCTCTTCCCTTCCTGCACAAATCCTCCAATGACGGGATTTCTCGGCCAGATACGTCCGAACGAGTACATCGTCTCTAAGGTTGGGTCCGTTGTAATCGAGGCGTGATTGTAGTCCGCCTTGCTCACTTTTTTGCACACTCTCGACAGCAAAGTTCCAGTCTGCGACAGCACAATATATACGTGCTTTATCGTAATCACCTCCGTGACCAGGTCGAATCACCCGGTCTTGTTCTCCACCCAGAACGCGAAAACACAGTAGCTGCTAAGCAGCTTTTTTCGGTAAATGCATAGCCCCCCTATACTTTACCACAGTGACAGTCAAAAGCGCAACCCAAAGGGCAACCATAACACCGAGAAGCAGGAAATCCTTGCCGGCGTCGTTAAAAGTGAAGGAAATGTCGGTATAGTCCGCATTTACACGGTCATATGTAACGCCCGTCGGGGTTGTCCCGTTAATAAGAAGTGCTCTTCCAAAGTAAGCCAAAAGCTCTTCCTTATCGTTATATAAAGCGTAGGAGGAAAGGCTCGTACCCTGCTCTCCTGCCCACTTTTCAAAATCCTCCATAGTATCAAAGGTAAGCGCGTCCTGAATAACATCCTCACGCTTCACCTGCCAAAGGATGGTGATTACAAGTAGAATAACTGCTACGAGAACGCTGGTTTTGATAACCTTCTTCGTCTTTTTAACACTGTATCCGAGCTTCATTCGCTCGGCCTTCGGAACCCAAAGGCTCTTATCCTTCACGCCGTTACGGTAGGCATTTACAAAGATTAAGTAGCTCACATATGCCACAATCGCTGCAAGTACGATTCCGAGACAGATTGCCGAAGCGATGTCTTTCAAAAACAGAAACGGAACGACGAATGCTGCGAACATAGCAATAACCGAAAGGGTAATCGCACGCTCTTTCCAAAAAGTAACGCGGAAGTGTGCGTAATTCTTTTTCCAGTTCTCGTGCCGCTCTATGTAGTCCTCATAGCCCTGCCAGCTTGTAGACACGAGAAGCCCGGCGATAACTACCAGAAGGATACCGATGATGCCACCCAAGTGACTGATAAAGCCCGTTCTGTTATTCATAAAGAAGATGCTTGCTGCAACACCAAGTAAGCAAATCAGAATTGCCACATAACTTATATTTCGAAAAGAACTGCGTACACGTTTATACGACGGCGTAAAAGTCTTCGCCATAATAAACCTCCCTCATACTCGGAAAATCCTCATTAAAAAAGCACTCATTTCCGAAGTGCTGACACATCCAAAAAACGCCACGAAAAACATAAAACATTTTTGCGATTCCGTCAAGTCCAAGACCGAAAAATTAAGGTTTGAAGGGTGAATTTTTGAGGGTTGTTTTCGTCAGCGCCCTAACACCGAGGGATAGCCTGAAAAGACATCGAATTCGGCGGAATATAGACTACTAACTTTTTCCGCCGAAAAATATTCTCATTTACTCATTAGGACGTTCGTTTTTTCAAATCTACACAGCCCAAATTAAGCGAAAAAGCTTCATATTGGAATCTCCGCCTACTTTTGATGACTCTGATACTTCTCCGATCCTCAAAAATCTCACTACATCCTCTCGCATCGCAGGCGGAATCGTGCAACGGGAAGAAATCTGCCTGATTTTCTGTTTCTGCTTCATCATTGGATAACGCCAAAACCAAAAAATGAACTCCAAGCATCGGCGGAAATTAATAATACCTCAATTCTCGCCGAAAACGGATTCTTTTTATCGTGAATTAGGATATTCATTGCCCTTTCGGACGTGAAAAGTGGAGGCTCCGAGCGGAGCCCCCACTTGATAGAAATCAATTTACCATTCCATTCCAAACATCTGGGTCCAGTTTGTTCCAATCAATCCAACACCAAGATATTTGTAGCTTGAGTTAATCATATTTTGGTAATGTCCTTCCGAACCTCTCCATCCACTTACAACCGCAGATGCAGAACCATATCCCCATGCTACATTCTCACCACCAAAGAAGCCCGGAAGACTCATCTCGTCAGCGATGGAGAAACAACTTTCTCCGTTTGGTCTATAATGAGACATTCCCGTGATGTAATACTGTTCCATCGAGCGAAGTGTCGCTGCAATGCAGTAAGTTCTGTTTAGTTCAAGCGGTTCAGCTCCTACCTCAGCACGAAGCTCATTCACCAGTTTCAAAACCTCCTGATAGGTTCCCCAGTTCTTGTCAACAAGAGCGGTTGCCTCATCCATATGGTCCTTGATGTTCCATGCGGCCGCAGCGAGGGTTGGGGTTGCCGTTGGTGCCTTTGTTGCTGTTGGCTTCGGCGTACTTGTCGGGGCCTTCGTTGCCGTTGGCTTTGGCGTGCTTGTCGGGGCCTTCGTTGGTGCTTTTGTTACCGTCTCAGTCACTTTCGAAGTTGGAATTAAGGCTGCTGTCGGTGTCGAAGAAACTACAGGCGGTTCAGCAGTTACCGAAGCATCATCAGTTGCAACAGACGCGCCCTCGGTAGCAACCTCACTTCCATCGGTTGTAACAGTACCGGCATCAGTAGTAGCAGTGCTATCATCCGTGGAAGGTGAAACCTCCGTATTCACAGGTGTATCCGTCTGATTGCTGTCATCGGTACCCACAACATCATCCGTCTCGGTCGGCCACACCCCGCCATCATCAGTCATAATCAAGTCAGTTACCGGAACGTCCACTCCACCGTTGTCGGTCATGATCACGTCCGTCTCAGGTTTGCCTGTATCCACCGGGTCCCCACTCTCGGAGCCGGAACTCTTAATCGGACCGCGCCCGCGAAGGCCGGCATCATTTTCACATGCAGTAAATAAAAGGAGAATGGCAAGAATTACTGCCAGTTTTCGAATCTGTTTCATACGCGCCTCCTCATCCATTTCATATTGCTAAGTTATTAGAACAATTATACATCAAAATGCGCATTTTGGAAAGAAAACTTTGCATTTAATCTCTGATAAATACAACTTTTTATGCTCGCACGAAATGCCATACAAAAAGGAGCCCCGGCATCTGCCTGAGCCCCTTGCGCAATATTCGTAGCATCATCGATTACAAATTCAATAGTTTCGCTTTCTTCTTATCAAATTCCTCCTGGGTGATTGCACCGCAATCAAGAAGGCCCTTGTAGTAACGAATCAGCTCCGCATTTTCAAGTTCCTTACGCTGTTCGCGCGTAAGCGTGGTCGTCGCCTGCGCCCTAACTTCGTCTGCACGGTTCATCTCTTCCACTTCGGCTAAAAGCTTCGGGTCTGCTTCGTACGGATCAACTACTTCCCCTGTGCCGGTTGCTTCCTCGTACCAGGTCGGCTCCTCTTCCTTGGTTTCAGTAGAATTCATTCTCGGCTTTTTGCTCATCGCATCGATAATGGCATCCTGACCAAAAAGGAAACCGGAAAGAAATCCCCCTGAATAGCCTTTTTCCTTGTAAATTCGTTTTGTAACATTGCCACGCCAGATTGCGGAACCAATGATTATCAACAAAAAAACAACGGCTAGAAATACCACAAAACCTTCCATATCTTTCCCCTCACTCTTTAAGTCTGTTAGTTTGGAAAACTCAGGCTTATCTGCCCGAATCTGGGAGTATTATAACATACAACGCGTAAAATGTAAATAGGGTTTACATTGGTAATTAGCGGTATTTAGGTATAAACTATCATGAGAGTCCCTTTCCATAACGTTGCTGCAATTGCAGTAACTGAACTACTTACTCAATAACTTCTTTTAACAAAATCTTCTTCTCAAACACGCCTCTCTTCTCGGCTTTCTTTGCCCGTACTGACTCTAGTTCTTCCAGAGAATATCCTCGCGCCTTTGTAGCAGCATAAAGAACTTCCAATAAATCGGCCAGCTCTTCAATGTTCTGATCCTTATGGTATTCCGCTAATTCTTCATCCAGTTTTGCGTCAACCATTTTCAAATATTCATCATCGGAAAGCACTTCGACGCTACACTTCTTGCCACTTGCTTCTATTATTTCTGGAATTCTATCTCTTACGAGCTTGTTATATGTTATTTCACCCATTGTAAGTCCACTCCTTGAATCCTTGTGTTTGCGCCGATTCATAAACTGGTCTTATTACATGCTCAAGTCTCTGTTTGAAAGATGCTCTATCCAATCCTTCTGCATATAATTGGTTTCTAATTTCCCAATTGTTCAAATGATATGGCGCAATTCTTTCGAACTCTCTTGATAATAATTCATTTTGTGCTTTCAACTCATATGCCTTATATTCTATTTCGCCTAGTGAATCAAAGTATATTGACCACGCAGGAAGAGAATTACTCTTGCTACTGTTAATGGATTTCGTAGTCGGATGAAGATTCCATAGTTCATCGTGAGCCACATACTGCC
>DCGJ01000051.1:13290-33362 GCA_002315495.1 Lachnoclostridium sp. UBA1781 | reverse complement strand
CTTTTCCTTCTTTAGCGAAAGGATCATAACGCCCTGTTCTTCCTGCTTGGAAGTGCAGGTTTGTTTGCGTTACTTTGTTATCCGGCAACCCATTTTATTACAGACCGGGTACCCGTGTTAGAGATTCTGCTGTTTCTGAGTGTGACCGCATTTTGCCGCACTTATTCGTTTGCGGAGCGCATCGTAATCATGGTGTTTGGAAGCATAATATTGCTCGTATTATCCCTTCCGAGAATGCTTTTGATGAATCATCTGATGGTGAAGGAAAATGCGGCGACAAGCCTTGCCGTCCTTGATTTTGTGACAATCCTTGTATATCGCATGATGACGCTTTCATTATGCTATCTTATCCTCTTTAAGGCCAAGGGCCTCCATGAAAGAATTGGAGGTGACGACCGATGAGAGATTTTCTGTATGCCGTTAAAAGCATGGACATCCGCATCTGGATTCCTGTTTTAATGATCATCGTTCCAAGTCTGGTTCGTCTGCTTCGAAAACTTCCGGGCATGCTACGACGAGTGACACCGATGCCACTTGTATATTACCCGGAGATATCGATTGTGGTGGAGGTAAAGGATTCCGCCGAAGAGCTGTATCCATGCCTTCGTTCCATCGCGAACTCCACATACCCGCAGGACCGTATCGTCGTCTTTTTGGTGGACTATCGAAAACGAGACGATAATTTCCGCATCCTTGAGCACTGTCAGAGAGCATTTCCGCATATGCGCATTCAGATGGTAAATGCGGCCGGAAGCCACCGGGTTGCACTCCGCTCCGCACTTCGCTGCTCCCACGGACGATACATCTTTCATCTCTCCGCTGAGGCTCACCTGGAGCCCCACGCCCTGTCCGTTGTAGTAACGGCCATGGAGGCGGATCCGAAGCTGAACTGCGTGACGGGAACGATTCTTACGATTCCGTCGAGAATTGTGAAAATGCGGGCATTTCCCGAGAGACTGATTGCGAATCTGGAATTCCTGGAGCATTCCCAGGGCTTCTTAGGGGAGTTGACACGCATCTACGAAACAGAGAGGGCTTATGGCATGACGGGTGATTTCTGTTGCGTACGAAAGACCGCTGAGCCGGAATCACTTCGCTTCCAGAAGAGAGTCGAGCGTGGGGAGAATGTCGGAGGCATTCTTCGACTGTATCCAAAGCGAAAGACGAAGGTCGAAATCTGCCGCCAGGCATTTTGCTTTGTGCAGCCGAGCTCAAATCTGAAAGAAATGTACGGCAGGCGATTCCGCTTTGACCGTTGTTATAGCCTGCTGCATATGTTGTGGTTTATCGCACTGATGAGCTTAATGCTTACAAGCAGAAGCCTTACGGCTTCCGTCTGGGCCGCAATCGGAGTGTATGTGCTGAGCGTCATCAAATCCTTTTTATGCGCGGGCCTTGCATCCCATCGTCTGCGCGCGTTGCCGAGCATACGTCGATATTACCGCAGGCATTTGGCAGGACTAACGCTGCTTCCCGCATTTCGCATCGGAAAACTGTTTGTTCAGTTTATGGGATATATGGGACGCGGAATTCGTGAAGATTAACCTACGCACATGGTGCAGAAAATGAGGACTCTATGAATCAGAAGAAGAAAAAAGCGATGCCGACCTCGTTGGTTGTGGTTTTGTTGCTGGCGTTGTGCGCTGCGCTGCTCGCACTTTTTTACGTTCAGCTTGGAAATTATGAGCAGGCCGTATTAAGTCAGACGAACCATGCGGAGGAGACGTATTTGCTGTGGATTATTGTGGCAACAGCGATGGCGATGATGTTCCTTTGTGTTTCGGTTTCCGCAATCCGTCGGAGAAACCTGGCGGAGCGTTACGAAGCCGTTTGTAAGCATTCCGATATGCTTTCCAGACAATTGGAGACGGTAGGTTTGGAGGCACATCTTGAGGAGCAGGCGAAGCGAATTCGTAAAACGGACGGAACCGGTGACGGTGCCGGCGTTACAAGGAGCAGCCGCGAATATCATTTGAAGTTTTATCTCAATGCGAGCCATTATATTACCGTACGCGGTGAGGTGGGCAAGGTGCATCCGCACACCTGGGAATTTGCATTGGCGATTTCGGCAAAAACGGAGAACTTTATTCAGTTTTCCACTTATGAAAATGCGGTCGAGGTTGTACTTTCGAAGTATCGAAACAAGGTGATGAATGAATTCACTCCGTTTGATACCGTGATGCCTACGATGGAGAATATTACGGAATGTCTGGCGCAGGAATTCGATGAGGCGGTTGCAAAACTCGGAGGCAGACTGGTTTCGGTAGAAACGTCCGAAACCCCGACTAGAAGCTATCGGATTGAGATGTAATCGTTTGTTGCGTAGTATAGAAGAGGGCTTATTATGAAAAAGTCGATTGGAAAGAGGTGGCATCTGCTGCTTCTTTTCCTTGTTCTACTGGTTGTATTATCCGCGTGCGGGAATAATCCGAAGGAAGTCGAGGACGCGTCCAAGGTGACATTTACACCGACACCGTTGCCGACGAATACGCCGGAACCGACGAATACGCCGACGGCAACTCCGACACCAACGGTTTCGCCGACACCGACACTGACGCCGGTGGCTGATCCGACGACGACACCGACGCAGGCGCCGGACTATGCAAGAGCGGAAGCAAGGTATGAGGAAACGGAAGAGGAAAGAGCGGAGGCACTCGCCGCATTTTCCGAGGAGAAGACGCAGCCGGTGTTGTACGTGACGACGCGTGACCAGAGAAGAATCAGCAAGAAAAAGTATGAGACTGTCGTGCTGGATCTCACGAACTGCGAGGAGGAGTACGCATTTTCCGGAGTTCGCGCGGAGATGAAGGTACGAGGCAACTCCACGGCGGGAGAGAGTCCGTATCCTTATCGTATTCGTTTCGAGAAGAAGCAGAATGTTTTAGGACTTCACGACGGAATGGAATATCGCAGCTGGGTGCTTCTAAAGCCGACCTGGAATCTTGTTCCGGACTACGTGGCGCACCGGATTGCAAGAGCGATTTTTAACGGAGAGTATTACGCTTCAGACGGTATCTACGTCAATCTGATTATGGACGGTGAGGATATCGGACTGTACTATCTGTGCGAACAGAATCAGGTGGCAAAGGGACGAATTGACGTCAATGAGCCGAAGAAGGGGGACACCTCTGTTCTTACCGGTTATCTGCTTGAACTTGATAATAATGCCGGGGAAGATCCGAGTTTTCATATGGATTTTGGACGGTACAAGATTGCCGATTGGAAGGGTGAGGTTCGAAAGCCGGTTTCTCACACGTATTCCATCAAATCGAATACCTACTCTGAGGCGCAGCGCGAGTTTATTGAGAACTATTTTAAAAATGTTTGGGAAATCGTATTTCGTGGCTGTGTTCTAGGGGAATCCTGGGGCTTTGATGCTGAATGGAATCTGGTGAAACGCCCGGATGTCACACCTGAGGAAGCGGTTGGCGATGTGGTGGACCTTCAGTCCATTTACGATATGATTATCCTTCAGGAGCTTTGTCAGGATTACGATGTAGGCGCAGGAAGTATGTACTACTGTGTTGATTTTTCGGAAAATGCGACCCACCCGAAGCTGACCATTATGTCCCCGTGGGATTTCAACTGGGGCTACCAGGAGGAATGGGATGCGGGGTATTTTGCGACCACATGGCTAAAGGTGGAGAAGGACGGCTGGGATCGTTCCAATGTGTGGTTCATCGCATTTATGGACGCCGAGTGGTTCCGTAATAATCTGTACCGCGAGTGGGATAAGTTGCTTGGAAGCGGACGTTTGGGCGTGACCATCAATGAGATTTATGCCTATATCGAAGAGATTCGCTATGACGTTCCTGCGGACGTGAAGTGGCGTGTCAGCTGCGGTAAGGATGTTGTTGCATTCGTTGAGAACCGCATTACATATCTCACCCGACACTGGCTGCTCGGTGTCGAGGAGTAGACGCATTTTCCTTGTCGAGAAAGGAATGGGAAATCTATGAAATATCCAAAATTTCCGAAGCCGGGCGATGTGATTGGCTACATCGCACCTTCCTTCGGACCGGCTACCGAGCCGTATAAAACACAGTTTGCATCTGCACTGGAATTCTTTGAGGGCCAGGGGTATCGTACCTGGCTTGGCCCGAATGTATATGAAAGCTGCGGCATCGGAATCTCGAATACGCCCGCAAAATGCGGCGCGGAGCTTCAGTCCGCATATTGCAGCTCTGACTGTGATGCCATCATTTCCTGTGGCGGCGGGGAGCTGATGTGCGAGACCATCAGCAATGTGGACTGGAAGGCTATGGCAGAGACCTCTCCGAAGCTTTACATGGGCTATTCCGATAATACAAATGCTACGTTTTTGCTGGCGACACTGTGCGACACGGCGTCCATTTACGGAAATTGTGCGCCGAGCTTTGGCATGCGCCCGCTCGATCCGAGCCTGCTGCAGCAGTGGGACATGTTCACCGGAAAAATCACGAAGGTACATGGGTTTGAAACGTTTGAACTGGAAAGTCTGAAGGACGAGAGTAATCCGCTTGTACCATACAATTTGACCGAGGAGTCGCTCCCGGTCGTTGCCCTCGATTCGAAGGGAAATGACACGGTGCACGGAAGACTCCTTGGCGGCTGCCTGGATGTGCTCACCAATCTTTGCGGCACCCGCTTTGATAAGGTGAAGGAGTTTGCCGAGAGATATAAGGAGGACGGGATTCTATGGTATCTGGAGTCCTGCGATTTGAACGTGATGAGCATCCGCAGGGCCCTTTGGAACCTGAAGGAGGCCGGCTGGTTTCAGCATGCTTCCGGTTTTTTAATCGGGCGTCCGCTTCAGTATCACGATGAAGCATTTGGCATCGGTCGTGAAGAGGCGGTGATGGGGATACTGGCGGACCTGGATGTGCCGGTGATTTTGGACCTGGACTTCGGACATCTTCCACCGATGTTGCCTATGGTGAACGGAGCAATCGCGCATGGGAAGGTAGAAGACGGCATCTTTACGCTGGAATACGAATTTCGATAGGAAAATGCAGCATTTTCAAAAAATGTTTGTTTAATCTCTTTATTGATGGTAGACTATGAACGTTGAGGTCGAATAATCACAATCCCTCGACGAATGAAAACGATACGTTTGGGCCGAAAAGGCAGGAAGGAAATAGATATGGATTACAGTAATGAAACAAAATGCCTCCACGCAGGCTATCACCCGGGAAATGGAGAACCTAGACAGATTCCGATTTACCAGAGCACCACTTGGGTTTATGAATCCAGTGAAGAAATGGGTATGCTGTTCGACCTTGAGAAGAGCGGTTATTTCTACACCCGTCTGCAGAACCCGACTAACGATTTCGTGGCTGCGAAGCTTACGGAGATGGAGGGCGGTGTTGCCGGCATGTTAACCTCCTCCGGACAGGCTGCGAACTTTTTTGCATTGTTTAATATCTGCGAGGCAGGCGATCATTTTATCGCATCCTCTTCCATTTACGGAGGAACCTACAACCTGTTTGGTACAACCATGAAGAAGATGGGAATTGAAGTAACCTTCATCGACCAGAATATTTCTGAGGAGGAGATGGATTCTTACTTTAGACCGAATACCAAGGCTTTGTTCGGCGAGACGATTACCAATCCTACGGTAAATGTACTTGATTTCGAGAAGTTTGCGCGTGTTGCACATAAGCATGGCGTTCCATTTATCGTGGACAATACTTTTGCAACTCCGATTAACTGCCAGCCGATTAAGTACGGCGCAGATATCGTTACCCATTCCACCACGAAGTATATGGACGGACACGGAATTCATGTTGGTGGTGCGATTATCGACTCCGGAAACTTTGACTGGATGGCACACAAGGACAAGTATCCGGGCCTTTGCGCTCCGGATGAATCCTATCATGGCATCGTATATGCAGAGCGTTTTGGAAAGGGAGCTTACATCACAAAGGCAACCACACAGCTGATGCGTGACCTTGGTTCCATTCAGGCTCCGCAGAATGCATTTTACCTGAACGCAGGTCTTGAATCTCTTGGCGCCCGTATGGCTCGTCATTGCAGCAATGCGAAGGCCGTAGCGGAATTCTTAAAGACCCGCCCGGAGGTTGAGTGGGTGAACTACTCCGATTTGGAGGACGATGCATCCCACGAGCTTCAGCAGAAGTACCTGAAGAAGGGAAGCTGTGGCGTATTGGCCTTTGGTCTTAAGGGGGGCCGTGAGGCAGCCATTAAGTTTATGGATAGCCTGAAGTTTGTTACCATCGTAACCCACGTTGCAGATGCAAAGACCTGTCTTCTTCACCCGGCAAGCCACACCCATCGTCAGATGAGCGAGGAGCAGCTCCGCGAGGCTGGCGTCAATCCGGATTTGATTCGTTTGTCCGTTGGTTTGGAGGATCCGGAAGACATCCTGAATGACCTCAAACAGGCGTTGGAACAGTTATAGTGTTCCGTATGACAAATACTGTCAATAAATAATGACAAAAATAAGACAAAAAATATATTTTTGACCGAAATTTACCGAAAAATAAACATAATTTACCAAAACTGATATTGCGAAAGTAATTGTACTAAGATTATAATTTTTATACCGACGTAGTAGTGGAGGTATAAAAAATGTTATTTGCGAATATTACGGATTGTGAAATGTATGTATATAAGGTGATTCTTGACAGTGCAGAACCTACCACGCTGGTAAGTATTCAGGAGGAGTTGCTTGCGAAGTACGAGAAGGACTGGAAGCGCTCTACCATTTGTACGTTTATCCTGCATCTGGTTGAAAAAGGCTATGTGACTTCGTATCGTAAGGGCCGTAGCTTTTACTACAGTTCTGTCATTGATAAGAATGAGTTCGCGAAGGCTCAGAGCGAGGCATTTCTTGGCTTTTGGTTTGATGGTAAGCTTTCTGTGATGGACGAGCTGCTTCAGGGCGAGAAGGTTTTTGGTGCTGAGTAGCAAACGAGTGGAAAGAGGAAATATTGAGTAGATTGCGCCGCAGACGAACAGTCTGCGGCGTTTTTAATGGTGGATGAATATGATGAGGCGATGGCTCGTGCCATCGCCTTTTTGGGCACATGGAAAGACATGGACGGCGTGAGAAAGGGCGTTTTCGGGCGAGGAATCCCATTTTTTGAAGTTCGGACACCCGTTTTTCGGCGGATTCGAGAGGAAGAGGGATATCCGCCTACAGCGGACGTTCATTTGAGAGCATCGTTTGGTTTGAAATTGATGTTTTTTAGGCGGAAACTTAGTAATTGCTTGTTTTTGCCTATGGAAGAGTCGTTTTTTGAACTTTGAACCCACAAATATTTGTAGAGTATGGCGCCCAAGCTAGGCGGGAATTCAGATTGTGATTGATTCCGCTTAATTTGGGGTGAAAAGTTTTGAAAAAATGAACACCAGGAAACCGGAGAGTAAGCGGAAAGTATAAAAGGACAGAAATCCGCCGATTTACCAGAAAAATCAAGTGAAAGTCTTCCTGCCATTGGAATGTTGTAGATAATCCGCCGACACTTCTTGCGTTCTATTCGAGAAGTCCTTATAATTCAGACTAGCCCCAAGTCGAAAAGCTGAAACTTGCGATCGAAGCTTCTAAACCAAGTCGAAACCAAGCGAAGAAACTTACGTGCGAAGCTTCTCAACCAAGTGACCCAAAAGTGAAAGGAGGGCTGCAGGATGTTTTCCCAATATAATAATTGCACGCTCTGCCCGCGAAGCTGTGGCGCAAAGCGAAATGGTGATGCCACAGCTTCTTGCGAGGAAAAGCCGGACAACGGCGTGATTGGCAGAACCACGGATTCTTGCAAGGAAAAGCCGGACAACGGCGTGATTGGCAGAACCACGGATTCTTGCGAGAAAAAGCAAGATGACGGCATCGGCATCTGCGGCGTATCCCACAAACTAAAAATCGCCCGGGCGGCTCTTCACATGTGGGAGGAGCCATGTATCAGTGGTGAACGCGGAAGCGGTGCGGTATTCTTCTCGGGGTGCTCCCTACACTGTGTCTTCTGTCAGAATCGGAAGATTTCCGGTGGAAACGGAAAGGAACTCATCGACGAGGAGCTGGTGGCTATTTTTCTCCGACTCCAAGAAGAACACGCAGCCAACATTAATCTGGTGACGCCAACCCAGTATGTACCAACAATCGCATGGGCATTGCGGGAAGCTAAAACGCGGGGACTTACAATTCCTGTCGTCTACAATACGAGTGGGTATGAAACGGTAGAAACATTACGACAATTAGATGGGCTCGTAGACATTTACCTGCCTGATTTCAAATACATGGATGAGAGCCTTGCAGCGACCTACTCTAAGGCGAAGAACTACCCTCAGGTGGCGAAGGAGGCAATCGCTGAGATGGTACGCCAGGTGGGAGAGGCTGCATTTTCCGAGGAGGGATACATGACGAAGGGGATCATTGTCCGTCACCTTTGCCTTCCGGGCGAAATCGAGGACTCGAAGCGGGTGCTTCGCTATCTGTACGAAACCTACGGCAATTCGATCTATTATAGCATCATGAACCAGTACACGCCGCCAAAGGAGCCGCTCGCGTGGCAGAATCTGAACCGAAAATTGACGGAAGAAGAGTACGACGAGGTGGTGGATTATGCCATCGAGCTTGGCGTGGAGAATGGCTTTATTCAGGAGGGCGACACGGCGGAGGAGAGCTTTATTCCGGAATTTGAGGTGGAGTAAGCGCGTAGAATCGAGCAAAATGCCCCGAAATCACCACAGAAGAATATGCATTTGTGAAAAAAGAAAGAAAATGCTTTATTTCTTGTCGTTCAGGTGGTAAAATTACTCGGTAACAAACCCTTTTGGAGGCGCTTGTGCGTTTGAGGGGAATTAAGGAGAAATAAATTATGAGTATTGAAAAACGTTTGGCCGCAAAGAAGAGAGTAGCGGATGCAAAAAGAGCACGCGTGATCACTGCGGTTGTTTGGACGTTGGTTCTTGCATTGCTTTGCATCGGTATCGGCGCTTTGATTTACAAGGGCGTTAAGGATTCCAACGCAAAGAAGGCAGCTGAAAAGGCGGCAGCAGAGCAGGCCGCAGAATTCCAGGCTTATCTGGATGCAATTGATTACGAGGCACAGTTTACCGCTGACGGTAATGTGAAGGATGTTAAGCCGTCCGATTATGTTACCCTTGCCGACTATAAGAACACCGGCATCAAGCTGGATGATTACCAGCCATCGGATGATGATGTAACTGCGAAGATTAAGACCAATGTTACTTCCATCGAGAAGAAGGCAAAGACCGATGCGGGCGAGACCGTTGCTGACGATTTCACTGTTGACGTGGATACCGTTCTTACCGATGCATGGGTTGAGAAAAATGCTGCAGAAACCTTGGGCAAGGATTATGAGCACACCGTTGCAGGCTACAAGGAATATGTTAAGAAGTCTTTGTATGATTCCAATGTAAGCAGCCTGAACAGTGATATTGCAAGCTTCTTACTTGAGAAATCCACCTACAAGGATCTTCCGGAAGCATTTGTTAACCAGTGCGTAGCAAACTATCGTGGTGAGGTTGTAGCAGTATTCAATCAGTACGCTTCGCTCTATGCTTACTACGGATGGAGCACGGTATACGATCAGTACGAGAGCAAGGAGAAGTTCCTTTCCTCTACCGAAGAGAGCGCAACCAAGGAAGCAAAGACCATTATCACCTATCTTGCAATCTTTGACGAGTTGGGACTTGAAGCTACCGAGGAGAAGGCAGAAGCTTACTTCAAGGATCAGGGTAGCGACTACAGCACCTTGAAGGAGACCTATGGTCAGCCATACCTGTTCCTTCAGTATAAGTGTTCCCTTGTTCAGGATGCTTTGAAGGATATGATTAAGTAATTAGTGACAAGCTATTTATGATGGACGAAACGCCGCGAGAATTGATTCTCGCGGCGTTTTTTGCGGGAAGGTTGAGTGGTGCATTCAAGAAAGGCAGTGTCCTGAAATCTGAACGTAAAAAGCCCTCCGCGCACAAAAAAGAGACCTGCGATCTCTCGCAGGCCTCCCCACCCTATTTATTCCGTTAAAATGGAATTCATCGTATCTACCAGGTTTTGGATGGCGTCCTCGGAGGCATTTTTCTCGAATGACTCGGAACATGTGACAGGAGGAACATCGGTCGTACTGACCGAATCAATCGCCTCGCTATTCGGATAATAACCATACATTGTGTAGGTCGTTCCGTCGGTGTTGAAACGGTAAACGAAGTACGTAACATCCGTCGAATCCTGAAGCATGCTCTCACCAATCTCCGAAACAGACTCGGTAGCATTGCTAAGTAGCGTAAAGGAATAATCATCGCCTTCGTAGGAACTCATCTGTGAATAAATCGCCCCGTTCATAACCTCGGTCAGGTCGGAGACGGTTTCTTCGGTCAGGTCCCAAGTGGTAGTGGTAATGTCATCGGAACCGATTCCGGTCTCCACGGTACGCTGCATTCCGTTCCACTCGGTTCGGTCGGAAAATGCGGTCCAGACGCTGCAAAACAAATCAATCTCCGGCTTTTCGATAACTGCATCATCAAGTCCATCTGCACCGTGGTTGTCGTCATGAGCATCGTCGGGAATAATACCGCTAATTTCATTGCCGCCAGTGATTTCAGCAGGAAACTTATCGGGTGCATCTCCCTTTGTGCCGTTATTAATCCAGCCGTTAGTGTACTCCTCCTTACTGGATAATTGAACGTCATTCGAAGCATCGGAAACGAAGTTATTGTCGGTGTCCTCGCTCACATGATCCGGAGCGGAATCTTTGCCTTTACCGAGATTCTGAATAACAAGCAAACAAACCACGGTGAGAAGAAGAATTGCCGCTGCGGAGATGAGCTCCTTTCGGAAGCGTCGGAAGGCAATTTCCTTCCGCACCTCAGGCTTGCCCGTTTCCTTCTTCGGCAGAGCGGCCTCAATTCGGTTCCAAAGGTCCGGCAGGTCCGCATTTGCCTGCTCGCGAATCTGTTCTTTGAGTGCGTCGCTAATATCCGTTTCGGCGTTTGCACCTAACTCCATGCTAATATCCGTTTCGGCGTTTGTGCCTGGCTCCGTGCTTATATCGGGCTTAGCGTTCGATTCCGAATCGATATCATGTTTTATTCTGTCATCAATCAAAGCCAAACCTCCTTAGTGTTTTTATGGCTGCGTAATAAAGGCTGGTCACAGTGCTGGTCGATTTCCCTATAAGTTCGCTGATTTCCCTAAAACTTAGGTCACATACGATTCGCAAATGCACGACCTCCCGTTCGGCGGGTTTTAGCGTTTCCAACGCCTGCATCACAAACATACTTCCTATGACTTCGGACTCCACCGAAGAGGTGGCCTGTCCGTTTTCCTTTGATGAGGTGTCGCCCACATCCCCTGTCATGATGGATACGGTCCCATCCGTAGTCAATGACATCGAACTGTCATCCCCGAAGGACACCTCGCGGGAGGCCTTACGCAGGTGGTTCTTTGCCATGTTGCGGGCGATGGTGAGAAGCCAGGCTTTATGCCCCGTGCTTCCGAGACGATACTGGTCGGCGCATTCGTAAATGCGGACAAATACGTCAGAGGTGATATCCTCTGCATCCTCCCGAATCTGCACCATCTGTTTTACGGTATTGAAAATCATGGGAAGGTATTCTTCATAGATTTTTTTAAGCCCGTCTGAGCTGCCTTGTTTCATCAGCTCAATACAGCGTTCGAATTCAAGGTCTGTCATGTTACCTCCCCTTCTATATATTGATACACATAAAGTCGCGATTTTTGCCAATTTTTTAAAAAAATTATGCGAAAAAATCTGCGCACCGGATTTTCGGTGCTTTATCGGTGTCAAAATCATATTATCACGGCGGATTTTGTCGGTCAACTTGTAAATGCGCCCCCGATTTGTTATACTACTTCTTGCCCGTAGAGGCAGAAGGGAAGTGGCGATTATGCCGGAGAGCTATGCACACAAAAAAATGGGAGCAATGGTTTACAAGAGCCTGACGAAGGACACGAAGGCGCTTGTGCACAAGCATTTGCCGTATTTTTTGGTTGGTCTTCACGGACCGGACCTGTTGTTCTTTTACAGACCGGGTTTGGACGGACATCTGAGAGAATTCGGAAGAGGCCTCCATCATCGAAATTTCGAGGAATTCTATGACAATGCCAAGCTTCAGATTGAGCTGTACCGAGATGATGAGAAGCTGGTTTATTTCTATGGGGTGCTGTGCCATCTGTATCTGGATGCGCTTTGTCATCCGTATGTGGAGAGCTTTCGTAAGGAGGTTGGCGTAACGCATGGCAAGCTTGAGACGGAATATGAGCGTCACCTGCTTCGTAAGGACGGACGGGATGAGCAGAGATTTCCGGTGCTCGCGCATTTGCCGATTAGCTTAGATGTTGCTGAGCAGATTGCCCCGTTTTATCTGGGTGTAAATGCGTTTGAAATCTACGAGTGCATGTTAAGCTTCAAGGTGAGCTCGAACATTACGAGACTTGGTGATCCGATCAGTCGAAAGCTGATTTCGAACACGATGAATGAGCTTGGTTACGGAGAGAAGGTCGCAGGACTTCTGATGAGTAAGGATGCCAGCGAAATCTGCCGTCCGGCCATGGGGAAATTGGACGCTTTGATGGAAGAGGCCGCATTTTTGGCAAAGGAAGCGATTGAAGAATTCTCCAAATATTTGTACCGGGATAATGCCTGTGGAAAGCCGGAATACACACAGATGGACTTCTATGGAGTGAATCATTAAAAATTCGTCAATTTTCATAGAAAGAAATATAAATTATAGGCATTCTAACCCTTGACGAATTGAGGGGAAAACATTAAACTATGAACTAGACCCACAGCGTCCATTTGGTGAAAGATGGACAATGGGAAACTATATTGCGGGAAAGGTCGTGTGCAATATGATTATTACTGTTACAATGAACCCGGCGATTGATAAGACGGCAGATGTGCCGGATTTCGTATTGGGCGGAGTGAATAAATTAGGAAACTGTGTCATCGATGCAGGTGGTAAGGGTGTTAACGTATCCAAGACCCTGCGTGTGCTGAATAAGCCGAATATGGCTTGTGGTTTCGTAGGTGGTGCAACCGGCGAAGCAATTAAGACAGCACTTCAGAGACAGATGATTATGAATGATTTCATTCAGGTAGAAGGCGAGACCAGATGTAACCTGAAGGTCAATACCGTATTTGGTATGACCGAGATGGATGAGCCGGGTCCGAAGATCTCTCCTGCAGAGATGAACCAGCTCACCACCAAGCTTCAGCAGCATGCGAAGCCGGGTACTCTGTTCGTTCTGTGTGGTAGTGCTCCGGAGGGCGTTCCGGAGGACATTTACCAGCAGATGACCGAGATGCTTCATCGCTCCGGATGTAAGGTTTTCCTTGATACCGGCGGTGCTTTGTTGAAGCACGGCTTGGAGGCAAGACCTGAGTATGTTAAGCCGAACCTTGCAGAGCTCGAGGAGTTGTTCGATCATACGGGCGGTTTCGAGAGTAAGGAAGCAATGATTGACTGGGTTAAGGCGAAGACTGCAGAGATTCAGGCTAAGGGCTGTAAGCTGGTTGTTACTTCTCTCGGTAGTGACGGTGCCGTATTCTGTGATGGTGTTGAGACCATCCATGTACCGGCAAAGCCAATCGAGGTAGTTTCTCCGGTAGGTGCAGGCGATGCAATGACCGCAGCAATTGCGTACGGTATCGATTCGAACATGCATTTCCGTGACATCGTTCGTTATGCTATCGCAGTATCCGGCGCTTCCTGTATGAGCCCGGGAACGAAGCCTCCGACCAAGGAAGATATCGTAAAGCTTCTTCGTATGGCTTAATCATAAGTGCGCGTCGGCATTTGAACAAGAACTAATTTGGGGCCTGTGTATGCGGGCCCCCTTTTTTATAGAAATCATGAAAATGCGCCTCTGCATTCAGGCGGAGCCGCATTTTGAAAGGGTATAGGAGCATTTATGGGTAAGAAATATACCGTTCGCTGTAAATCGCTGGACCGCGAAGGACGCGGGCTCGTCAGCTTCAATAATTCCACCTTTGCGGTGCCGTATTTATTAGAGGACGAAAAGGCGGAAATCAGTCTTGTGTACGGGCGTGGCCGCGACAATACAGGTGCCGAGCTCGTAACGGTGTTAGAGCCGTCCGCAGACCGCGTGGAGCCGGCCTGTCCGCATTTCAAGGAGTGCGGAGGGTGTAATTGGATGCATATGAGCTACGAGAAGCAGCTTCGCGAGAAGGAGCGAATCGTGCGCGAGAACCTGGAGAGCATTTTCGTAAAAGGCAAAGCAAAATGCCCGGCCATCTCTCCGATTATCGCCATGGATACTCCGCTGCACTATCGAAATAAGGTGCACAGCACGTTTGCGCGCGACAAAAAGGGCAAGATTGTGACCGGACTGTATCGGGAGAACACCCACAAGGTCGTGCCGATTAAGCAGTGCCTGCTCGAGCAGGAGGCACCGGCCCGTATCATGCAGACGATTCGCAAGTTTGTGGAGGACCGCAAGATTAAGGTGTATGACGAACGGACCGAAACCGGTCTGATGCGACATGTGCTGTTTCGTGTTGCTGCAAATGGTGACGTGATGGTCGTTCCGGTCATCGCCGAGACGATGTTTCGCGAGAAGAACCTTCTGGTAAGCACGATTACGAAGGCGCACCCGGAGGTTAAGACAATTGTTCTGAATTATAATCTGAAGCGCACGACAATGGTGCTTGGAATCCGCGAGGAGGTGCTCTTTGGCACGGGCGTTTTGGAGGATACGATGAATGAAATCGCATTTCGCCTGTCTCCGCGCTCGTTCTACCAGGTGAACTATGCGCAGACGAAGAAACTTTATGAAAAGGTCGTCGAATTCGCTGATTTGAAGCCGGGCGAGACGGTGCTTGATGCCTATTGCGGCATCGGAACGATTACCGCATTTTTGGCCAAGGCTGCCCCTCAGGCGAAGGTGCTCGGCGTGGAGCTGAATGAGGATGCGGTAAAGGATGCGAACATCAATGCCAAGCGCAACAATTTGGAAAATGCGCATTTTGTCAACCAGGATGCGGGCCAGTACATCACCGCCCTGGCAGCGGAGAAGGAGCACGTGGACGTGCTTGTGATGGACCCGCCACGTAGCGGAAGCAGTGAAGCATTTTTAAAGGCAACGGTTACACTTAAGCCACGCAGAATCGTGTATGTATCCTGCGAGCCGGACACGTTGGCACGTGACCTTAAGGTGCTTTGTAAGTCCGGATATCGACTGGAGAAGGTTCAGCCGGTAGATATGTTTCCGCAGACGAGCAAGGTGGAGACAGTTGTCCTTTTAAGTGGGGAAAAGGTTGACGGACATATCGACATCGATTTAGATTCAGAAAAGCTTGAAAAAAAAGCTGGAACCGCTACATATGCTGAAATTAAGGATTATATTAAAGAGAAGTACGGATTTAGTGTAACATCTCTTTATATTGGACAGATTAAGGATAAAGTCGGCATAAAGGATCGAAAGAATTATAATACTGGTTCTGGTAAAGGCGGTGTTCCTACCTGTCCAAAGGAAAAAGAAGAAGCGATTATGGATGCTTTCAAACATTTTGGATTGGTATGATAGAATAACAAATCTTAATTTTATATTGCCTGCGATTACTCTTAATCCAACACTTTTTCAATTTTGTGTTGTTCAGTTTCATGGCTCACCAAAGCTATAATAGCCTCATCAAACAAAAGGAGGCTATCAGCCATGAACACAGACAAAATTTACGCAGAAGCAATCGCAAACGAATATGCACCCAAGGACACCTCTAAGGTGGTTGCTCTTAAAAAGCTCGACCGCAAGGCAAAAAGCGGAGCCAACATTTTTGCCTACACCTTCGGAACCTTGATGTCGCTGGTATTGGGCGTTGGCATGTGCCTGGCCATGCGGGTGATTGGAAACGGTAGTGCGGCAGCTTTTGTGTTCGGCATTATCATCGGCGTCATTGGCATTGTCGGAGTCAGCGTCAATTATCCGATTTACAGAAGGGTTCTCGAAAACGGAAAGCGTAAATACGCATTTGAGATTATGGAGCTTGCAAAGCAGATCAGTGAACAGGATGCCTAAGAAAAGGAGGGCAGTACGGTATGACCAAATCAGAAAGCAAATACTTTAATACTGCCCTCATCATGGATGAGGCTCTGATCGATCTTCTTGGAAAGAAAGACCTTCAATATATTTCTGTGAAGGAGATCTGTGAGAAAGCCGGTGTCAACCGATCCACCTTTTACCTGCATTATGAAACGATTGCCGACCTGCTCGGTGAAACCATCGAGCATATTCAGGCTGAGTTTCAAAAGTCCTTTTCAGTAGACGCGAAAGAATTCATTGAGAGCATTGATAAGGCCCCTTTGGATGAGCTTGTGCTGATCAATGACCGCTATCTTCTTCCGTATCTGAACTATGTGAAGGAGCATAAGCATATATACAAGGCGGTTCTCAACAATCCGATAAGCATGCAGTCGGAGGCAAAACTGACAGCACTGTATAAGCATATATTGCAGCCTATTTTTTCTCGTTTTGAGATTCCGGAAAAGGAGCAGAGGTTCTGGCTTGCGTATCATGTAGACGGAGTTATGGCAATCGTTTTCGAATGGTTGAAAGATGACTGCTCTGAATCAGTCGATGAAATTTCCCGTATAATTCAGAATTGCGTTCGCCTTGGCCGGTATCAATGCGAAAAGAAATGAGTGGAATATGAAAGAACATATATCACAATTGCGAGACAGATATCGGTCAGACTATCAGTTCAAAACCTTCTTTTCATCCGCCTGGTCAATCTTGATTGGAAGCGTTTTTGCTCTTTTTAACGCAGTGCTGGGTGTTTTCTATCATTCAGTATGGAATGGGTCGATTAGTGTTTACTATATGCTTCTGACAATCGTCAGGGGCATTATTGTGCTTTCCCAGAGAAGTCATAATGCACATGATATTGATAAAAACAGAAGGATTTGTATCAGAACACATATTCTGATGATCGTTATGGACCTGTGCCTGATTGCGCCGATTGCATTCATGGTTATGGGGGAAAGAACTTTCAAATACGGCTTAATTCCTGCTATAGCAATGGCGGCGTATACGACCTACCGTATTACAATGGGAGTGATCCAATACCGTTCGTCAAGGAAACATGAAAACTTATTGGTGAAAGAACTGCGGGTAATCAATCTGCAGGATGCCCTTGTAGCAGTGCTTTCCTTACAGAATGCTCTTATTATTGCCAATGGATCAAGTGCGAAATCAATGATTTTATTAACTGGATGGACGAGCGTCGCAATTTGGCTGATAATTGTCTCTTTTGCGGTTCGTTCTTTTCTTGGTGTCAGAGCAAAGAACGGATAGAAGTCTCTCAACATAGGCAAGTTGAAACGAAAATTTCAGTTTGTTCTCTCAATTGGAAGTCGATATGTTTTATTTTCACCACCATGTAGAGACGGTGTGCTTATTGTCCATACTTTCTAAGGCATATGTTCCGGAACAGACAGCAGGTCACGGAGTAATTGCCTATGGTAAATAGAAATGACGAATGGAATGGTTGGGCTGATTTTTTAGTTGGTATTATTGAGAAATATGCTGAAAAGATGGAATTGGACACTCCCGATCCTGATAAGTATTAAAGACTGAAGCAGATGAAAGACATGTATCGGAGATATATGAGGCTTAGTGCAAGAGAAAGAATGGCATCATAAGAAAAGGGCTGACTCAAAGGTGTGAAACAATGAGTCAGCCTGTTTTTTTGCTATTACATATTTTCAATAGCAACAAGATTTTCAGGAAGGTCTTCGTCACGATAGTCCAATATGAATATAAGATTTACAAATTACAGTATTTCAACAGTGATTTCTGATGAAGAGCTCAAGGCTTGTTCGAAAAAATTTATTAATAGATTTAAGCAAGCTTTTGCTTCATCGAATGAAAACGTGTGGTTCTCATAATTCTTCAAATCAGAAAGGTATTCAGGAATAGTTGAAAAGATGATGCGTTTTTCTCCGTTGAAAGTGCGAGTTGACTCCTGATAATCCTTTGTGAATCCACTCCATCCAGTGCTGGAAATTGTAGGATTTCCAAAGATTTCCTCGAAATATCCATCCCACACATGAAGGGTTACTGCATTTTGAGAATTCAATAAGGTTAGTACTATTTCGCCTTCGCCTTCATATCCATCATAAAAAATAGTATTGTTAAGCTTTCCAGTGTCCATGATCTAATAGCTCCTTTTGTTCTTGTGTGGCTGTGCCGTTTTTTCTTGCGTGAATAGCGGCATTCCAAATTGATTTTGAAATCCATTTCCCTTCGGCAATTAATACTTCTCTTACCGCAGGACGTGCGTTGGGTCCAGCACCGATGCCAGGTAGATGTCGTTCAACTACCCAGCTGTCTCTTTGTTCAAGGGGTGCACCAGGAGTTCTGGTGTGCCAACGACTTAAATAGTTATACCCGCCACTGGTCCATTCATACTTTACCTGATTGTATTCATCTTTGGACTGCGATGTAATTGTAGCATTATCAGGGATGTGAATTGGTGACGATCGAGGAAGAATTTGAGTAAGATACTGCAGCTCTGCAGCTGCTTCATTTTCAGCGGCCTGTCTTGCTGCTTCCTCTTGTTCTAAAGTTTGCTGATTACCGGAGGTTTGATTGCTATTTCCACCACTTGCCATTAGCTAGCCCTCCTATGCATATTGCGATAACGAAGTGTATTATCCGGAATAATCACTTTTACACCATGATTGAGCGCGTATTCAAATGACTTAAGGCATGTTTCATCCTTACCGCAGGCAGAATAGACAATTATTGCCTTTAAAGGGAGATTATCAACTGCATAGCGTATTGCTGCTTCAAAAAGCTTTCGTTCGGACGCATATCGAATATGGCTTTTTGCACTCATGGCAACAACACTGCATTTTCTAATCCGCTGAAATAGACGGAAAAGCTCTCTGAATCTGAATATGAAGCATTAGGAATTACAACTGCATGCAGTTCCAACGAGAACCATAAAGCAACAATTCGCGCTCTGAATATTCTGTACAGGTTTTCCATTTTATGTATATCGCCAAAAACGGAATAATCAGGTGAAATAAAGAATCTGACATTTTTGAAACGATTTTTGAAATAGGCAAGTCTCTTCTTGTCGTCAAAGTAAATCGCCCAGAATAATCCGTTTCGTCCATCGAATTCAATATCAAATGAATAAAAGCAGACAGCGGTCATCGGCGATGTGTGATAAAGAGATTTCTGGCTATATAGAGCCAGATAATCGGGAAATACTTTGGTATTGCAGTAAAGCTCTGGCATGTCAAAAGGACCGCATCGTTTAGCACGATTAAGCAATTTAAGGATGTTGTAGTTCAGTAAATGACACATGTCTTCGGGCATGCGTACGGATGTGCCATCTTCTTGAGGCACTCGTTTTGTTAGTTTTTTCATTGTTTTACATATCCTTTCTGGTCATTGACCAAATATAATACGTCTATTGTGCGTTTTGTACAAAATGCCGATAGACTTGGGTAAAAGGATATGCTATTATTTCAAGTAACGACACTTGGATTTGTTAATAGCATATCCGAGAAATGAAACGTGTTGAAAAACTGCTGGTAACAGTTTTCCAATGCGTTTTATTTTTTTGCATTCATAGGACATCACCCCTTTCGCTGTGTCTATATTAGGCACGGAGAATATCCAAGAGATCGTAGTAGTAATAAGTGCGATTTTTTTTCTTGTTATCCGTGTATAATATTTTTTCTTGAACCAGTAAATTCAGATATCGATTAATACTGGTTTGAGGAACATCTGTAAGCTCGGCAATTTGCGTCCCGCTGGTAACGGGATGCTGATACAGAACGTTCATAACATCAACGATTTTGCTGGATCTAGCAAGATCACAGGCGATAGCTAAATGCTTCTGGTAAAGCATGTTGATATCTGAAATCATTTTGATGTATTTATCACACTGCTTGGCTACAGTACTGAGGAAAAATTTGATCCATTCATTCCAATCGTCATTGTAGCGAATATTGTTTAGGAGGGTATAATACTTGATCTTGTCCCGTTCTAAAGCTTCGCTGATGAAGAAACAAGGTAAATCAATCTGCTTTTGAGAATACAGATACATTGGAAT
>DCGJ01000051.1:9130-13229 GCA_002315495.1 Lachnoclostridium sp. UBA1781 | reverse complement strand
GCATGAATGATCGCTGTTCGTACCAGTGGACGTAGCGAATCCTCTGGCTTGTTAATATAGTTGATTAAGTTATCCATCAAATCAGGCACTTTTTCGGGTGCCGGCGGGATAAAAGTGATGGCATGACTAATACCTTTTTTTCCTATATAGTTTTGTTCCGTTCGATAAGATCCGATGACAGTCGGCTTTCGGACATTACCAATCATCAAAGTGGAATGTATGTCAGAAAAAAAGTCGTTAGAAAAATCGTGCCTGTTCAAGGTGTCTATACCACGTACAGTAGCCAAGTGATAATTCCTTACCTCAGTCAAATTGGTATCTTTCTCGTTAGGTACTACTTGGTCGATGAGGACGCCGTCTAGAGTTGCCTGGGTTCCTTCCAATGCAGAAGAAGCGAGGGCTTCTTTTTGCTGCAATGTGGGCATAAACCATGAACTATCAAGCTTGCTGTCACGTATTTTTTCTTTATAAACCTCCAGTTTGGCCGTTGCGTCGATCAGTTCCTCAATAAAGAACATTGGATCAATAATGCCATCTGTTAAGGGTAAATACATCGCTTCATAAGAACCACTCATTGTTTTATTCCTCCTTCCAGAAAGTAAAATAGCATATATAGAACCAAAAATCAATAGTTTTGGTTCTATAACCGGCAAAATAAGCCAGATGAAACCATTTTACGGAAATTTATTGAGCTCCAAAAGAATAAATGTTAAGATTGAATGCGAGAATATCCGTATCCAAACCGTGGAAGGCCGTATTCAGAGGGCTCGCGATGGACAGTGGCTGAAATCCATCACGTGGAGACGGTAGTCTTGCTTGAACAAGCAAAATAATAAAATGCGGGTTTTGCAACATTATATTTGACAAAAAATACTGCGCCAAGACTGGAATATAAGGCGAACGATAAGCGACCGAGAATAAATACGGGTGCTTTATCGTTCGCTTTGTTGTAATATGGATATAGATGAATATACAGAAAGGAGAAATTCATGGTTAAGGATGCGGTTTTTTACCAGTCAAAATATGATTACTTCAAAAAACTTAATATGTGGGTCGTGATCGTTATCGCACTTTCGGAATGCACCTATTTCTTTTCTGACCTTTCCCTGTTTGGAGAATTTACATGGAAGACATTCATTCCGAGATTTTTCATGGTGATTCCGACCATCATTTTCTATTTCATGTATGTTTCATTTAAGAATTACAGAATTATGATGTCAGCTTCGTATGCGATGCTTCATATCATTATGTGGTGTACCATTTGGGCGTGTACGAAACTGCCTGATTTGACTTACGCCAGCGTGGCTTCATTATTCTTGTCTGTACCTTTATTGCAGTGGGTATTGCTGCGCCAATCGAATATACAATCATTGCGCAGGTATTGTTATTTGTAGATATCATAATCGCGAATACATTTTTACATTATCCGGATTTTTCTCAGTTTTTCATGCTTGGTGTGCCACTTGCAGTAGGAACAGACCTGTTCTTAATGGGAGTGGAGAGATCCTACATTGACCAGTATGTTATAAAGCGTCAGCTTGAGGAAAATGCTTATCGGGACCAGTTAACCGGCGCATATAATAGAAATATATTGTCCAAGATTTCAAAGCCGGATACTTCATTTGATTTGTTCGATTCTGATGGACTTAATATCATCCTTATGGACATTGATTTCTTTAAAAAGGTGAATGATACCTATGGTCATGACAAAGGTGATGTCGTGTTACAGAGTGTAGCCACCACAGTCAATTCCCTCATAGCACCTTCGGATATTTTTATAAGATGGGGCGGAGAGGAATTTATCATTTTTACTTCGGGAAGTAAGGAAAATGCGGCCGTTCTGGCAGAGAAGATACGTTCTGCGGTTGAAACCGGTGATAACGGAGTCTGTCCGATTACAATCTCGCTTGGTGTTGCCCAATATCTTGGCGGTCCAAGTAATCCTTCCATAATGCATGCTGACAAAGCGCTTTATACAGCCAAAACAACCGGTAGAAACAAGGTGGTTGAGTACGAGTCATAGTCAATAGATATCGTTACCGACGAGCGGCGAATGACAAAAGATTTTTACGTTATGTTAAGTTTATTCGCATGTTGTGTTATGATATAAGAGATATCTTATAGACATAGGGCAAAATAGGCCTATAACAAGAGAAAAAACAAAGGAGATTAATAAAATGCCGGGACCAGATGATGAAAGATATGGATTAGATGAGAGCTTTGATAGCGAGCTTGATGAGGACGAAGTTACAAAAAAGAAGGACATGCTCACCCGTATGGTGGAGGAATTGCTTACGAGCTTCGACCATAGTTACACAACCTTCAAGAAGAGTCTGAAAAATGATGATACCGCAATGTACAATCATCTTCTTAATCTTGCGAACAATGTCAAGAATTCTATTGCTGACCCGAGTGAAATAACCGGTTCGCGAGAGAATCAGTATAAGGTGGAGCATTTTGCTAACAGAGTAGCGAAAATCGTAGCGAAATTTGATCCGAAGGACAAGAATCCGGGAAGAAGACTCTACGAAGAATTAAAAAAGGCGCAGATTAAAGTCGACAATGAATATCATAAGGCAACCCTGCAGGACAATAATCGCTATGACCAGCCATACGATAATCTGGTCGGAGAACACACCTTCTTTGAAAACCTTTCCGACCTATTGAAGGGTGGTAACGAGCTCCTCAGAGGCAGCTCCTCCCAATACAAGGAAGTCGAGAAATTGATTAAGGATCTGCAGTATGATGTTGAAAAGATTCATTCCGATCATCGCTTTGATTACAGCGTAGAGGATAAGAGATATATCCGCGTTTGCTTTCAGAACATTTATGAAAAAGCGATGCAGTATGTTACGGACCGAAAGGCGACCGAAATGGAATGTAAGCGCGACAGCTATAAGGGTAAGCGAATTGATATCATGAGACAGGTTGCCAATATGGTGAAGAACCGATTGGAAAAAACTGCCTGGTTTACGGTAGATGATGGAACGTGCACTCTTTCGAAAACTTATATGGACAAGATTGCAAATAAGTTAAAGGGCTGCACATTTAGTAAGACGCTTTATTCCGAGTATCGAGCTTTGTCGGATAAATTAAATCATGACCAGAATTGCACTCTGATGGATGCAATTAATGGGTCAACAACGTACGCAGAAGATCCGGCAACTGCGACCTTAAAGAAAACGTTTAAGAACAAGAAGATTGATCTTAAAACTGCAGTGAGATATGCAAAAGTTGCCACAAAGCACATTAATAAAACCAAAGAAAAGGTTGAGGCATTTGACAAAGCGAAGCTTGTGAAGGAACAGAAGCGACTTCAGATCATCGTTGATGGTAACACTTCCGGTAAGAATCTGGATTTCCTGAATCATCCAATCCTTGGAGATGGTATCGATGAGAAGAAAAAGACCATCACGGGTCATAGAGATTTCGATCGGGAATTGGCAAAGAAGCAGATCGAGATTATCAATGAGAAGCTCAATCCGAAGAAGCCGACAAAGCAGAACGAGCAGAAGCAGACGGAACAGAAGCAGAAGGTTCAGGAGCCAAAGGAAAATGAGGTGGGCATGAACGAGGCTCAGATTGAAATTGTTGGAATGACAGAAAACTACTAATTGCATGAGTGCAAAAAGGAGATAATGATGAATAAAACCGATATTTATATGCATGGTCAGGTGTTGGGAACGCATTCTTTTTACCTGAAGGAGGGCTTTCTGGAGCCGGATCGCTATTCCGAGCTTTCCGCGAAATATTTCCTGCCGGGTGGTGAAACCGGTACCGCAGCAACCGTGTTAGCGTCTCTTGGAGCGAAGGTAAAGATTGATGGTACACAGATCGGTACCGAGGTCGCTCCAATGCTCAAAAAGTTCTATCAGGACAAATCTGTTGATTTGTCCTCCCTTTATTTTGATCCGAACTACGAGGGACTGATGGACTATGTTGTCATTGGCGGACTGGTTCGCTCCCCAATGGGCGTATTTCAGTCACTCTATCAGGAGGGTGCGCATCATCCTTGGAACATGCCGAAGGAAGAGGACATTATGAATGCCACCGTCTGCGGAATTGATCCGTATTTTCTTGAAGCTACGCAAAATGCGGC
>DCGJ01000051.1:0-9106 GCA_002315495.1 Lachnoclostridium sp. UBA1781 | reverse complement strand
GGCAGAGCTTTGTATCAAGCATAACAAGCCGTATGTTACCATTGACTGCCCGCATACCGAATTTCTGCATCAGCATGCAGCGATCAACATCTTCTCTGAAGCTGAGGGGGCGCACAATCACTACAAGGATAAGAGCGTAGATGAGATTTACAAGCTTTTAACCGATACAACGGATGGTCTTGTGATTATTACCTGTGGCGTCAGAGATATGGTTTACGGCCGAAAGGGACAGCCGGCAAAGCATATGAAGCCGTTTCCGGTGGAAGTAAAGAGCACGCTTGGCGCGGGCGATACCTATAAGGCAGGCTGTCTGTACGGTCTGTTAAAGGGAATGAGCGATGATGAAATCGTAAACTTTGCATCCGCATGTTCCGCGATTGCAATTTCGAGATTTCCGCTTCCGCTCAATCCGCCAACCTTAGAAGAGGTTCAGGCACTGTGTGCAACGAGAGTTTAAGCTGAGAAGGCCTTGTGTAACATGAGGTTAGGAAGAGAGATTATACCAACAAAAAGGGACTGTGCTTCACAGCCCCTCTTTCTATGTTCTATTGTACTACCTGGGTTTCCGCATCAATCTGTTCGACCTCGGAAGCAGCCGCGTCATACTTTTGGTTAACCTGCTTCAATACGAGCATATCCAGGTCATAGTCGCCGATGTCCTTACCGGTATATTCAATCGGATTCTCGTACACCATTCGATCCAGATGATAAGTGATGGATCCGACATCCTCTCTCATTGTTGCAAGCTTTCTGCTATTGGCTTCACGGTTTTTGTGGAAATCCTCGGTTTCTCCCTGTTCCTTCGCATTTTTGATATCGTCATCTGCCTTCGTGAAAGCGTTCTTAACCTTGGTCCACATATTAAATAACGTTGTGGAGCCCAAAATCTTGCCCTTTAATGCAGTCTTCATTGTCTTGGTGGCGTCGCTACTTGCAATCTCGTCGCTCTTGGAAATTGTCTGTCCGAGTGTAGTTTTCTTTGACTTAACTGCTGCATATTCGCTGAAGAGCACCTTGCTAAAGGTGGTTGTATCAAGCTTCTTGCTGATCGCTGTCTTGAACTGGTTCGACATTTCGTGAGAGTAATCAGCGATGTTGATGTAATCGAGTTCTTTCATTCTTGTATTCATAGCATTCAAGCGGTCATACACCTTCCACATGTTATCAATACGCTTTCCCTTATATCCATTTGCTGCATTTTTGAGACCGGTGTGTCTACGGTCGTTAAGGTAGTCCGTAGCCTTTTCCCTGAGTGCCTGTATCATGACATGCGCATACTGCTTCTTCTCAGGGTCGTTCTTAATGCTGTCACCCCAGGTATTGAGTTTGTTCTTCAAACTCTTTACTTCACGCTGAATCTCTTTGTACGCATCGGAGCTTCCGCGATAGAACTTATCTCCGGAATCGAGGCAATCCTCCATCTCCTTGAAAATGCTTCCCTCGCCGTACAATCGCTCGAAAGGATCCTCCTTGCTCGTGAAACTTGTTTCAACCACATGCTTGTCGTAAGCGGTGCGGCCCTTCAAATAGCCAACCTTAATGATTTTGAAAGCGTTCTCCAGGGTCCACGGTTCGTGCTCATGTTCTTCCTTGTATTCGTCGAAACAGTTGTTGATTTCGGAAAAAATAAATGATAATTCAGCGCGTTTTTCTTTCGGTAAATAATCCTTGCTCGTGATGAAGTGATCCTTCAAATCAAAATAATAACGGGAATAATTAGCCGGGTCCTCGTAGTCCGGATTCGTCTCGATATCCTTCCAATCGGTGTTCATCAGTTTTTCAAACTCAGCTACTTTTTCGTTCATCTCCGCTTTAATTCTTTCGTTTAAAGCGTCACTATGGTTTCTTTTTGTCTTTTCTTTTGGCATTGTTTTAATCTCCTTTTAATCTGCTTTTTGGAAGCCCTTCGCTTCCCTTGATGACTGTAGAATATCACTCGTTTCTTAAAGCAAAATGCGGGAAACCTTAAACAAACCTTAATAAAAAGGACGCGTGAAAGGAGGTGTTCTCAACTTTCACGCGCCCTTGTGGCGTTTCTTGTTTGGGGTTGGTTCTATCCGCAAATTACTTCGCTTTCTCCAGACGGAAGGATTTCTGGATCTGTTTCTCGATGACAGCTAGGTCTGCAGCGGTATTGATTCCAATTGTGGATAATGCCGGTGTACCGGTGCCGGCAGGCCAGACTCGGTTTCCAAAGTTGATTCCAAGGTAGTAAGTGGAATCGGCAGAAGGCGTCTTGAATTGGCCGTAGAATGTTACGGTTCCGTCCGCATTTTCCGTATAATGATACGTGATGGCGTCGCCGATGTTGCCCTTCTTGGTACGCTCAGTGGTGGAAAATGCCGGGGTTCCGGTATCCATTACGCACTTTCCGGAAGAGTTGTATACCAGTGTGGCGTTAACAAGAAGGCCGTAATTACCGGTTCTCTTTGGATCGTAGGTCAGACTGTATTTGTAGGTTTTTCCACCCTCGAGTTCGTACAGGCCGTTATCGCTGTCCGGATTCCAGGAGGAGAACATGTGACTTTTGTTGCTGAATTTTCTAGTGTTGTCTGTCTGCTGGCTGATTGTCTTGGCACCCTGCCAGAAATCGAACTTGGTTTCAAAGTTCTTCCACAGATTTCCGCCATCCCAGTCGATGACAACGCCGGTCGCTTCGGAATAATAAACCTCACAGGTGCCGCCTTTGTCCGGCTCGCCAATTCAGTGCTCCGAACCGGAAGCCGCGGAGATATCGCCGATTCGAACGTCCTTGGTCTGGAACCCTTTCTCTTTCTGGCAAAGCTCGACGGTGGCGTAGTAGAAGCCGTTCGTGGTATTCACCATCGAGGACGACTGGCTTTGTCCATTGGCAGCGGTCATAACCGCAGCGTAGGCCGAGCGCACATTTGCAATGTCCGTCGCCTCGCGACTCTTCTCTAACTGTTCAATGAAGACTACGATGGAGATACTCACTAACACCGCAAGGATTGCAACAACAATCAGCAGCTCCGCCATCGTAAAACCTTTCTCTTTTCTTCTATCGTTTCTCATAGCATAACCTCTTTCTGCACTGTATGAAGCAGGCTATTTGTAATAATTCGTGATACAACATATGCTTTCATAACTTAATATAATTACATCTATACTATAGAGCAGATTGAAAATCAATGCAAATCTGTTCTGGTGTTTAACATCACAACCATAACAAAACTATAGTGTTTTGCTCTAAAAATGCAAAATATTATTGTATTATTTTGGAATTTCCTTGTGGGAAAAGAACTATAATACAACCGCTTTTGCCAAAAATTGGGGGGGAGAAGACGAGAATACAAAATGTAATTAAAAAATAGTATTTTTACAGATAAATTGGATTGTATAATTTGACAAACATAGAGTAATTCTATATAATCTACTTTCGGAGAGGTCTGCCCTTTTGAAGATAATAGGCAGACCGCAAGAGTTAGAGAAAAGGAGAATGTAGCATGGAAGATAACAAGCAGAAGCGCTCGGATGCCCGCGCGACACAACAGGCAGAAGAAATCGATCTTCTTGAGCTTACGCGTGCGGTGCTGCACCGCTGGTGGATAATCATGCTCGCTATTATCCTGGGTGGAGCCCTGGGATATGGATTTTCAAAGAAAACGGTAACACCGGTATATGATACCGATGTGTTACTTTACGTGAATAACAGTTCGTTGTCGGTTGGCAGTACAAGCATTTCCCTGTCGGATATGACCGCGTCCTCGAACCTCGTTGAAACATACATAGAGATTTTGAACACTCGTACTGTGTTAAATGAAGTTATTGCGAGAACCGGCGTGAATTATTCCTACTACCAGCTCAAGCAGATGATTTCCGCGTCTTCTAAGAACAAGACGGCGGTGCTTTGCATTACCGTTTCTGATCCAAATGCGGAGGAGGGCGTTTTGATTGCGAACACCATCGCTACGGTTTTGGCAGAACAGATTATGAAGATTATCGAGGGAACCTCCGTTCAGCTTGTTGATGCAGCGGTGCTTCCGGAGGTGGCAGCCACCCCGGGTGTTCGTTACTATGCGATTCGTGCAGCACTTATTGCAGCTGTACTTGCGATTGCCCTGATTGTGGTTTGCGACCTTCTGAATGACAAGATTCGCAAGGAAGACGACTTCGCGAAGAATTACGATTATCCGCTCCTTGCGACGATTCCGGACCATGCAAAGTCCGGCGGAAGCCATTACGGTTATTATTCCTCGAAACCGGAGCAACGCCCGACTAACCAGAGCGAAGCTGCCAATGACACTAGAACTTCAAAGAATCGATAGGAGGGATATGATATGTTTGGAAAAGCTAAGAACAGATACAGTTCCTCCAATCTGACCTCGTTTGTTGGGGATAAGCTGAATTTTGAGGGTCGTGAGGCCTATAAATTGTTACGTACCAATGTGTTCTTTTCCCTTCCAAAGGATGATAGCGGAATGGGCAAGATTATTGGTATTACCAGCTCCTTTGCGGGAGAATACAAGAGTACCACAGCACTGAATCTGGCAATCTCTATTGCGGATTCCGGCTTGAAGGTACTGCTCGTGGACTGTGATATGCGTCTGTCTCATATGGCTGAGACATTGAAACTTGGTAATAAAATCGGTCTTTCCGACTATCTGGCCGGACAGGAGACCAATATTCTTCGTAAGGGAATCTTAAAGCGTAATAATCTGGACCTGATTCTGGCAGGCTATGTTCCACCGAATCCGGCCGAGCTTCTCGGTTCCGAGAAGATGAAGAAGTTCATCCAGACACTGGCCGGTCATTACGATTATATCATTTTGGACCTTCCGCCGGTGAATGCAGTTACTGATGCTTCCATCGCTGCGCAGTATGCCGACGGCGTGCTGGTTGTCGTTCGTCAGAATGTTGCCGACAAGAAGACGTTAAAGAAGTCTGTTCGACAGCTCGAATATACCAAGTGCCGTATTCTCGGCTTTGTTTACACCGGAGTACAGAGCGGAGACGGTCGCTATTATAAGAAATACGGCAAAGGCTACGGCTATTATGCCGCATCCGATAAGTAATGCTTGATTTTCACACGCACATTCTGCCGAATGTCGATGACGGCTCGCAGTCCGTCGAAGAATCCGTTTCCATGATCCGGGAGGAACTACGGCAGGGAGTGGATACGATTGTGCTGACACCGCATTTTTATGCGAAGAAGACGACTCCGAGGGAATTGCTCGCAAAGCGCGATGAAGCCTTCGAGAAGCTTTCACAGGCACTTTCTACGGAGCAGGAGAAACCAAAACTGCTGCTTGGAAGCGAGGTCCATTATTATATGGGAATCGGTCGCAGTAACAGCATCACATCGTTACAGATTGCGAACAGCGGGGTGCTTCTTTTAGAACTGCCCTTTGAGAATACCTGGTCGGACAGTCTCTTTCGAGATGTGCGGGAGCTTCACACGAACCTTGGTCTTCAGGTGGTTATCGCCCATGTCGAGCGATACGTGACCAGGTGGAATGAGAAGCGTATCATTGATCAGCTGATGAAGGAAGGCGCATGGATTCAGGCAAATGCGGCATTTTTCATTAATCCAAGTACCCAAAGGCGAGCCCTGCGTCTTCTAAAACAAGGAAGAATTCAGGTGATCGGTTCGGATTGCCACGGGATTGAGAAGCGCATTCCGAATATGGTACTTGTCGAAGAAATCTTAACCGAGAAGCTCGGTGAAAAGGCGGCGAAGGAATTCCTTCAGAAGCCTTATGAACTACTGGGAGTGTAGGCTTCCACGCGAATATCGCGGTTTCGCCTCAGAAATTGAGGCTTAAAATAAACCGAAATCTATAGAAAGGAGTAATTCAGGTATGAAGAAAAAAGTTTTGGCTCTTGTGTCCGCATTTTGCTTGATGGCAATGATGACTGTTCCGGCTATGGCAGCAGATGCTTATGTCTCCAGTGTAACCGGTTCCGACCGTCTTAGCGTGGAGAGTGCAGTTGATGCTAACGGTGGTAATGTTGAAATCGTTATTACCCCATATTCGGAAAAGGCTACCCTCTCTGAAGAAGCTGCAGCTCTGATGGATGAAGCTTATAAAAAGCTTGCATCTGAGGGTGTGAACATCAGTCTTCCGGATGGCGTTAGCAAAGACAGCCTTCGCACAGTATCCTTCGTTGATATTGCTGTAAAGGGTGAAGCTACCTTCCCAATCACCATCACACTGAAAGCTGACTACGGCAATTCTTCTTTTGTTCAGATGATTCACTATGAAAATGGTGCCTGGGTTGCAGTTGACACTAAGGCTGCAGACGGTAAGGTTACCTTCACGGTTGACAGTCTGAGCCCATTTGCACTCGTTACCAGTACAACGTCTGCAGATTCCGGAGAAGAAACCGGCAATGAAACCGGCAATGAAACCGGTGCTACGACCGCCGATTATTTCGGCTTCATGCTGCCGGCAATCGCTATTTGCTGTGTTGCAGGCGGTGTTTACTGTGTTGCGCGCGCAAAAAAGCATAGTTAAGTAGATCCTAATGTTTCCTGCGGGTATTCCAAGACGGAGGTTATGTCTGCAGCATAAAATATCGAAGTCCGGGAATACCTACGGGAAAGGGATGTTAACATGAAGAAGAAAACGATTTTAACCATTGTAGCCGTCGTGTTACTGCTTTGTGGCGTCGGCTTATTATTTTTGGCAGTAAAACTCTACCGGGACAGCCATAAGGAAACGAATGGAACCGGTGGGATAAAGGGGAATGTTACCGACAACCGCATCCAGGTGGATGGTGCGTGGTATGAACCAAAGGACAATATTCGAACGCTTCTCTTCATCGGTGTGGATGAAGCAGAGGAGCTAAATGAGACGGAAGGCTATCGGAACAACGGGCAATCGGATGTGCTGGTGCTTTGCGTATTTGACTTAGACAATAAGAGCTACCAGGCTCTACAGATAAATCGAGATACCGTTAGTGAGATTCCCATCATTGATGTGCTGGGACAGGACGCGGGACAATTCAGTGGGCAGCTTGCACTTGCCTACACTTACGGCTCCGGAATGGAGGACAGCGGGCGAAACACCGTGAAGGCAGTGTCTCAGTTTCTCGGAGGTGTGAAGATTGATGATTATGCCGCACTTTCGATTAACGGTATTCAGGTGCTAAATGACGCCGTAGGAGGCGTTACCGTTACCATCGAGGATGATTTCTCTGCGGTGGATGAAGCATTTGTCATGGGGGAAACGATTACGCTTCATGGAAAGCAGGCTGAGACCTTTGTCCGTTCCCGTGGACAGATGGGCGAGCCGACCAATATCAATCGAATGAGCCGCCAGTGTACGTATATGAACGCGTGGCTTTCACAGGCCCACGGAGCGTGGGAAACCGATACCGACTTTATTGCCACCACGGTGTTACAACTGAGTGGGTATCTGGTAAGTAATTTGTCCGTGTACGGCATGTCGGACTATGCCGATATGGCGTTTCAGTACACGAATGGGGGAATCCTTCAGATGGAAGGAGAAACAGCCGTTGTGAACGGCTTTATGGAGTTCTATCCGGACAAGGAGAAGCTTCAGAAACAGGTGGTAGAACTGTTCTACCAACCGATGGAATAATTTACTGTCGAGAGACAAAGTGAGCAGGGAGAGAGTAGAGTAAATGAAGAACGGCACGCAACGAACAATTAAATTATCGCTGTCTTTGTATGATAGCATCGTGTTCGCGATCGCCTTCGTATTGATTCTGTTTTTGGGTGATAATCTTCACAGTACCACGCTTCATGGCCTTCTCATTCGCATCTTTTGTTCCTGGGCTACGATTTTCGGTGTCCGATATGCCGGCAATATCTATCGTCAGGTTTGGCGTTACGGCGGTATTCAGTGTTATATTAAGCTGCTTTTGGCAGATGCCTGTTCGACAACAATCTGTGTGTTAATGAACCTATGCGCTCGTCATGGAAGAGACGAGATCGTGTCTCTGATCGCATTTTGCTGTACGGACACATTGGGAGCTTTGGCTATCCGTATGTTGTATCGTTATGCGTTCAAATGCGGCAGTTTGGCCACAAAAAGGGGTGCCTTCCTGCGCTTTATTCTGAGAGTGGCAACGTTCGGCCGTGTGCAGACGCAGCCGGACTGTGATGACCGAAAGATTAAGGTCGCTATTGTTGGTGCAGGTTCCGTCGGTGTTGCGCTTGCAGAAGAGCTGATTCATAATCCAAAGTCTGCGTATCGCGTGCGCTGCTTCGTCGATACGGATACGCAGAAGGTGGGACGTGATATTCATGGGATTAGTGTCATCAGTGAGGATGAGAATACGCTTTCCGAGCTTCGCACCCACGAGATTCAGGAGGTGCTGATTGCCGTTCCGACTATGAGCAAAGACCGCCGCTTTGAGGTATATGAGTTCTATAAGAATGCCGGTTTCTCTGTGAAGGTCTATGATTACCCGATTATGAGCGCTTCAGGTGCAAAGCGCCAGCTTCGTGAGATTGAGATTACGGATCTTCTCATGCGCGATGAGAAGCAGATTGTAAATGATAAGACAAGAGAATATTACAAGGGAAAGACGGTCCTGATTACCGGAGGCGGTGGCAGTATCGGATCCGAGCTTGTCCGCCAGCTGGCCCAGATGGAGCCAAAGCAGCTGGTGGTTCTTGACGTGTATGAAAATGGTGCCTACGACCTTCAGCAGGAGATTGCGTTCCGCTATAAAGGTGCCGTGGACATTCGTATCGAGATTGCAAGTATCCGCGATAAGAAAGCCTTAGACCGATGCTTCCGTACCTATCGACCGGACATCTGTATCCATGCGGCAGCACATAAGCATGTGCCTCTCATGGAGGACAGCCCCAATGAGGCGATTAAAAACAATGTAATGGGTACCTACAAGGTGGCGCAGGCGGCGGATTGCTACGGGGTCCAGAAGTTTGTTTTAATTTCCACCGACAAGGCGGTGAACCCCACCAATGTTATGGGGGCCACCAAGCGCATTTGTGAGATGGTCATTCAGACCATGAATAATCGGTCCAAGACCAACTATGTGGCAGTTCGTTTCGGCAATGTGCTGGGCAGCAACGGAAGCGTGATTCCCCTTTTCAAAAAGCAGATTGCGGAGGGTGGACCGGTGACGGTCACCGACCCCAACATTAACCGCT
>DCGJ01000010.1:24509-27860 GCA_002315495.1 Lachnoclostridium sp. UBA1781 | reverse complement strand
TCAAAATACTTCTTCCAAGCCTCATATTCGACTTCCTTGTAGCCCTTAACGCTCTTCTCAACCAAAACCTGGTGAACCGGTGAAAGCACGAGCGCATTTTTCATAATCTGACGAAACTCTGTTTCGTCCTCAGCAAAACCGCCGCCGGTACCTCCCAAGGTAAATGCGGGACGAAGTACCACAGGGTATCCGATTTCTTCTGCGGCTGCAAGTCCCTCTTCCATGGAATTGGCAATGATGGAAGGAAGAATCGGCTCGCCTAGGGAGATACAAAGCTCCTTAAACATCTCACGGTCTTCCGCTTCTTCAATACTGGAGAATTTCGTTCCGAGAAGCTCTACCTGACACTCCTTTAAGACGCCCTTTTTCTCAAGCTGCATGGCAAGGTTCAAGCCGGTCTGTCCGCCGATACCCGGAAGGATTGCGTCCGGACGCTCCTTACGGATAATCTTTGCCATATATTCCAGATTCAAAGGCTCCATATAGACCTTATCCGCAATGCTCGGATCGGTCATAATCGTTGCCGGGTTACTGTTACACAGAATAACCTCGTAGCCCTCTTCTTTTAATGCAAGGCAGGCCTGTGTTCCTGCGTAGTCAAATTCCGCCGCCTGACCGATGACAATCGGGCCGGAACCAATTACCAATATTCTTTTTAAGTCTGTTCTCTTTGGCATCGCATTAACCCTCCATCATCTTGATAAACCGATCAAACAAATACGCACTGTCCTGAGGACCCGGCGCACTCTCCGGATGATACTGGATGCTGAATGCTTTTGCTGCTGCATCCTCCACACCCTCAACCGTGTTATCCAGCAAATTAATATGGGTTACCTGAAGTCCCGTTCCTTCCAAAGTGGAATCATCCACGGCGAAGGAATGGTTCTGAGACGTAATCTCCAGCTTATCGGTAGACAGGTCCTTTACCGGATGGTTACCTCCACGATGGCCAAACTTCAGTTTATAGGTTTTCGCTCCGTGAGCCAGGGACAACACCTGATGTCCCAGACAGATACCGAAGATTGGCAGCTTTCCGAGAAGCGCCTTTACGGTCTCAATGGTCTCGGTTACATCCGTTGGGTCTCCCGGGCCGTTACTTAAAAACAGTCCGTCCGGCTTTAGTTCCATTATCTTCTCCGGAGTCGTATTCCATGGGACTACCGTTACATCGCACCCCACATGGTTTAAGGAACGGACAATATTCAGTTTCATTCCGCAGTCAATGGCAACCACGTGATACTTTGGTTCTACCGTTGTAGAACGCCATACCTCCTTTGTGCTGACACGAGCCACCTGATCTCTTCGAAGCGGCGTTTCCTGAAGGATTTTCCGAGCATTTTCATTGGAAATGCTGCTGTCGCAAATCAGCACCTTACAGCTACCTACCGTGCGAATCTTTCTGGTAAGCGCTCTCGTATCCACGCCGTATACCCCGGCAATATCATATTTCTTCATAACCTCCGAAAGCGTCTCACTGCATCGAAAGTTCGACGGTTCGTCATTGTATTCTCTTACAATAAATGCTCCAATACTCGGCACTTTCGTCTCGTAGTCGTCCTCGTTCATACCATAATTACCAATCAGCGGATAGGTCATTACAACCGCCTGGTCCGTGTAGGACGGGTCCGACAGAATCTCCTGATAACCTACCATGGAGGTGTTAAACACCAATTCCAGCACCTTCTGACTGTCCGAGCCAAATCCATAGCCCTCGTACACCGTTCCGTCTTCCAGCACAATTTTCCGTAAAGCTTCCATGTCTGCCTCCTCTTCTCTCTTCTCATATCTTATCATCAAGTGATGCACTCACTCATAAATGAACCTACTCATGCTGCAACCGACTGATTACTCAGTCTCCTGATACACCTCGGTTGGATAATTGCCATCGAAGCATGCGCGGCAGATGTCCATTCCGTTTGTAATCGTATTGAGATCATTAAGCTTCAGATACCCCAGAGAATCCGCTCCTATTTTCTCACGAATCTCCTCGGTTGACAACCTCTTTGCAATCAGCTGCGAGGTCTCCGGTACATCGGTTCCGTAAAAGCACGGATGTAAAAACGGAGGGGAACTGATTCTCACATGAACCTCCTTCGCCCCAGCATGTTTTAACATGCGAATAAGCCTGGCAATGGTTGTTCCACGCACAATCGAGTCGTCAATCAGAACGACACGCTTGTCGCGTACCACATCCCCCAGGACGTTTAATTTCATATGCACCGCACTCTCTCGTTCCTCCTGCGTCGGTTTGATGAAGGTACGGCCAATATAACTATTCTTCTGAAATGCCAGACGGAACGGAATCCCTGCACGGTCCGCATAGCCTGCTGCCGCTGCCAGTCCCGAATCCGGAACACCGGTAACCACATCGGCTTCCACCGGATAGGTGTCCGCAAGACATCCACCGGCCCGAAAACGAGAGGAATACACGGAGATGTTATCAATCTTCGAATCCAGTCTTGCAAAATAAATATATTCGAACACACAGTGTGCATGTTTACTGCCACAGAGCTCACGATCACTTTCCAGTCCTTTTTTGGAAATGGTCAGCACCTCTCCCGGTTCAATATCACGGATAAATTCGGCCCCCACCGCAGTCAATGCACAACTCTCGGAAGCCACCACATAACCGGTCGGAATCTTTCCGAGACATAACGGCTTTAGTCCGAGCGGGTCACGCATACACACGATTTTTCTCGGGCTCATCAAAATGATGGCATAGCCACCCTTCAGAATGGACGCCGCCTTTTTTGCCGCCTTTTCGATCGACGGCTCCGTCGCACGAAGTCTTGCAATCAGACAGGCAACCTTTTCGGAGTCCGTGGTTCCGCGAAGCACAAGACCTTCGTCAAAAAGACGCATTTTCAATTCTTCGTCGTTCACGATATTCCCATTGTGAACCATTGCCAAAGTGCCCTTTAGGTAATGAAAGACAAGTGGCTGCGCATTTTCCAGATTACTGGCTCCCGTCGTGGAATACCGAACATGACCAACACCCATATTGCCCTGAAGCTTTGCAAAATCCTCTTCCGAGAACACCTCGGTTACAAGGCCCATATCCTTCTTTCGGTCAATGATATCTCTCGGACCGTCAGTCTTACAAACCGCAATTCCGGCTGATTCCTGTCCTCGATGCTGAAGTGCGAGCAGTCCGTAATACACGTCCTTCGCCACCTGTGTTCCGGCCTCACTCCACACGCCGAACACACCACACTCCTCGTGCAGTTTCTCGTCATACTGTTCCATCCTGCTCATATCCTTTCTGAACAAAGAGTTTCACTTGCGAAACTCTCGCGCCGCTTTTGCGTCGCCAATGCGACATTTTTCATCTGCAAAAGCGTGCGCATCCTC
>DCGJ01000010.1:16160-24482 GCA_002315495.1 Lachnoclostridium sp. UBA1781 | reverse complement strand
TTACTGACTATATATCTTTTTCCGCATATCGTCAAGCCGTTTTTATCGTAAGAATATGTTTTCTTACAATTCACACCTATGGCAAATAATCCTTTAGGTACTTGTAATAGTCGTTGTTCACGATTCCTCTGGAAATGGTCAGTCGCGTCTTTACTATTTCACGAACCGATTTGATATACCCCTCCGGAAGCTCCACATCCTGAAGCATCGTCATCTCACCATTTTTCACATCGTACTTACAGTACTCAGTAATAAAGCTGCCATCCTTGAAGATCACAAGCGGGCTGTTATCGGAAAAGATGTCCTTACCGATATACAGACGGGAATCATAGTCGATTCCAAGAAGGTTGCAAACCGTTGGCATAATATCTACCGTACTGGAAAGTTTATCCACCGGAATCGGTTCCTCCATCGATGCACTCCAGATAACCAACGTGCTACGATACAGCTCAAAGGTTTCATCAATCTCCCAGGCACTTAGTTCCCTAATCTCATCCAGCTCCAGACCGTACGGATAATGGTCACCTGCAAATACGAACAGGGTATTCTCCAGCTTCCCCGCTTCCTCCAAGCGCTGAATCATGTAGGCCAGTGCCTGATCAAGCTCCATATTACATGCGATGTACGCCTTACATGCCTCCGAATACGGAAGGTCCTGCACCTCTTCCTTGTGCTTTACGCACATGGTGTTGCCGGTCCAGTTATAGCGCATATGTCCGGATACCGTCATATAATAAGCAACAAAATGCTCATCGTTAATATAGTCCTCCATGCTGACCTGCATCATTTCCAGATCAGACTCCGGCCAGGTTTCCTTGATGTCAAGCCCATGACCGACTGCCTTATACTCATAACCCATGAGCGGATGTGACTTGTCACGACCATAATAAGTATAGGTGTTATTATGATAAGCCCTTGCCGTGTAGCCGTAGCGCTTCATCTGATTGCCAAGACAATACGGCAGGTAGTTGCCATTTGCCCCGGCACGCTTAAAGGAATTATTCTTCTGCAGATCCGGGTAAAGGCCCATACACTCGACGTACTCACCGTCCGAGGTACTCGTAATCCAAACCGGATTGTAGAAGTTGTTGAAGACAAAGCCTTCATTTGCCATCTTATACAAAGTTGGCGTCAGATTCTCATCGATACACCATGTGGAAAATGCTTCACACGTCAACATAATGACATTGTAGCCCTCAAACATTCCGGTGTATTCGTTCTTATTCGTTGTCTCGGCCGTCGCCATATACTCGTGAATCGCCTTAATGGAGTCCTTTTTCTCACTCGCTGCGAGTGCCGCAAAATCGATGTTCAATTCATTCGGTGATTTATCAATCGGAGTCGGACTCGGGGTTGGCGTTGAGGAAGGTTCTCTGGTCGGTTCCGGTGTCGGCGTGTCATCCTTCTTCACAATCAAATCGTCCAGATTAACATCACTGATATCACCATCACTTACCTTGTCCCCATCGTAAGTCAGGCATTTTTTCACGTCCTGAACAAGGTTCACAAAAAGCCCCATATCACGAACGCCGTCATCCGTACGCCACTCCTCATACATAAGAGCATGAACGGAAGTCTGCTTCGTTCCGGAATTCACAGAAACCATCGCAATCGCAAGAAACAGAAGTGAACAGGCGATTGAGCCGCAAAGAAAGGTTGGATGAAGACGATGCTTCATCGATACCTTTTTGCGAAGGATTCCAAATAAAACAAGCGGAAGAGCAAACACAATGAGCACCGGGAGCACCTTAAACGCCTGTGCCAGACCATCTCTCCAGAACTCGGTGGCATCCCCCGCATTTTGCATCATAAACAGCGTTAGGTACGTTTTGAAAAGTCCATAGTAAACCAACTGAACAAAAAACAACACCATCGTGAGTGCCAAGAGAATCCATGTCACCACTTTCGCAGCGGTGTTCCGAAGAAGACCAACCACAGCGGATGCGAAAAAGCCAAGGCTAAGTGCGAAAAGAATCGGATAAAAAATCTTTGCATTCAGACTCCGATACACTGCCAAATGCAGCACCACCTCAAAATACACCAATACGACCGGCAAAATCAACACCCGAATCGCCTGGTCGGTCAGTCTGCTCTTTGTATATCTTCTCTTTTTTCTCGTACTCTTTGTTGCACCCGTACTCATAAAAAGCTGCTCCTCATATCACATCTACAATTCCATAATCTGCTGGATGGCCACATTGGTTGCGGTCTCTTCTACACAATCATCTGCACTCGTTCGAAATGGCGCAAGCGGAAGTCCGTTGGCACCATACACATTGACCGGGCCATAGTTGGTCCACAGGTAGCGTACATACTTCGGTTCTGCCACCTGCTCTGCGGATACCACAATGGTTTCTCCGCTAAATGCCGCATTTGCCGAAACAAACGCTTTATCCTCTCCGGCAATCTCAAAGCCTACCGGAGTTTCGCCCTCCGACAGGCGGAAGCCTCCTTCGGAATAATCAAAGTACAGCGTTGCGGTCGCTCCCTCAAAATATGCCTCACGGAACAGTGGTCCGTTCGCTTCCTTTGCGGAAAGCGTTTCATAAACCTCGCAAAGAGCCTGCCGGCAGAGACGGTCTGCCACCGGACGCTTATCCTTTGGATGAATCTCATTAAACTCGCCCGCATCGATTGCAACAGCCATCCCGGTATGCTTCACCGTCTGGAAGACGTGATTCTGTGCCTCGCGAACCTTTGGCCAGTGCTTATAATCCGGGTCATTCTTATAGCGATGCATCGGAAGCTGAACAAACAGCAGCGGAAGCCTTGGCTCACGGAACAGAGTTCTCCAGTTTTCAATCATCGCGCCAAACAACTTGTCGTAAAGATCCGGATGATGGTCGTCCGATTCGCCCTGATAGAAAATCGCACCTCTCATCGAAAATGGAGCTATTCTTTCAAGCATGGTCTCATACAAACCACACGGACGGAACGGATTATATTCGTTGATTGGGCCCGGCCACTGACACGGTCCCAAAATCTGCTGCACTTCATCCCACTCAATGGTCGGATTCTCGGAATACATCTTCGCACAGGCAGCCTGCCATTCATCGTTCTGCTTTACATACGCATCGTATTCCTGCTTCTGAACCTCCAGGCTTTTTCCTGCAATCTTCTCCTCATACTCGGAAAGATATACATTAATATCACGAACCTGCTCAATATGCTCACGGTCCATCCATGCCGAGGCGCTCGTGCCCCCCCAGTTACATCCGATCAGACCGACAACGCAGTCGAGCGTATCCGCAAGCTGCTTTCCGAACAGGTATCCCACACCGGACCAGCAGGCTGCATCCGACGGACTGAATTCCTTCCAAACCATCATGGCTTCGTCCCGTAGGAACTCCTCGTCAATGGTTGCCCTTTTCTGTGTGTAGTAGAAACGTACATTTTTCGTGTTGTCGTTTGCAAGCATCTCGCGACCATCCTTGATGTTCTGAAGCTCCATCTCCATATTGGACTGTCCGCCGCAGAGCCAAACCTCACCGATTGCGATGTTTGTCATCACCTTGGCTTCCTCACCACACGTTACGGTGAGTGTGTAGCTTTGTTTACTCTTTGGCTGAGGTGGAAGCTCCACTTCGAATCGTTCATCCTTCGCAAATGCCGCATTTTCGCAAATCACCTTGTCCTCACAGCAAAGGGTACAAACGACCTTTGCGCCCTCCGGTGCCCATCCAAATACGCGGATGATGTTTTCTCCCTGAAGGACCATATTACTGCTGAACACAGACGCTACCTGAAACGGATGCATAGTTCTTTTCCTCTTTTCTTTTATTCTTACATAATTACGCGCATATTCACTTATCGCTGCCAGGACTCCAATTCGTACAGGTCAGCGATTTCCGTGTTGTCAAAAGTAACCGTAATGGAATCTCCCACACGGATTAAAATCAGGCTTTCATCGGCACTTAAAACGCCCTTATAGACGTTACCGTTCTCGTCCGTAATGTAAATGATCGGTGCTCCGTCGAGTGTTACCAGACGGACATCGGAAACGGTAATCTTCTCGGTCTTCAGGTCATCCGATACAACATCTTCGCCATTTGCCTTAAGAAGCTTTTTGTAAGCGGTAATGACTTCCGCCTGCGTTGCTCCCGTGGCAACGATACCATAGTTCTCAACATTCACCAGGGCGTAGAGTTTTACAAGTCCGCCGCTGTCCTTTAATACCATGATATACGTGGCATTGCCGGCAATGTTTACGAGCGACGGGAAGGAAGCCACATAGCCCTTCTCCTGCACCTCACCCTGAGCCGCACTCATGGCCGAATACTCTTCCGCACCTACTACCGGATAGAAACGATACTCGCCGGTTCGTGCATTTGTAATAATAAATCCGATGTTACTTTTGTCGCTGGTAACGGACGTAACGCCGGTAAAATACCAGACATCATCATCGATTACGATATAACCGTAATCATCAGTTGCAATCTTACAGTTTTTATTGCCGATGAGGGAATTCCAGAAACCGCCGGAAAGGGTTCCATACCAGTTATACTTCTGCGTTGCCAGATCACCGCTAAACACGATATCTACCCAACTCGGAACCTGATCCACCGCATACAGTACAGAGCTTCCGTCACACGGATTGAACAAAATAACTTCCTTAACATCCTTTGCGCCGAACAGGCCGACGGTGGACTGCAGACAGGATACAATGTAGTAAGGATTTCCTTCATCATCAATTTCAAAATAACAGCTTCCGAAAATCTTGGTCGGATATTCAAAACGAAGCTTTCGATGAAGATTCTCACCAAAATACGCACTCTCCGCATATGTCATCGGTGTCGACAGCACATTGTAGGTTGCCGTATTCGCAACCGGGTCAACACACACGTACCCCGGAATTCCGTTCTGGTTATTGTTCACCCATTTGAAGAACCCGTCGTATTCCAGAACCGCCACCTTCTTTGGAGCATTTTTATAATTAATCTGCGTGTACTGTGTGCTCAGGGTGTACTGTGAAACCACCTCCGACAGATTACCAAGCGCGCGGTTACCGATAATTCTTGCACTCTCGCTATCCATTAACGCGATGTTATTCACGCTTGTTGTTTCCGGCATCTCCTCTTCGAACACGGCTTCACGAACACTGATGATATTCGAAAATGCGCGAGCCCGGAAGAAGGTCGCGGAACAAAGAGCACCTCCGAGAACAACCACAACCATAAGAATCGCCACAACAACAACGACTCTCTGAATCTTCTTAATCGCACCGCTCTGCTTTGTAACCGGCATCGTCATCGTCGCGAAAAAATTATTCAGATAGAAAACGCCCAGTACCAAAAACCAATAGGTGTAAAAGCCACCGCTTTGGAGGTTCATGGCCGGAAGCGCAATGTAATACAGAATCGCTGCTACCACGATGGACACAACCTGGGCCAAGACCAAACGAACCTTAGGATTCACCTTATCCAATGGCGTAATGTCGATGATTTTTTCTTTCATAATTCCACTCTCCCTATCTTTTGAGGCTCAAGCCTCACCACCCTTAATAATACCGCAAAGCCCATTATTATGCAAGAAAAAGAGGTCCCACAAGGTGGGGCCTCTTAGAAATCTGTCGGTACGGAAAAAATAAAGGAGGGTTCACCGCCCCGACAGCGAAAATTGCGTAAGCACAATCTTACATTGCATTGTCCTTAATGTACTGAACAAGCTCATCAACCTGTGCAAATGCCAATGCTACGACGGTATCTGCTGCGCCATAGTAAATAGCAATTCTTCCGGTCTCTGCGTCGCAAAGAGTTGCACATGGGAAGCATACATTCGGAACGTCACCAACACATTCGTAAATCTCGGTTGGATGAAGAATGTATGGCTTACAACGGTATTTTACCTTCCAAGGCTGCTCTTTGTCAAGGATTGCTGCACCAATTGAGTAAATCATTCCGTTACAGGTAGTTCCAACACCGTGGAAAATGAGCAACCATCCCTCATCAATCTCGATCGGAATCGGGCCTGCACCAACCTTGGTCCAGCTCCAGCCGGTCGGATTCATAACATGATGATGATATCCCCAGTGCTCCATATCCGGGCTCTCGGAAAGGTACATATCACCGAATGGGGTATGACCGTTGTCAGACGGACGGGAGAACATCATGAACTTACCGTTAATCTTCTTCGGGAACAATACACCGTTACGGTTATACGGAAGGAATGCATCCTGAAGTCTGTAGAACTTCTTAAAATCGTAAGAATAAGCAACACCGATGGTTGCGCCATGGTATCCCTCAAACTGAGTACACCAGGTAACATAATAACGATCCTCAATCCAGCAAACACGTGGGTCGTAACCGCAAGCTACGCCTACGCACTCGTCCTTCTCATTATAGAGTGGCAATGGATCCGGCTCAATGTCCCAATCAATTGCATTCTCGGACTTTGCAAGGAACAGGTGCTGCTCCATGCACTTGTCATCACTACGGAAAACGCCTACAAACGCGCCATCCTTTGCAACAACGGCACTGTTGAAAATGCTGTTTGCGCTCGGGATCTGATCTCTCTTTACAATCGGGTTATTGGAATATCTCCATACCGGATCCTTGCATCCTTCCGGACGATCCTGCCATGGCATATTCGGTAAATTTGCTCCAATAATCATAAGGCTACTTCTCCTTAAAAAGTTTTTGTAATTTCAATATAGCATTCCGCATTTTTGTTTGATATAATGACCTTATATAAAAATCGTACATATCTATTTTTTAGACCCCCTTATCGTACGATTTTATAAAGCCTTTATAATTGCGAGGTTCCTTATGGCACAGCTCTTCGAATACATCGATACCCTCAATTCTCCATATGAAGCATTTTGGGTAGATTCTCACAATGAAAATGATCCAAACCGCCCACACTGGCACTACTATATGGAATTGATTTATGTCATCTCAGGCACTTTGGATGCTGAATGCGAACAGAAAAAAGCCACGCTCGGCCCGGGCGATTTTGCCATCTTCCATCCCAAGATGATTCACACCGTATATCCGACGGACACGCAGCCGTATCGCTACGGGGTATTGAAGTTTGATATCTCAAGACTAAGCATCTCCAACAGCTATACGCCGCGTCTTCGTACGCTCTTCGAAAATGCCCGCCAGACCAGTTCGGCCGAGGTATTCTTCCGTGCCGGTCAGATTGCACATCTGCGTCCGGAAGGTACATTTGCGACCTGCGTACGGGAACTCGAATCCAAGGAATACGGATACGATATGGTCGTTCATTCGCAGCTCTGTGCGCTGTTAGTGGGTTTGGTACGAATCTGGCGTGGGGAAGGTCTGGACACTACCGAGGCAATTCCAACCTCAGCCGATGCCACCTCCATTGACTCCATTACGGAATACATTGATGAACATTCCCAGGAGCCTTTACTCGTTGAGGACCTGGCTGCCCGCTGTAATATGAGTTACTCCTACTTTGCCCGGAATTTCAAGCAGATTTACGGCCGTTCGTGTAAGGAGTATATTGAGTTTGTCCGAATCTGTAAGGCCGAGGAGCTGCTTTTATTTACCGATTTTGATCTATCTTACATCTCCCAGGAAACAGGTTTTTCGGATTGTAGTCATTTGATTAAGATCTTTAAAAAATGGAAAGGCATTACCCCGAAGCAGTACAAGCTCCGAAAGGTAAGCAAGTAAAAAGCAGGGTTGTGAAAAGTTATTTCACAACCCTGTTTATCTTCTTCACAATATTTCGTTTGAAAATGTTACTCTGCAGTCTCGGTCTTTGCGTCCTCGGTAGCGGCTGCAGTCTCAGTCTTCGCATCCTCAGTAGCTGCGCCGGTTTCGGTCGTCTCTTCCTTCTCGACACCAACCGCATTTTCCTTGAGGTAATCCCAAGTCATATCCATACGTACAACATAGCGAACATAGTCCTCACCATAGCTGGAAAGGAAGGTTGCCTGATCGGTTGCACCTGCGGAGGTCATGTACTCACTTACGCGATTGGTAAACTCTTCATCGGTAACCGTAATTCCGGCATCCTTTTCGATTGCCTGAAGCAGGGTGTACTCGATTGCCATCTCATTTGCCTGAGTATTACACTCTTCCTTGAATTTATCAAGGCTTTCATAACCTGCATAAACAGCCATCGTTGCGGTATCTATACCGTAATAGCTTGCGTAGCTCTCCAACTGGCCGTAAAGATAATCATAGTAATATGCCTTATCGGTCTCTGCCACAGTGTATTCGGAATTGTTCTTAAGGTACTCAAGAATGTCGGCATACTTCTGATCTTCAGCCTCATCCTCAACCGAGCTCTTAATATAGTCTACAAGATACTCACGATACTCGGCTACGGTACTATACTTAGAGGAGGTCA
>DCGJ01000010.1:0-16132 GCA_002315495.1 Lachnoclostridium sp. UBA1781 | reverse complement strand
GAGGAGGTCATATCCTTTACCCATGTATCCGTGATTTCAGCGCTTTCCTTGCAGATATAATTAATCTTAATTTCGAACTGGGTTTCTTTTCCTGCGAGATCGGTATTGGAATAGCTATCCGGGAACGTAACATTAATCGTGAACTCGTCACCCTTCTTATGACCGATCATCTGATCCTCGAAGGTCCCTACAAAGGAATCCGAACCGATTTCAAGTGTCTGTGCCTCTGCGGTACCGCCACTGAACTTTTCTCCGTTTAAGGAACCGGAATAATCAAGACAGATAACATCGCCGTCTGCGATTGCACTGTCAGCTTTTGTCTCATCCTCGATATAGCAAGGATAATTCTTCAGCATATACTCGATATACTCATCAACATCCTTGTCAGTTACCTCAGTATTCACAATGGTATACTCAATGCCCTTGTAATCAGCGAGCTTGGTAACCGTACCGGTACATTCATGATACAAATCAACCGTTGTGGTACTGCCACCGTCGGTCTTCGTCTCCGTGTCGCTGCTTCCCTGCTCAATCTTGTCTTCCTTCTTGCCACAAGCAGCAAACACAAGACAAAGCACTAAAAACAATGCGATAAGGTTTAATCTTTTCATCGTAATTCTCCATTCAAAGCGCATATTGCGCATTATTTACGCGTCGAATAACGCTCGGTCATTGTACCATCTGTGTTCTGTTTTGTAAACAAAATGCACAGAAAAATCACATTTCCCCTTTTGCATAATTCCTAGCCGCTCACACACTGGTTCTTTCCGGAATGCTTTGCCTGATACAGCATCTTGTCCGCCACGCGGAAGAATTCCGTCGAGGACATACGGTATGCACTCAACTGGAAGATACCGCAGCTGAAGGTTACATTACCTTCGAGCCAGTCATACCTCTGCTCACGGAACTCCTGAAGTACTCCATCCATTATCTCCTTCGCCTGCTTTACCTTCACATTCGGGAAGATAACCGCAAACTCCTCACCGCCATAACGACACACACAATTATTGCCGTCCTCACAGCGCTCTCTCATGATATGCGTCAGTCGAAGAATAACTTCATCGCCGTTATTATGTCCGTAAGTATCATTGATTCTCTTAAAGTTATCAATATCTACAACCGCCAGGGATAACGGTGCATCATTACGTTCCTTCACAAGCCGATCCAGATGCGTATAGAACGCGGAGTGGTTATAAAGCCCGGTCATTGGATCCTTTTCAAGTTTCTTCTCGAGCGATTCGTTATTGGCTGCACCCGCATTTAGCGCAGCAAGATTATCCTGCATAGCGTGGAACAGGACAATTGAAAGAACACAGGAAATAGCAATACAAGTGGTAGATATGACAAAACAAATCTCCGCATCCGGACACTGATACGGCTCGGTATACAGTTTTCCGATTCCATAACTGAGGAAGTTAAAGAAAAATGCATTGGCCGCCGTCATTCTTGCTATCTTCTTGTCAACAAATACAGCAGAAAACAAAACCGGAATACCATACATAGCAAAGCTTGCGGAAAACCGCTGAAACACCGTAATTGTAACAAAGCAGACAAGCAGCATCACATACATCACGGTGATGTTTTTCACCTTCGCCTTGATGTTCGGTGACTCCAAAATGAACCACATGGCAGCAATAATCATGAGGTTTACTGTTGTTGGAAGTCCGAACATAAACCGCCAATAGACAAAGCTTCGAACGCCCTCAACATGCGCATATGCAAAATCATATAAGCCAATGCTGAACAGGATAATGCATACCACCAAAATCGTCACGATTCGGGCCGCCTGATTCCTTAGATTTTTAAATCGATCCTCCACCCCAGAGATCCTCCTTCATAAAAGCCTCAACAAAATGCGGCTTAAATTCCTAAAATCGTAGTTGCCAATGCGAAATATACCAATAGGGAAATCGCATCAACAATTGTAGTAATAAACGGACTTGCCATAACCGCAGGGTCAAAGCCAAGCTTCTTCGCACACATCGGAAGTAAACAACCGATGAATTTCGCACAAATGACAGTCATACATAAAGTCAAACAAACGGTAGCCGCAATCGGAATGGAAATGGCCTTTCCCATAAGTAAACCATCCACCAAAAACAGCTTTCCAAATGTTATAACACCAAGTGTCGCACCGCACAAAACAGCGGTTCGAATCTCCTTCCAGATACAAACCAGCAGATCCGAAAACTCTACTTCACCGAGAGAGATTGCACGGATAATGGTAACGGAAGCCTGGCTTCCGGAATTACCGCCGGTATCCATCAGCATCGGAATAAATGCGGTTAACAATACCTGTGCCGCCAGTGCATCCTCAAACGAGCTGATAATCATACTCGTAAAGGTAGCTGAAATCATGAGGAGCATCAGCCACGGAATACGGGACTTCCAAAGTTCATACGGAGACTGCTTTAGATACGGCTTCTCCGACGGCAACATAGCGTTCATCTTTGCGAAGTCTTCTTCCACCTCGTCCTGCAGGACGTCAATAGCGTCATCGACGGTTACGATACCGACAAGACGATGCTCCTTATCAACGACAGGAAGTGCCAGCGCATCGTACTTGGAAATCATCGCTGCCACTTCTTCCTTATCGTCCAAGGTGTTCACGCAGATTACGTTGTCCTCCATGATTTCGCCGACGGTAGTCTCGTACTTTGCAAGAAGCAGATTCTTTACCGTCACAACACCAATCAGGGTATTCAGTTTGTCTGTTACATAACAGGTATAAATTGTCTCTTTATCAATTGCGACCTTACGCAGCAGGGCAAATGCTTCCTCAACCGTCATGTCCTGCTTCAATCGCACAAACTCGGTGGTCATAATGCTTCCCGCACTATCCTCCGGGTACTTTAAGAGCTCATTGATTGTCTTTCTCGTTCCTGCGTTGGAGTTCGCCAAAATACGCTTTACCACGTTTGCCGGCATCTCCTCGACCAGGTCTACGGTATCGTCCATATACAGCTCGTCTAAGACCTCTCGCAGCTCGACATCACTGAACGATTCAATGAGTACCTGCTGAAGATCACTGTCAAGTTCGACGAACACCTCTGCTGCCAATTCCTTTGGCAGAATTCGAAATACAAGTGCATACTGCTGCGGCTTGATTTCTTCAAACAATTCCGCAATATCCACCGGCTCTGCATCGAGCAGTAGGCTGCGAAGCAGAGAATACTTTTTGTCATTCAGAAGCGTTAATGCTTCCTCCATTTGAAACAGCGTTTCGCTGTAATCCTTTAATTCTTCGTTTTCCATTCCGACCGTCTCCTTTTCTTGTATTCCTTCGTTACAGCAGGCAACGTAGAGCTACTGCTGCAGTTCTAAAGTCCACGGGCGAAACCAAAATGAAATCGTAATCTATTTGTTTGAGAAAATGCTTCCCGTCACCAAAAAACGAAGCGAACGGGCGTCATTTCCGAACATGCACGAAGGGGGGTTCGGGTCCTCTGCGGCATCCTTCAATTGATAGCACGATTTCCCCTTGGGTCTCGCGCTACTATTTCCACTTGCGTCCACTAACGCCCACCTCCTTTGTGCTGGAATCTTCTCTCGAACATCTATCCGAAAACAGAAAAGAATGGCCCGACCCGAGAACAGGTCGGGCCATTCTTAAATTTACCACAGAATGGCCAAAATGTACAGTAAAACTTCATTATTTTCCTAGCGGCCATAAGCAAATCCAAGAATGGTGAAGAAGCCATCCTCATAACCGGCCTTCGGAGAAATCTTAACATCGTAATCCTTTTCTTCTCCGTCCGGAATCACCAGAAGCGAATTGCAATGGTTCCAGCCGACTTCCTTCGGATTGAAGGTACGAACCGGACGACCGTTAACAAACACATCTGCCTGACCGCAGTTCCCTGCGCCGGAATCCTTGATAATCACAAACAGATATCGACACTTTAACCGAATGTAAAATGGAGCAAGATCCTTGCAGCCTGCCGGACGCATCCAGTTATTTGCAAGAATCGGTGTCGGTGCCGGTTCCTCATCCCACTCGGCACCCTGAAGCTCACGATCCACCTCGGAGAAGGATCCGTGGTCCAGAGAAATGCCTGCAAGCATAAAGTCCTCTCCCTTCCACTCACGGGTAACCAGGGCTGGATTCTCGTACATGCGACCGAGGCAAGGGCTGTCCGGCCATGGTTTGTCTTCTGTTTCAGGTGCATTTGCCACCTCGGCAATCAGTCGCATAATGCACTCCGCCATGATGCGATGTCCGTCATTTGTCGGATGATAACAGTCATAGAAATACTGTCGCTTCGTCAGAACACGCCCCTCCGGCTGACCGAACTGAGGGCTTACCGCACGCTTGACACTTACCATCGGAAGGTCGTAATGCTCTCCAATCGGAACGAGACGCTGCTCCAGGTTATAATCATCCATGAATACGGAGAACAAAAGAATCACTGCCGGCTCGCTGACGCCGTGATAAGCGTGATTCACAAGGCTCTCGTAGCAAAGTCCCTTCGTTTCGTCTCCTTCATCATTTACCGCATATTCAATTACCACAATATCCGGCTCCACGGTATTGTCGCGGAGCACATGCAGGTCATAACGAACCAAGCCGAACTCCGAGCTGGTTCCACCCACACCCGCCTTCACGAGGCGAACCTTGGAAGGGTCCTTTGCATAGGTCTTTGCAAATGCATCCTTCATCAGATACGCATAACACTTACTCTCAATCGGTTTTCCGCCCGCGCCCTGGGTGATGGAGCCTCCGATAAATGCGATGGTAACCTCTTCACCGTTTTGCGCCTTAGTAATTGCTTTTTTCAGTCGCTCGGTCCGTCCTACATTGACAAGGCTTCGGTCAAGCATGCTTCGGTAATCCTCCGAATCCCACCGAATCGGCGGGTCAATCTCCGGCTCCGGAACGGAATATCCGTCATTCAGATAAAACGTAATCGTAAGCTTTGCCGACATACCACGCTTATTGCCATCAATAAAAAGCGTTCCAAGTGCATCGTCATCACCGTCATTTTCCAACTCTTCCATCGTGAAAATGCGTTCCGCACCATCCGCCAACACCTCCATCTTCTGGAAGGTGCCGGTTTCGTACTTGCCGGTCTTTCCATAGTGCTGGAGCAAAACGGTTACTTCCTCTTCCTTATCCTCCGGAAGCTCTGCATCTACCGTGACACCGATACTATGAACGATTTCACGGAAGCTGTCGCTGTTTTGAAGTTTTCCTGAAAATGCAGGGTCGATTTCCGGGCAAATCAGAGCAATCTTATTCTGCATACGATTCTCTAAAAAAATAATTTCCCGATACTTCTCTCCCGCCGGATGTGCGGTTACAATCTGGTCCTCCAGAATAAAATAAACCTTCGGACGCTTCTTGGTTGGATCCTTCGGTGCTACCGGTCCACGCATAGTATTATCCCTCCTAAAATGAAATGATTTTGGTCAAAAATCAAAAAAAGCAATTTTTGAGAAGCCATTGCCATCATTTGATTAGCACAAAATGCCTCTCATGCTTTACTCTTATATTAAACCAAAAAACATATGCGAATTTCAATGTCGGATATTTTCTTTTGGTAAATGCGCGTTTTTGCCGAAAGAGGCAAGAAAACAGAATATTACTAACGAAATGGAGCTTTTATCATGAGTAAACGACTTCATAAGATTAGCAGAAAAGGTCAGGTTCTCGCCTTTCTTGCAGCTTGTTCCCTGCTCCTTGCCGGCTGTGGTGCCAATCCAACGACCGCTCCGGCTGCGACTGACTCCTCTGCTCCGGCAGCAACAACCGATGCCGTAACAGAAACTTCACCTGCGACCGATACACTCGTCATCCTCGAGGATGCTGCCCATGTAACCGTGGATCTCGGTGATACGAAGCAGACCATCGATGGATTTGGTGCCGGCTTTACCTGGTATTCCGATATGGCAGTCAAGAGTCCATATTCCGAAGAGATTATGGCCGCTTTGTTTGACGATGCCAAGCTGAGTATTCTTCGTTTCAAGAATGAATATGGTTACTCGAGCTTTAAGCAATCCGCTGAAACAAATCTTGCCTATTACACATATGCAAAAGCAGCAGCTGAATCCCGCAACGAAACCATCAAGATTCTTTACACCAGCTGGTCTCCGACCGCTGACTTAAAGAGTAACAACAGCATTAACGGCGGCGGTTCCCTTAAAAAGGACGAGAACGGAAACTACGTATACGGAGCATTTGCCGACTGGTGGACCGAATCTGTAAAGGCTTACCGCGAGTACGGAATCGCTGTGGATTACGTCAGCATCCAGAACGAGTGTGACTTTGTCGCCTCCTATGACGGATGTGAACTGAAGCCAACCGAGACCTCGGATTATGCGAGCTATGCAGATGCTTTTCTTGCGACCGTGGAAGCATTTTCCAAGGAGTTCCCGGACGATATGCCATATATGATCGGACCGGAAACCATGTCGTGTGAACCTGGCTCCCTGAAGGCTTACCTGAAGAAGATTTTGGAAGAAAAGCCGGATTCTATCTACGGTGTAGCACATCATCTGTACGTAGGCGGAACGTCCACCGACGACCCGAACTACTGCAATGCAGATTCCTTTATATTAAACTTCATGGATGATGCAAGTTTCTGTGCCGAGAACAATCTGAAGGCCTGGCAGACCGAGTTTTATCGCGGTACGCCACTTCAGACAGCGAACGTGATTAACAACTCTCTTGTTTATGAAAATGCCAACGCGTACATCTACTGGGGCGGCGTATGGAAGGGCGACAAATCCAAGAATCTGGATTCGAACGATATGGTCTCCATCGCAACCGCAATGGGCGATTGGCCGGGCCCTCACGGATACCTGCTCACCGGTGACTATTACGTAATGCGTCACTATTCCGAGTTTATTCGCCCGGACTATGTTCGTGTCGAAGGTAACCATGACGGCGGTCTGAACGTACGAATGAGTGCATATCTCAGTCCTGACAAGAGCCGTCTGGTATTGATTTTAATTAACAACGGCACAGAGGATATGACCTTCCAGTTGTCCAATCTTGGATTTACCGTAACCGAAAGCCAGTCCTATCAGTCCTCCTTCTATGAAGGTTATACGGCTGAGGATATGTATCAGTCCATCGGTGCACTCGGCGAGAATCAGACCCTTGTGCTGAAGCAGAAAAGCATTACTACCGTTGTTCTTGACGGACATGCCAACTAAGCTATCAAATATCATTATTTAATGATACTTCTCCATAAATGTACTATTTTCCTCAAGGAAAAGCGGGTCCGAAAGGGCCCGCTTTTTCATTTCACTTGAATTATTCTTCAGACAAAAAGGCCGTCCCCGAAGGAACGGCCCTGTAAAATTTCTCTACTCTGCATAACCAAAGGTCATCAGCGTAAACATCTTGTCAACGCTACCCTCTGCCATCTTAATTTCGATGGTGTGCTCAGCAGACTTTTTATTCTCCAAAACAACAACGGTATACGGATTATTCCAGCCGCCGCCCTGGCTGCCGTCAACACTCTTCACGAGTTCTCCGTCCACATAAACCTCAACAATACCGGCGCTTCCGGTGCTCTTATAGGTCATAAGAAGCGCCTTGCAGGTAAGCTTCATGGTAAATGCTTCATTGTCGCTTCCTGCCGCACGGGACCAGTTTAACGGGAAGGTCTGCGTGTTATCATAGCGAACGCTTCCGATGTTTTTATCCGTTCCGGTGAAGCTTCCGACCGAGGTTACAATCTCCGTATTGGTATTGTCAATCATCTGTACATTATCGTAAATATCGCTGTACCAGAAATACTCCCCAACAGTGATATCGTCTGCCATCTTCTCCTCCGCATCCACGGTTTCAAACAGATACTTTAAGCAATCCTTCATAATTGCGTGACCGTAGGTCGTCGGATGATAGATATCATTAAAGAACTGTGCATTGGTAAGGCTTCCGTCATTCAAACGGTCAACGACCGCATTTTTAATGCTAACCATTGGAAGCCCGTAAAATGCGCCCACCTTCGAGCAGCGGTCCTGCAGGTTCCACTGGGACTGGAATACGCTGAACAAAAGAACAACCGCCGGGTCATTTTCCTGCTTCAGAATGTGACGTACAAGGCCTTCATAGGCCTTTCCGTTTGTCAGATCATCGGCATCATTTACCGCGAATTCCACGATTACCAGGTCCGGCTCAATACCGCTGAGCTTATCCACCACATCTCTCTGATAACGGATCACGCCAAGCGAGGATGGAGTTCCGGATACACCCGCATTGATGAAGTGAACATTATCGCCGGTACCGAACATCTCTGCAAATGCTTCATACGTCTGATATGCATAGCAGTTCTCGTACGGTTTTGCGCCCTCACCTTCGGTAATGGAGCCACCGATTGCTGCGATATATACCTCCTCACCGGCTCTCGCCTTCTCGATGACGTTCTTAAGTCGGACGTTATTACCGGTCGTCATCAGGGAATCCTGAATCATGCTGTTGTACCATTTTTCTTCTTCCGTAAGCTCCGGTGTCGGTGTTGCTTCCGGCGTTGGTGTGCTCTCCGGCTCCGTCGTTACCGAAGCATCGGTTGTCGGAGCAGTTGTTTCATCTGTGCCGGTCGTAACTGCACGATCGGCAGTCGTCGGTGCTGCAGACGGTGTCTCTGTCTTCTTCTCTTCTCCACAAGCAGCGAGAAGCATCATAACAAGCAAAAGGGCCAGTGCCCAGGTGCATTTTCTCATAGATATTACCTCCTAAATTTCACGGTCAAACCGCTCGTACAGTATACGGGATTTCCCTCTGTCGTGCAAGAAATGGTCGATTACGACCCGCATTGGTATAAGATACGACAAAAAGAAAATGCGGCCCTTCCGAAGAAGAGCCACGCATTTACAAAAATTCATGGATACACGTGAGTATGACATGCATCGCAAGGGTTGCAAGTGCTGCGGAAAATGCGACACGAACAAGCCCCTTTCCCTTGTATGCAAGAAGCAAAGCCACCAGCATACCACACACTGACGCATGCAGGGACGAGGTCGATGTCAGAATGGCCGGGAAGGTCATCGCCGACAGCACCGTGTATGGAATATAATAGAGCACGGAGCAGAAAAATCGGTTGGTAATCTTTTTCTGCATGAGACCAAACGGAACTGCACGCACAAGATAGGTAACAACGGACATTACGAGAAGCCCAAGTAGGAAAGCATTGATGTTCACGCCTGATCACCTCCCATCACTGTCTCCCGATCTTCTACGGTTGGAAGTTCCCCATCGTCAATCGGAGCAATCGGGAAGAATACAGCTCCTAAAATCGCAGCTCCGAGGCCACATATAATGATGGAAACACCGACGGAAACCTTATTGAGAATCGGAACATAAGTAAACATTCCGCTAAATACGATAGCCAGAAGGCACACCTTAAGTACATGGTGGTCCTCCTTTGCCTTTGGAACGACAATTGCAATAAACATGCCATATAATGCAATTCCCATGCCCTGGAGAACGACATTCGGCACAACGCGCATAAGTAGTCCACCGGCCATCGTTCCAAATGCCCAGCCAAAATAAGGCAGCGTCATAAGGCCAAAGAAATAAGAACGGGAAATCTCCTCTTTTTGTCCGGCTGCAACTCCATAGATTTCATCCGTGATTCCAAAGCCGAGAATCCATCGATAGATCCCTCGGAATTTCGCGTCCGTTTTTTGAGACAGGGAAATTGCCATCAAAGAATATCGGAGATTAATTACCAGCTGCGAAAGTGCAAGCTCCACCAGACTTCCTCCGGCAAGCATAATTTTCATTCCCGCAAACTGTCCCGCGGAGGTCAGGTTGGTCATCGAAATCAGCATCGTCTGCCACCAATCCATTCCCTCAACCGAACCGGTCAATCCAAATGCGAAGGACACAAAGAAATAGCCTATCGCAATCGGAACGCCATGATTCAAGCCTTGTTTAAATCCCAGTTTCATCACTCTCTCGCTTTCATAAGAAAGCCGGCGCCACATGGGCACCGGCCGCATTTACTAGATTCTACTCTTGTAGATTACAGAATAGTTACCTTCTTTTCTGCTGCTTCAGCCATAAAATCAGCCGGCCAGGAGGAAACCTGAACCTCACCGATATGTGCTTTTCTCAGGTAGAACATACAGATTCTGGACTGACCGATACCGCCACCGATGGTGTACGGCAGCTGCTTCTCAATAATGGCCTTCTGGAACGGAAGCTCTGCTCTCTCCGGGCAGCCTGCCTTCTCCAGCTGACTAACGATGGAATTCTCGTCTACACGGATTCCCATGGAGGAAAGCTCGAGTGCAATATCCAAAACCGGATAGTAAACGATAATATCGCCGTTCAGTTCCCAATCATCATAGTCCGGTGCACGACCGTCATGCTTCTCACCGTTCGAAAGGAAATCACCAATCTTCATAATAAAGACTGCTCCCTTTTCTCTTGCAACCAGATACTCTCTCTCCTTCGGAGAAAGACCCGGATACATATCGACAAGCTCCTGCGAGGTAAAGAAGGAAATCTCCTCCGGAAGAATGCACTCTACATACTCATACAGGTTCGCAACATACTTCTCGGTAACACGAAGTGCCTCGTAAACCGACTTCACAATGCTCTTCAAGAAATCCTCATTACGGTCTTCCTTACGGATGACACGCTCCCAGTCCCACTGGTCTACGAAAATGCTGTGGATGTTGTCGGTATCCTCATCACGACGAATGGCGTTCATATCGGTATACAAGCCTTCTCCCGCATTGTAGCCATAGCGGCCAAGTGCCTGTCTCTTCCATTTTGCAAGAGAGTGAACGATCTCCATCGTTCTTTCATTCTGCTCCTTCACGCCAAAACTAACCGGACGCTCAACACCGTTCAAATTATCGTTCAAACCGGATTCCGGTGCTACGAAAAGTGGTGCCGATACGCGATACAGATTCAGCTGGGTTGCCAACTCCCTCTGGAAGAAATCCTTTACTTCCTTAATTGCCTTCTGGGTCTGCTTGTTGTTCAACTCCGAGCAATACCCCTCCGGGATATAAGACTTCAATCCCATGTTCTCTTCCTCCAAATTAAAATAGTGTAGTGTAATGTATGCTTGTCGCTAAATAGCGCATGTTACTTATGATATAACTTCTTGGTTTCATAAACCGGCTCGCAGGTCAAATGCACGCCGAGCTTACGGAACACACCCTCATCCACGCCGGAAAGCATAACACTGGAGTGAACCTCACAGTCACGAAGCTCGCCAAGCGCCTGCATGCAGCTTTCTGCCACGTCATCCGAAGCAGCACAAATGGAAAGCGCAATCAATACCTCATCGGTATGAAGACGCGGGTTGTGGTTACCGAGATGATTAACCTTCAAATCCTGAATCGGCTCAATCAGCACCGGCGGCAACAATTCCTTGTCATCCGGAACGCCTGCAATGGCCTTCAGCGCATTTAACAAAGCTGCTGAGCTTGCACCGAGAAGGTTACTGGTCTTACCGGTAATGATACGACCGTCATTTAACTCAATGGCAACTGCCGGAGCTCCGGTAGCCTCTGCCTTAACCAGTGCGGAAGAAACCACCTTTCGGTCCTTTGTGGAAATGCCCGCCTGCTCCATCAGAAGTTCAATCTTCATGATGCTGTCATCGGTCGCATTGCTCTTCTTCTTTGCAGCCAGCGTCTGATAGTAACGACGAATGATTTCCTCCTTGGAAGCCTCGCAGGTGGCTGCATCATCAATGATACAGTTACCGGCCATATTAACACCCATATCGGTCGGTGACTTGTATGGAGAAGCTCCATAGATTCTCTCAAACATCGCATTCAAAACCGGGAAGATTTCCACGTCACGATTGTAGTTTACGGTTGTCTTTCCGTAAGCTTCCAAATGGAACGGGTCAATCATATTCACATCGTTCAAATCCGCGGTAGCAGCTTCGTATGCAATGTTTACCGGATGCTTAAGCGGAAGGTTCCAAATCGGGAAAGTTTCAAACTTTGCGTAACCGGCCTTGATACCACGCTTATTCTCATGATACAGCTGAGAAAGACAGGTTGCCATCTTTCCGCTTCCCGGACCCGGTGCGGTTACCACAATCAGGGAACGACTGGTTTCGATATATTCATTCTTTCCGTATCCTTCGTCACTTACAATCTTGGAAATGTTGGACGGATATCCTTCAATACGATAGTGACGGAAGACACGAAGTCCAAGACTCTCTAACTTCTTCTGATACTTGGTAACGACCTCATTATCGACAAACTGCGTAAGAACAACGCTTCCTACATATAGTCCGTAGCCGCGAAATGCATCAATCAGACGAAGCACATCAACATCATACGTAATGCTGTAATCGCCACGTACTTTGTTGTGTACGATATCATTTGCATTAATTGCAATTACGACCTCAGCCTCATCCTTCAACTGTGCCAGCATACGGATCTTACTATCCGGCTGAAATCCCGGAAGAACACGGGATGCGTGGAAGTCGTCAAACAGTTTTCCACCAAACTCCAGATACAGTTTACCGCCAAACTGAGCGATACGCTCCTTAATGTGCGCGGACTGCATCTCCAGATACTTGTTGTTGTCAAAACCAATCCTTTTCATGTATGTATGCCTCCCAAAACTCATAAAACCGTTTGTTAGCGGTTCTTCTTTCTCTTGTTCCTGCCTCTTCCACTCTTCTGCGTGTCGGCAGCATTTGCAGTCTGTTCGGTTACAGCCTGCGCCTCTTCGGAAATGCTCGTCTTTTCCTGATTTCCCTTCTCTACTTTTCGAGCTTCTTCCACTTCATGCGCTTTCTCCAACTGCTCAAAACGCTCCGAGAAGGTCGGAACGCTGGAATCTCCGCTTGCCTGACGAAGTGCATGCTCATACTCCTCTTCTTCCTGAATGAAGAGCATAATCATCGGCTCGAGATCACGAACCGCATCGACAATACACGGCTCAAAATGCGTCCCTCGCTCTTTTTCAAAGATCTCCATAACCTCGGTCATATTCAGGCACTTCTTGTAGCAGCGCTCGGATAAAAGTGCATCCAGCGTATCAGCCGCTGCCATAATTCTTGCACAGAGCGGAATCTCGCGACCGCTGATGCCCTTCGGGTAACCCGTACCGTCCCAACGTTCATGGTGGTACAACGCAGTATTCTCAATTGCCGTAAGTAATCTACGGTCTTCTAATTTTCCAAGATTGTCACGAATCAGTCGATACCCCTGCGTGGTATGCTGCTTCATGATGTCATACTCCTCCGGTGTCAGCGCTCCTTCCTTCTTCAGGATGGAGTCCGGAATACAAATCTTACCGGTATCATGGAGTGGTGCTGCCATCGCAAAATCGTTGACCGCCTTAATGGAAAGCTCGGCAGTATAATAACGATTATCACGAAGCCAGTTGGCAATCATACGCACATATTCACTTGTTCTGCGAACATGATGCCCGGTATCGTTATCACGGGATTCAATGAGGTTTGCGAAACCGCTTACGAGCTGTCTCTGCATCTCCTTCATCTGCGTGTTCTTCAACTGAAGAACCTCCAATGTATTCTGAATCTTACCGGTTAACGCAACCAAAATCAAAACAAGTAGAAGGAATTCTACGGTAAGTCCGAAGCCAAATGCTCCAAACCAGTCCCACTGCGTCAGATTCGGATAGTTCAGATTTACCTCCATCCCCGCTCTCGGCCACAGCGATAACAGCATAACCAAATAGCTGCCACCGGTAATATAAAGGGTGAACCGTCGATTAAAATACAAACAGGAAACCGCCGGTATCAAGGCGTAGGCAATGTATATGTTCATACCCTCCATTGCCGCTACCCAGCAGATTCCAATCTGTAAGCCGAACAACAAAACATACTTTACCGCCGGCTTCATACTCTCATGCCATCCAAACCAGATCACAACCAAAACGACCAAAATGTCAAAGATGGAAATCAGGGCGCATTCCTCATAACGAATGTTATACAGCCCTTCGAAATTGAATACCGCAAGAAGCGGTCCCACAAAAAAGAGAACCTCAGCCACACGTAACAAAATCTGATTCATCAGTCGCTCGTTATTCGCAAAGTAACTGTTCTGCTTCATCTCCATGCGGGGTTCTCCTTTCTTTTCTTAATTCATCATCGGTTGCTTACTGACCGGAAACTTCGTTCTCCAATGCATTGTCCACAAAGTAATTAATCTTCATTGCCGACTTTACTTCATTCAGGGTTGCGTCAGCAACTCGCGCTGCCTCCTCACTACCCTTGCGAAGCATCTCATAAATCTCAGGCAAATGCTTCTCAAGCTCCAGACGGCGCTCTCTGATTGGTCCAAGCTCGCTCTCAAGTACAGCGAGAAGGAACTTCTTACACTTCACGTCGCCCAAGCCACCGGTCGTATAATGCTTCTTCATCGCATCCAGATTCTCGTACTCCGGAAGGAACTTCGCAAAATGCTCATCCTTCGCAAACGCATCCAGATAGGTGAATACCGCATTTCCTTCCAGAGAACCCGGATCGGTAATCTGGATATGATTCGGATCGGTGTACATCTTCATAACCTTATTCTTCAGTTCCTCTGCGGAATCCGCAAGATAGATACAGTTTCCGAGAGACTTACTCATCTTCGCGGAACCATCGGTACCCGGAAGTCTCTTACATACTTCGTTGTCCGGAATAACTGCTACCGGCTCAACCAAAACCTCGCCGTAGGAATTGTTGAAACGACGAACGATTTCTCTCGTCTGCTCGATCATCGGAAGCTGGTCCTCACCAACCGGAACGGTCGTTGCCTTAAATGCGGTAATATCGGAAGCCTGGCTGATCGGGTAGGTAAAGAAACCAACCGGAATTCCCTCTTCCTCCTGATCCTCTGCCTCGCCTTCCTTGAAGCCACGAAGCTTAATCTCATTCTTCACCGTAGGGTTGCGCTGCAAACGCTGTACAGTAACCAGATTCATGTAGTAGAAGGTCAGCTCGGTAAGCTGCGGAACCTGGGACTGAATGAAAATGGTACACTTCTCCGGATCAAGACCTGCTGCCAGGTAATCCAGTGCGACCTCAATGATGTTCTGACGGACCTTACCAGGATTCTTTGCATTATCTGTAAGTGCCTGTGCATCCGCAATCATAATATATATTTTGTCAAATTCGCCGGAGTTCTGAAGCTCGACACGACGCTTCAGGGAACCTACATAGTGACCGATGTGAAGACGTCCGGTCGGACGGTCTCCGGTAAGAATAATTTTTGCCATTGTGATAACCTCATTTATACTCAATTTCTATGGTCACGAATCAATGGAAACACCATTCGACCATAACAAAAGAATTATAATTATCTATGGTCCAAAAGTCAACAAAAAAAGGAAAATGCCCGCGTATCGGCGAGCATTTTCCAAGCCTGTTAAATTTACATCCGATCGAGCTTTACAGCTGTCTTCAAAGCGAGCTCCATCATCTGTGTGAAGGAACTCTGCCGCTCCTCTGCGGAAGTTGCTTCTCCGGTCACCAACGAATCGGAAATGGTGCAGATGGCAAGAGCATTCTTTCCTGCTCTTGCTGCGTTCATATAAAGCCCTGCCGCTTCCATCTCAACGGCCATAACGCCCATCTTTGCCCAGGAATTCATTGCCTTAAAATTATCCGCAAGGTCAGCCTCATCCCCATAGAAAACATCGCTGGAAACGAGGTTTCCTACATGATAGTTTGCCCCAAGCTCCTTGGCGGTTTCCACGCAGGTCTCAAGCATCTTCCAGCTCGCAATCGGTGCGAAGGTTCCCGGCAGATGAAAATGCTCTGCGAAACGGGAGTCGGTGCATGCCCCCTGTCCGATAACGATATCGCGAATCTTTACGTCTTTGTGATAAGAACCGGCGGAACCGATTCTCATAATGTTCTCAACTCCAAAGAAATTGAATAGCTCATAGCTGTAGATGCCGATGGACGGCATGCCCATACCGCTTGCCATAACCGTCACTCTGGTTCCTTCGTAGGTTCCGGTGTACCCCTGCACACCGCGAACGTTATTAATCAGTACCGGATTCTCCAGAAAATTCTCCGCAATGTACTTTGCCCGAAGCGGATCGCCCGGCATTAATACAGTGCGTGCAAAATCTTCCGGTTTTGCATTGATGTGTGGTGTTGGATAGTTTGCCATGCTGTTGTCCCCCTTTACTGTTCGTTTGCTTTTACTATTTTTACGACCCGGCTGGTACCAAGTC
>DCGJ01000011.1:2555-4178 GCA_002315495.1 Lachnoclostridium sp. UBA1781 | reverse complement strand
ACATGGGTATCGGTATGATGATTGCAGTTGACCCGGCAGATGCAGATAAGGCTGTAAAGCTTCTTACCGCAGCAGGCGAGACCGCATATATCGTTGGTGAGATCACCGACGGTGAGAAGGGAATCACCTTATGCTAAGAGTTGTTGTATGTGTATCCGGTGGCGGTACGAATCTTCAGGCGATTATCGATCGTGTGAAGGATGGTACAATTACCAATACCGAGATTGTCGGAGTTATCAGTAATAAGCACGGAGTAAAGGCATTAGACCGCGCTGCGGCTGCCAATATTCCGGGATATGCTGTGTGTCCGAAGGATTATGAAAATCGGGAAGCATTTAACGATGCACTTTTAAAGACGATTCAGGATTTAAAGGCTGATTTGGTAGTACTTGCGGGCTTCCTGGTAATTCTGCCGGAGGCGTTGGTGAAGGCATACCCGAATCGTATTGTAAATATTCACCCGTCCTTGATTCCGTCCTTCTGTGGCGATGGCTTTTATGGTCTTCATGTGCATGAGAGGGTGCTGGAAAGAGGCGCAAAGGTGACCGGGGCGACCGTGCATTTTGTTGACGCGGGAACCGATACAGGCCCGATTCTTATGCAGAAGGCAGTGGAGGTTCGTCCGGATGATACGCCGGAGAGCTTGCAGCTTCGTGTTATGCAGGAGGCAGAGTGGATTTTACTTCCGACGGTCATTGATGCAATCGCAAACAATCGTTTGAAGCAAAATGCGAACGGTACCTTTTACGTAGAGAAGTAATTGGAATCCTCTCCTCGATTTGGGGAGAGGATTTTTTGAAACATGGGAGACATCCCAAAACAAAGGAGGATTCAGATGAAGATTCTTGTTGTAGGCGGTGGCGGAAGAGAGCATGCCATCTGCTATAAGATTGCACAGAGTGAAAAGTGTGAGAAGCTGTACTGCGCACCGGGCAATGCAGGCATTGCGGAATACGCAGAGTGTGTGAACATCGGCGTTATGGAGTTCGATAAGATGGTTGCCTTTGCGAAGGACAACCAGATTGATTTGGTTGTGGTTGGTCCGGACGATCCGCTTGTAGGTGGTATTGTGGATGCATTTGAGGCAGCCGGAATTAAGACCTTCGGACCTCGTAAAAATGCGGCAATTCTTGAGGGAAGCAAGGCATTTTCCAAGGAGCTGATGAAGAAGTATAACATTCCTACCGCGGCATACGAAACCTTTGAGGATGCGGATGCAGCGATGGAATATCTGAAGACTGCAAAGATGCCAATCGTACTTAAGGCTGACGGTCTTGCACTTGGTAAGGGTGTTTTGATTTGTAATACCAGAGAAGAGGCTATGGATGGCGTGAAGGAAATCATGCTGGATAAGCATTTCGGCTCTGCAGGAAATAAGATGGTTGTGGAAGAGTTCATGACCGGCCGTGAGGTTTCCGTACTTTGCTTCTGCGATGGAACGAAGGTTGTTCCGATGACCTCCGCGCAGGATCATAAGAGAGCAGGCGACGGTGATACCGGTCTGAATACCGGTGGTATGGGTACGTTCTCTCCGAGTCCGTTCTATACTGAAGAAGTGGACGCATTTTGCAAGAAGTATATCTACCAGTGCACGATGGATGCCATGAAGGCAGAGGGCAGAGA
>DCGJ01000011.1:1467-2525 GCA_002315495.1 Lachnoclostridium sp. UBA1781 | reverse complement strand
ATGATGTTGACTCCGGATGGTCCTAAGGTGCTTGAGTATAATGCACGTTTCGGTGATCCGGAAACCCAGGTTGTACTTCCGAGAATGAAGAATGATATTGTGGATGTATTCCTGGCTTGCGTTGACGGTAAGCTTGAAACCATCGACCTTCAGTTTGAGGATAATGCGGCAGTCTGTGTCGTACTTGCGTCGGATGGTTATCCGGTAAGCTACAAGAAGGGCTTTGAGATTACCGGACTTGACGATGTGAAGAAGCAGGATGGTTATTTTGTATTCCATGCCGGCTCCAAGTTTAATGAGGAGGGTAAGATTGTAACCAATGGTGGACGTGTGCTTGGTGTGACCGCAATCGGAAGCAATCTGAAAGAGGCCCGTGCAAATGCTTACAAGGCTACCGAGTTGGTTCATTTTGAAAATAAGTACATGAGACATGATATCGGTCGCGCCATTGATGAAGCTTAATGGTGTCGAAGGCAAACTTGAACATCAATGGCGCTGCCATTAGACGAGGCTTAGTTGTGGCGAAGGGAACCGTGAACGTCAATGGCGCTGCCATTAGATGAAGCTTAATAGGTCCATTTTGGGCGGAGTTGAGAAATCAGCTCCGCTTTTTTTGACTTGAAATCAGGCAATGTTTTGAATTTTTGCAGATATATTTTTTCAGAAAAAAGGAACAACCCACTTTCGAATAATTATGAAATATGGTAGACTACACTTAGCTGGAAATGTGAGAAGCATTTTGGTGGATTTCTAGGATGAGGAGTGAACGGTATGAAGAGAGCAGTACGGAAAATAAATTCCTTTGCGCTGATTGTTGTCCTGCTGGTAGGGATGTTGAGCAACTTGCAGGGGAAAGCGCAGGCGGCTTCGACTCGAAACTACTTTGACATTGAAGGAGAATGGGGCTATGAGCAGTTCGACCTGTATTATGGCGATACTTCCTTTGACATCGAGGGGGAGAGTGGAGAAGTTTATTATGAACTTATGATGGCCGAGTCCGGCAGTGATGCGCTTCTCTGTTATACAGACGAGGATGCAGCTCGATATCTTCGTGATCC
>DCGJ01000011.1:0-1438 GCA_002315495.1 Lachnoclostridium sp. UBA1781 | reverse complement strand
CTTCGTGATCAGATGGTTGCAAGAGAGGATTCTGCTTCGGTTAAGATGTATTTCTTTTCGGAAGAGGATTTTGTTACCTATGCGAAGAATTTGGTGTTGCAAGGGCTGGCTATTGACGAGTCTTCCGTCGATGGTGACTATTTAATCGCTCAGATGCATGGGTATGGATATGGGTATAAAGGAAGTAGACTTTATGATGGGGATTCATTTGTAGGCTACGAAATCACCTTTACCTATTCGTTCCAGTACTTTACCGATGCTGCACAAGAGCAGGCTTTGACAAATAAGCTTAAGGCTGATGAAAGTATTTGGAAGGTGAACGGAAATGAAGTTCAGAAATTGAAAGCAATTTATGATTACATTCTGGACACCAATACCTATGACGATGATGCTTTAGACAAAGAAAAATGGCCGGAGGATAACCCGAAACTGATTGCACACAGTGCCTATGCGGCAATCTGCCTTGGAACCTCTGTGTGCCAGGGATATGCTGCGGTTTTGTATCGTATGTGCTATGAGCAGGGACTCAGTTGTCGCTATATTACCGGCATAGCGAATGATGGCGGACATGCCTGGAATATTGTTAGAATTGGAGATTATTACTATAATGTCGATGCCACATGGGATGATCGGGAGTCTAGAGATTATCCGTATTTTTTGACCTGTCCAAATTATTTTGATTTTAGCCATACGCGAGCGGCAGACTTCCTAACGGAAGAGTTTGCAGATGCGCACCCGATGGGAGAAGAGGATTACGATTGGGCAACTGCTTTATTAGAGCCGGTACCGACGGCAACTGCAACACCGGAACCAACGAGTACGCCAACTCCGACGGAAAATCCTGACATCCGGAAGGGGAAAGAAATCGTTGTTGGTATCAACGCGGATTCCAACTATGTAATTAGAAAAGGTGATATTAAAGGGGATATTCTGGCACTCGCCATTGATATTGACGGTACTTCCGCATGGAACGATTGGTGCTGGAGCGCAGTAAGAGTGACCAAGGATGGAGCTGATTACTACTATGTAATTGCAGGGCCATATCTAAGCTGGAGTGTAGCTGTTGCTTACAAAGAGATTGATGGGGAACTGGTGGGTTACGGTATGAGCCCGTATGGAGACAATGATCCCGGTATATATGGGGAATGGCTTTCTGTCAGTGCCGGTGAGTCCAAGAGTCTTAACCTTGACTTTAGTGATTGCTCTGACTGGTCTATAAGAATTCTGTGCGCTGCATATTCCAACGATGATTATTCTGTTGAGGACCCGGATGGTACGAGTAGGTCACTAGTTTATGGTGAAGATGATACGCCAACCGATCATGTGTTTATGTTGCATTATTGGACTGGCGAGGATAACGTAACGAAGCCGACGAGTACGCCAACGAGTACTCCGACAAATACACCGAAGCCAACGAGTACCCCAACGAGTACTCCGA
>DCGJ01000150.1:8746-14833 GCA_002315495.1 Lachnoclostridium sp. UBA1781 | reverse complement strand
AGGTAACTGTTGAGAAGAATGGTTCTTCCAGCACCTATGATTTTTCAAATATTGAGTAAAGGAGGGCGAGTATGAAAAAGAAAAAAGGTTTATCCTTGCTACAAAAGAGAGCAGTAACCGGTATGTTATTCATCAGCCCTTGGTTACTCGGTTTCCTTGTTTACTACGTACGAAGCGTAGGTATGACCGTATGGTTTTCCCTCTGTGATGTTACGACCGGTGACAAGGGTTATGTTGCAAAATTCAGCGGACTTAACAATTTGAAGTACATTTTCACATCGCATCCGACCTTCAACCAGAAGTTGGTCAGCTCCATGTCAAATGTCTTCATCGACGTTCCGCTTGTTCTCATTTTCAGCTTGCTGATGGCAATGATTCTGAACCAGAAGTTTATCGGTAGAACCGTTATTCGTGCGATTTTCTTCCTTCCGGTAATTATGGGTTCTGCTGCAATTTCGGAAGCCATCGATTTTGCAAGACAGAATGCGGTTGGTGGTATCAGTGCTACCTCCGATACCATTGCTTCTGCAGCGAACACCACGATTAATGTGGATTACTACCTTAGCCTGTTTAAGGACATCGGTATTCCGGCCGGAATCTTGGACTATGTTGTTGGCGCCGTATCGCGTCTGGCGGATGTTGTTTCGCTTTCCGGTGTGCAGATTGTCATCTTCATTGCAGCGTTACAGTCCATTGCAGGATCGCTCTATGAGGTTGCAAGAATTGAAGGCGCTACCACCTACGAAACCTTCTGGAAGGTTACATTCCCGATGGTTATGCCACACATTATTACCTGTCTTGTTTACACGGTCGTTGACTCCTTTGCAAACAGTGAAGTGGTTAACCTGTCCTATGAAATGATCTTCACGACCAGAAACTACGGTTATGGTAGTGCGATGTGTTTGGTAAGTACATTGGTTGTATGTTTGCTGCTCTTTGGTGTTGTTGCATTGATTCAGAAACGTACATTCTACTACAACTAGGAAAGGAGGAACTGACATGATTTCGATTGAAAAGACAAAATTGAAAATTAACGAACTGAAGGAAGATCAGCATTTTCAAAATGATACCCTTCGTTTTAAGAAGAATGTTAAGAAGTTCCTTCTTGGAGTATTCCGTTTCTTAGTTATTATCGGTGTATCCTACATTATTCTTGCACCGTTAATTGAAATCTTCGCAAATTCCTTCTTCTCGGATAAGGATGCATTTGACCCGATGATTTATATCTTCCCGTCTCATCCGACCTTGGAGCGTTATAAAACGGCCTTCATCGTATTGCCTTATCCGAAGACCTTGCTCATTTCCCTTGGAAATGACCTGGCACTTATGATTATTCAGATTTTTGTATGTTCCATGGTTGGTTATGGATTCGCAAGATTTAACTTTCCGTTTAAAAATGTGCTCTTTGCATGCGTAGTTATTATGATCGTTATTCCTACCCATGCAATTATGCTTCCGTTGTACATCGCACTTAACGGCTTTTATTCTACCGTGGTTCCGTTCTATCTGTTGACGATTCTCGGTTGTGGTCTGCGATCCGGTTTGTATATTTACATCTTCAACCAGTTCTTCCGTGGACTTCCGAAGGAGATTGAGGAAGCAGCATTTGTAGATGGTGCAGGCAGCTTTTATACCTATTTCCGTATCATGTTAATCAATGCAGTTCCGTCCGTTATTACGGTTGCTGTATTCTCTATGGTATGGCAGTATAACGATTTGTTCTACACGAAGCTGTTCGGTATCTCCGAGATGGTCTCGATGCGTATTTCTGCACTGACAAACGAAGTAGCGAACATTTTCACAGTAAATTCCCCGGCACTTCAGCAGCTTTACCTGTACGCAGGTATTGTTATGATTATGCTTCCGGTTATTATTGTTTACTGTGTTCTTCAGAGATACTTCATTGAGGGTGTTGAGCGAAGCGGTATCGTTGGTTAGACAATATGCCTAAAAGGAGAGTATAAAAATTCTCTAAAATCGATGATTCTGTACAGAAAACAAGACAGATTTGCTTGCAATATCAACAGTTTTATCGTAAAATTCAATAAATTGAGCGTATGGCGTTTGGAAAATGCGCCATATGTTCCTTTTATAGCAGCGCGTAATTGCGCAAACAAACTATATAATATCCAAGGAGGAGTATTATGTTTAAGAAAGTCATGGTACTTTTGCTCGCTCTTGCTTTGGTAGCTTCCATGGTAGCTTGTGGCGATACCGCAAGCACCGCCAGCAGTGAAACTCCGGCCGCTTCTACCGAAGCACCGGCAAGCACTGAACCGGCAGCTACTACAGAAGATGTTCAGCCGGCAGAAGACGTAGCGACTGCAGTAGACTTCGAGAGCGGAGCCTACGACTTTGCAAAAATTGCATACAGCTTTGCTGCATGCGACCTTGCATCTACAATGGAAGTAGGAACCTTCAATGGCTCTAAGGCATTGCGTGTTTCCTCTCCTGTAAGTGACAACACTTTCTCTGGCAGCGTTCCTTTCGTTGCAGTTGATGTTGTTGCTCTTGTTGGTGCAGAGAATGTTTCTAAGATTGCCAAGATTGCTTACGAAGTAGGTATTGATTATGGCACCAATAATTTCCAGGCTGTAGGTGGTACCTTCGCAGTTGTGAATGCAGGCGTTGAAACCAAGTCTAACTGGACCATCTTCATGGAAGATGAGAACCCGAAGGTTTATGAGGTTGCTGCTTCTGAACTTTCCGCAGAAGGCGATACCTACATTTATTTCGCAGTTAATACTGACGGAAACCCAATCGCAGCTTCTGATTACACTCTTTGCATTGATAACATTAAGTTCATCGATGCAGACGGTAACGCTTTGACCTGTGATGAGTCTGTATCCTTTGCACAGGTTGAGGGTATTGCTGATAGCTTCTGGTTGAATCTTGACTGGTCTAACGCTTGTACGAAGCCGGTTAACGAGACGATTCTTGTAGCTAAGGACGGCACTTCCCCATCCGGTCTTGCAAACGGTAACTGGTGGCCAAATGCTGCTCAGTCTTGGGCTTGGGCTGCTGATGGCGTTGACAGCTATCCTGATATGACCGGTATCGAGTTCAAGGAAGGCATGCTTCTTACGATTTACTACAGCACTCAGCCATATGCTGATCAGGAAACTTATGATGGACATCGTTGGGCTTGCCCACTCGTTGTAGCACAGGCTTGGACCGGTGGCGGACAGATTCAGTTCCAGCTTCCAAAGGATGAAGAGAATCCTGAGAATGATCGTTACAATGAAAGCCGTACAATTGTACAGTACACCTATGAGCAGATTAATGAGGCATTTATCGCTAAGGGCGGTTTTGACTCTGACGGCGATGGCAATGCAATCAATGATTGTAGCTTCTTCGGTATCTCCGGTTTGGGTGGCGATGGCGCCTTCGAAATCTACAAGATTACCGTTGGTTATGCAGAGTAATTGTAACTATTATTTGGAGGATTACAAATGAAAAAGATTGTTTCTTTACTTTTGGTTCTCTGCATGGTATTTGCTTTGACCGCTTGTGGTGAGACCGCTTCTACCACAGATAATGGTGGCGCTAGCAATACGACTGCAGCAGCCAATACCACTCAGAACGGTGGTAACAATGATAAGACTGATGCAAGAAAGCTTTACATTGGTACCTGGTATACCAGCTACTATACTTCTGAGCATCATGACATCTATGATAACCCAGATGTAACTGATATTGAGATTGCTCAGATGCAGCTTGATAACATGAGAGCTGTAGAAGAGAAGTACAATATCGAGCTTTACTACAAGAACCTTACCTGGAACGGTGTTATTGAGTCCATCAATACCTCCATCATGGCAGGTAAGCCAAACTGTGATATTTACATGGTTGATCTTCAGTTCGGTATTCCGGCTGTTCTTAACAACTACGCTGAAGACGTAAGTGCATTCCTCTCTGATGATGATGTTGCACTTTCCGGCTTCTCCTTCACTTCCGATGGTGGCACTTACCTCTTCAAGGCAAGTGGTATCGAGACCTCTGCATATCCTCTTGGATACAACAAGACCATCCTTGCAGCTGCTGGCTGTGAAGATCCATATGAGCTCTATCAGAAGGGTGAGTGGACTTGGGATGCTTGGAACGAGATGATGTCTAAGGTTAATGATCCTGATAACAACGTTTATGCTTTCCGTGGCGCTTGGAACGTAACCCTTACTGCATTGTTGTTCTCCAACAATGCTTGGATTGCTTCTCCTGACCATGTAGATGCTGACGGTAACCTTGTTGAAGGTCTTTCTTCTCAGAACACTTCTGAGGTTTTGAACCAGCTTCACAAGATTTACAAGGATGAGGGATGGTCCTTCTGGAATGATGAGTGTGATAGCGACTGGAACTCCAACGTATATGCTTGGGGTACCGGTAATGCTGTATTCTTCGTAGCTGCTCACTGGATTGCACAGGAAGCAGATCCGGAGCATCAGATCAACTTCGGTATTGTTCCATGGCCTACTGGTCCTTCTGTAAAGGAAGGCGAGACTGTTAAGAAGTTCAACCAGTCTTCCGGTACCTTCTACATGATTCCTAAGGGAATTAATAATCCGGAACTTATTTACAATGTAATTCATGATTACACCGCTTGGTACGGCGATGATGTAGATCTTCGTGACAACACCGAGTGGGCTGAAGAGTGGATCGGTGGTTCTGAAGCTTCCGAGACCAACTTCGAAGTATTGGTAAGCATGGCTGATGAGACCTCTGACCTTGGCCTTGAGCTTTGGGATCAGGTTAAGTTCTCTGACGAAGCTAACCCTCATAACATCGTTTCCAGCTCTTATGAGTGTGAAGTTTCTCAGTGTATCGAAATCAACAAGCAGATTGTACAGGATTACCTTGATACAAACTTCAATAAGTAATACTTGAACTTCGGTTCATAAGAAGGGGACGGGTTACCGTCCCCTTTTTTTTAAAAAAATTGTAATGATGATATTGGAATTGATATAGGAGAACATATCGATGCGTAATAGAAAATTAGGGATTCTTTTGATTATAATCCTGCTTCTTTCTACTTTGGGATGTGATCACAAGTATGGAGAAGAAGTTGAGACTTCCAAACCTGAAATGGAAGAAACTTCTTACAAAGAACCGGTAACTACAGCAGGAAGTATTACCGATGAACCAAAGAACGAATATAAGCCTGCAGCAGATCGACTGGACAAGCTGGTACTTTCCAATGCAGAATTAGATAAATACAGTTACGAAAAGAATACGAGTCCAACAAATTATGATGAGAGCTTTCAACAAAAGGTAGAATTTGAAACCGGTGAAACCTCGGGAAATGCTTCCGTTGATACGAACGCTTCAGGCTATTCCGGAGAAGGTTATATTAATATTTCCGGTAATTCTTCCTCGGATACGGTTAACGTTTCGATCAGCGTACCTGCCGGTGGGCTGTATAACCTTGTTGTTTGCTGTGCATTTCCATACGGCGAAAAATCGAATGATATTGCGATTGACGGGGAAAATGTCGGAAGTATTCATGGACTGAGTACAGATGCCGCCTTTAAGGAATATACCTTGGAAAATGTATATATCGGGGAAGGCGAACATATAGTCAGCACAAAAGCAAGTTGGGGCTGGTGGCAGGTTGACTATGTTGTGATTCAGGCTGTAAAGCAAACGGAAACAGTTGAACGGGACAAGTCGACGGCTTCTCTATGTGACGTGGACGCGACTTTGGAAGCGAAAATGCTCTATCAGTTTATTTGCGATATTGACGGGCAGTACACGCTTTCAGGTCAGGTGGGCGATAATGGAACTGCCTCTAATGAGTTTACTTCTATCTTAGAGATTACAGGAAGAACTCCGGCTGTTTTGGGACTGGATATGATGTCTTATTCACCGGCTCGTGCAAAGCATGGAGAAACTAGTGTTGCTATAAAGAAAGCAATTGATTTTTCAAACGAAAAAGGCGGTATTGTAACTTTTTGCTGGCATTGGACGATTGACGAAAAGTACGATAAAGAGGGGGCTGAGTATTGGAGGGGCTTTTATACAGAGTATATATCAAGTGACAAGTTTGATTTGACGGCAATTATGAATGGTGAGGACGAGGAAGGAATGGAAAGT
>DCGJ01000150.1:0-8718 GCA_002315495.1 Lachnoclostridium sp. UBA1781 | reverse complement strand
AAAGTCTTTTGACGGATATTGACTGTATCGCTTTCCAGCTAAAGCTTCTTCAGGAAAAGAATGTTCCGATTCTTTGGAGACCTCTGCATGAAGCCTCCGGGGGATGGTTCTGGTGGGGCGCATTTGGCTCGGAAACCTATATCAAGCTTTGGAAGCTGATGTATGACCGTCTCGTCAATTACCATGAAATTCATAATCTGATTTGGGTGTGGAACGGTCAGGATCCGGACTGGTACCCGGGAGATGAATACTGCGACGTGATTAGTACCGACATTTATCCGGGCACTCATGTGTATACCTCTCAGGCCTCTGCTTACGCGGAGCTGGTATCCGTAACCGATACATATAAACCGATTGCTTTATCAGAAAACGGTTGCCTGATGGATCCGGATTTTGAACTTCGTGACGGAGCATTATGGACGTGGTTTTGCACCTGGGGAGGTGAGTTTACTACCGAAAATGCGGCGATTTCCGAAACCTATACGGAGATTTCGATGTGGGATAAGGTGTTCAATCATGCTTCCGTCATCACGTTAGATGAGCTGCCTGATTTGAAGCATTACGGAGAATAAAAACACTTGTCAAAAAAACATTATAGGCAATTTAATAAATTGTATAGAATCATACAATATTCGAGTGTTTTCAACATAGAAAATGCCTATAATTCGTGTAAAATAGCCTATAGATAGAGCTTTTTCGGAAAGCTCGAAAAAATAGTATAAATCTAGAATGGAGAAAGTATTATGAGTAAAGTTACCGTATTTGCAGACAACATGCCAAACATTCCTTGGCAGGACAGACCGGCAAACGCAATCGGTCCTGTTTGGCGCTACAGCGAGAACCCGATTATCGGAAGAAATCCGCTTCCGGGTGTAGCAAGAATTTTCAACTCCGCAGTTCAGCCTTGGGAGGATGGCTTTATTGGCGTATTCCGTGGCGAGCAGACGAATGGTGTACCGCACATTTACCTTGGTCGTTCCAAGGATGGTATCCATTGGGAGTATGAGACTGAGAAGATTCAGTTTGTAAATGAGAAGGGCGAGTCCTACATGCCTCGTTATGCTTATGATCCTCGTCTCGTTAAGGTTGAGGATACTTACTATATCATCTGGTGTACCGATTTCTATGGTGCGGCACTTGGTATGGCGAAGACAAAGGATTTCAAGACCTTTATTCGTATTGAGAATCCATTCCTTCCGTTCAACCGTAATGGTGTATTGTTCCCAAGAAAGCTGAATGGTAACTTTGCACTTCTTTCCAGACCGTCCGATAGCGGTCACACTCCATTTGGTGATGTGTTCATTTCCGAGAGTCCGGACCTTACCTTCTGGGGCAAGCATCGTCATGTTATGACTCGTGGTTACAATCAGTGGTGGCAGGCTCTTAAGATTGGTGGCGGCGCTGCTCCGATTGAGACCTCTGAGGGTTGGCTGTTGTTCTATCACGGTGTAACCGGCACCTGTAATGGTTATGTTTATTCTATGGGTGCTTGTATCCTTGATAAGGATGAGCCAAGCAAGGTAAAGTATCGTTCCGAGAATTTCATTCTTACTCCTGAAGAGTGGTATGAAGAGCGCGGTTTCGTTGCAAATGTTATCTTCCCGGTATCCGCACTTTGCGACGCCGAGAGCGGTAAGATTGCAATCTACTATGGTGCAGCAGACAGCTACGTTGGTCTTGCATTTACCACTGTTGATGAAATCGTTGAATATGTAAAGGCACATCACGTTGAAAATGGCGATGATGCTTCCATCGGTATTCTGTAAGTAAACATCCTCCGATAACCGGCTGCTTTGGCCGGTTATCGGTCGTTAATTGAAACATAGAAACGGAGAAGACAATGAATCAGAATGTATTGGATCGAGGCATTGTAAATCTTGGTAATCTGTCACGCATTCATGGGGTGATGAAGAAGGCAGCCACCGGCGAACCGATTACGATTGCCTTTTTGGGCGGCTCCATCACGCAGGACAGTATTACGACCAGACATGAGAACTGTTACGCATATCGCACCTATCAATGGTGGAAGGAAGCATTTCCAAAGAGCGAAATCACCTATGTAAATGCGGGAATCGGCGCGACTACATCCCAATTTGGAGTGGCAAGAGTGGACGCTGACGTGCTTTCGCATGAGCCGGACATGGTGTTCTGCGAATTCAGCGTAAATGATGAGAATAATGAGTTCTTTCAAGAGACCTTTGAAGGACTCTTGAGAAAGATTTTAGAGGCACCGAAGAAGCCGGGGCTGTTTATTACCAATAACGCCCGCTATGATTCCGGTGAAAATGCTCAGGAGGTTCACAATGCTGTAGCGATGCACTACGATTTGCCAATCGTAAGCGTTAAGGACAGCATTTTCGAGGAGATTCTTCTCGGTAATCTTGTGGCATCGGATATTTCCTTGGATATGCTTCATCCAAATGACCTTGGACATCAGTATCTGGCAGAGTTGATCACGAATCTGCTTCAGATCATTTATGAGAAAGCATTTACCGATGGAGACTTGTACGAAGAGAAAGAACTTCCTGCCCCATTAACAAAGAATCGTTATCAGAATTCCCTGCGCGTAAGAAGAGACGGCCAGATCATTGGCTGTAAAGGATTTGTTGCGGATACAGAGCCGCAATACGGAGTTCGGGACATCTTTAAGAATGGATTTGAAGCAAAGGAAACGGGCGCATCGATTACTTATCTTGTTCATGCATCAAAGATCTCTGTGCAGTACCGAAAGACCATGCGTCTTCCGGCACCGATTGCGAAAGTATATGTGGATGATAAGGAAGTCGCAATATTAGATGCCAATTTTGATGAAACCTGGGGTGATTTGCTATGTCTTCAGGATGTGTATGAAGAGGAAGCCGGTGGTAATCACAAGGTTACGATAGAAGTAACCGAGATGCCGGAGAATTCTGCGACCGGTTTTTATTTTGTATCATTGATTTTAGTGAAATAACGGAATGTTGTTAGGAGGAAACTATGGGTTCCATAAAGAGAGAAGCGGAGCTGCATCTTCGCAAAGTGATTCTTCCGTTCTGGAAAGGACTGAAGGACGACGAAAATGGTGGTTATTACGGGTATTATGGATTTGATTTAAAGTTGGATAAGAAGGCTGAGAAGGGATGCATTCTGAACAGCCGCATTTTGTGGTTCTTTTCAAATGCCTGCAAGGTTTTAAAGGATGAATGCCTCAGAGAATATGCAGATCATGCCTATGATTTTATGAAAAAGGCTTGCATCGATATTCAGAATGGCGGTGTATACTGGTCAGTTAGCTACGATGGTATTCCGATGGATACGCAGAAGCATACCTACAACCAGGCATTTGCGATTTATGCATTGTCTTCCTATTATGAGCTTTCGAAAAACGAGGAGGCACTTCAGTTAGCAAAGGGACTGTTCGAACTGATTGAAACCAAGATGCGTGATGCTGACGGATATCTCGAGGCCTTCAAGATTGATTTTAGCCCGGAGAGCAATGAAAAGCTTTCGGAAAATGGAGTTATGGCCGACAGAACCATGAATACCCTTCTTCATTGTCTGGAGGCATATACCGAGCTTTATCGTGTGTCCGGTGATTTGCATGTTCGTGGCAAGCTGTATGATATTTTGAGCTCCTTGGAGAAGGATATCTACAATCCGGAATTAAAGCGTCTCGATGTATTCTTTGATATGAATTATAATCCGATTATTGATCTTCATTCTTATGGTCATGATATCGAGACCTCCTGGCTCGTAGACCGTACGCTCGATATTCTCGGCGACGCTGAGCTTACCGCTCGCATCCGTCCGATTACGAAGGCTTTAACCAAGAATATCTACGAGAGAGCGTATATCAATCACTCGCTTCTTAATGAATGTGAGCGCGGTGTGGATAATACCTGGAGAGTATGGTGGGTTCAGGCGGAAGCTGTTCTTGGCTTTATGAACGGTTATCAGAAGAATCCGGGTGCTACCCATTACCTTGAGGCTGCGGAAGACATTTTCCAGACCATTATGGAGAAGCTGGTGGATTCCCGCGAGGGTTCCGAGTGGTTTTATCAGGTGGACGAGAATTTTGTTCCGGACAGTAATAAACCAATCGTAGAGGAATGGAAATGCCCATATCACAACGGCAGAATGTGCTTTGAAATTTTGACCCGCGATTTGATTCATCCAAAGTACTATGAGGAGCTCGCAAAGCAGGAGGAATTGCTTTCCAGACCGAATTGTCCAACCGATGATTATAATGGTGTATTCACACGTTATCAGAATCCTGTGGCAACGAGAGAGATGGCTCCGCTTACCTGGAGATATGATCTGAATTACGAAACCAATCCATACTTTATGGAGCGTCTTGGCATCAATGCTACGATGAATTCCGGTGCAATCAAGCTGAACGGAAAGTATTATATGGTTGTTCGTACCGAAGGAAATGACCGTAAGAGCTTCTTTGCCGTGATGGAAAGCGATTGTCCGACGGAGGGCTTCCGTTTTTGGGATTATCCGATTCTTTTGGAGGATACCTGTCCTGAGGAAACAAACGTCTATGATATGCGACTTACACAGCATGAGGATGGCTGGATCTACGGCGTGTTCTGTTCCGAGAGTAAGGATACGACAACCAATGATTTGTCTGCAGCCGTTGCTGCTGCAGGTATTGTTCGTACCAAGGACCTTAAGACTTGGGAACGGCTTCCAAACCTGAAAACGCTTCGTTCTCCGCAGCAGAGAAATGTGGTGCTTCATCCGGAGTTCGTAAACGGTAAGTACGCATTTTACACCAGGCCAATGGATGATTTTATTGATACCGGGTCGGGAGGTGGCATCGGCTTTGGTCTCTGTGATGATATCGAGCATGCGGTAATCGATGAGGAAATTATCACCTCCAAGCGTGTATATCACACGATTACTGAGGCGAAAAATGGTGCCGGTGCCGTTCCGATTAAATCTGACAAAGGTTGGCTTCATATTGCTCATGGTGTTCGTAATACAGCGGCCGGACTTCGTTACGTTCTGTATGCATTTGCGACAGATTTACATGACCCGACGAAGGTGATTGCCGAGCCATCCGGTATGCTTTTGGGACCGCGTCGCGAGGAGCGTGTGGGCGATGTATCCAACGTAACCTTTACCAATGGTGCAATTTTGGATGATGACGGCAGCATTTACCTGTATTATGCATCGTCCGATACCCGTATGCATGTTGCGAAAACAAGCCTTGAGCAGCTCGAGGATTATATCTTCAATACACCGGAAGATCCACACCGCAGCGTTCTCTGTGTAGAGCAGAGATGTGGTTTGATTTCAAAAAATGAAGATTTGATGAAACAGCAATAAAGCATTGATTTTACAGACAAAATAAGGTATTGTTATTCGGGGCGATTGCTAGTTAATTGCCCTGAATATTTGATAAAATGCGGATCATCCGCTTTCATGGAGGTATACCCAATGGATTATATGGAAACTTACAAGTACTGGCTTGCAGATCCTTACTTTGATGAAGCTACCAAGCAGGAGCTTCTTGCAATTAAGGATGATGAGAAGGAAATCAAGGATCGTTTTTATCGTGATCTTGAATTCGGTACAGGCGGTCTTCGCGGTATTATCGGTGCAGGTACCAATCGTATGAATCTTTACACCGTTCGTAAGGCTACGCAGGGTCTTGCAAACTACATCATTAAGGCCGGTGGTCAGAATAAGGGCGTTGCAATCGGCTATGACTGTAGAAACATGTCCATCGAGTTTAGTGAAGAGGTAGCTCTTTGTCTTGCAGCAAACGGCATTAAGGCTTATCGTTTTGAATCCCTTCGTCCAACCCCTGAGGTTTCCTTTGCCCTTCGTCAGCTTGGCTGTATCGCAGGTGTTAATATCACCGCATCTCATAATCCGGCTGAGTACAACGGTTATAAGGTTTATTGGGAGGACGGTGCACAGATTACCCCTCCTCATGACAGTAATATCATCAATGAGGTAAATGCGATTTCTGACTGGAATACCGTAAAGATTATGAGCCATGATGAGGCAGTTGCTGCCGGTCTTTATGTTACCATTGGTAAGGATATTGATGATATTTACATGGCAGAACTTAAGAAGCAGGTTATCCATCCGGAACTTTGCCGCGAGGTTGGTAAGAACATGAAGGTTGTTTACACCCCACTTCACGGAACCGGGAATATTCCGGCAAGAAGAATCTTGAAGGAAATCGGTTTTGAGCAGGTTTACGTAGTGCCGGAGCAGGAATTGCCGGATGGTAATTTCTCTACCGTTGCCAGTCCGAACCCGGAGAATAAGAGCGCATTTGAATTGGCTCTTAAGTTGGCAAAGGAAGTTGGCGCTGATTTGGTTTTGGCAACCGATCCGGATGCTGACAGACTCGGTGTGTTCTCCCGTGACTCTAAGACCGGCGAATATATGACCTTTACCGGTAACATGTCCGGTATGCTGATTTGTGAATACCTTCTCAGCCAGAAGAAAGAACTTGGTACCATTGCAAAAGATGGCTTTATCGTAAAGACTATCGTTTCCACCAATATGGCTGATAAGATTGCAGAAGAGTACAATGTTGAGCTTAAGGAGTGTTTGACCGGCTTCAAGTTCATCGGTGAGTTGATTAAGCGCGCTGAGGACACCGGTGTTGGCACTTATGAATTCGGTTTCGAAGAGAGCTATGGATGCCTTGTTGGTACTCATGCAAGAGATAAGGATGCCATCGTTGCCGTTATGGCTCTTTGTGAGGCTGCTGCATATTATCAGACCAAGGGCTTTACGCTCTGGGATCAGATGATGAACATCTACAAGAAGTACGGCTTCTTCCGTGAGGGTATTGAAACCCTTACCTTCAAGGGCTTTGAAGGTGCACAGAAGATTAAGGATATGATGGAAAATATCCGTAACAACCCACCGAAGACTTTCGGCGCATACAACGTTGTAAAGTTCCGTGACTATGCGAAGAATGTGATTCTTGATGTTGCTACCGGCGCTACAACTGAGACCGGTCTGATTAAGTCCAACGTTCTTTACTTCGATTTGAATGACGATGCATGGGTATGCGTTCGTCCTTCCGGTACTGAGCCGAAGATTAAGTTCTATATCGGTGTTAAGGGTACGAGCTTCGAGGATGCAGATGCTAAGGTTAAGGATTTGACCGCAGCACTCATGGAGCTTGCAAACTAATTGAAATGTTATGTTTCGCCTGTGGGCATCTGTCTACAGGCGAAATTTATGCCTTTTGGTAAATGAATCCGATTCATTTACGGAAGGTACATTTAAATGCGGCGTAATATGGAGGATACCATGAAAGAGATTTTGTTTATGAAACCGGTTTTGAAAAATATGATCTGGGGTGGAAACCGTCTTCGTGAATTCGGTTATGACATTCCTACGGAAACTACCGGCGAGTGCTGGGCAATCAGCGCTCATAAAAACGGAGATTGTGTTGTGAAGAGTGGAGCATTTGCAGGGATGACTTTGAGCGAGTTGTGGGACAACCATAGAGAGTTGTTCGGAAATGTAGACTCGGATCGTTATCCGCTTTTGATTAAAATTATTGACGCAAAGAACGACCTGAGTATCCAGGTACATCCGGATGATTCCTATGCGAAGGAGCATGAAAATGGTTCCTTTGGTAAAACCGAGTGCTGGTATATTTTGGATTGTGATCCGGACGCTACGATTATTGTTGGACACAATGCGAAGACATCCGAAGAAGTGAAAGATATGATTTTAAACGAGCGCTGGAATGAGTTTTATCGTGAGATTCCGATTAAAAAGGGAGATTTCTTCCAGATTAATCCGGGCACGCTTCATGCTATCAAGGGTGGGACCTTGATCCTTGAAACGCAGCAGAACAGCGATATTACCTATCGTGTGTATGATTATGGCCGCCTTCAGAACGGAAAGCCGAGAGAACTTCATGTGCAGCAGAGTATCGATGTCATTACTGCACCATACGTTCCGGATGCACTTGATTCCCAGGTTACCGAGACAATTGGGGATGCAACCATCACCAAATTGATTTCGTGTGACAAATATGAGGTTTATCATGGTTTCGTCGATGGTACTGTAAAGCTTACACAGGATAAGAGCTTCCAGAATGTAAGCATCCTTGATGGTGAGGGTGATATTTGCGGTACACCTCTGAAAAAGGGTGACCATTTTATTCTTCCTTGTGGTTTCGAAGATTATTGTCTGAACGGCAAGATGGAATTCATGATTTCCAATTTACCACAATAAAACATTTTTAGAATTTAACAGCCAGGCTCGAAAGCCTGGCTGTTTTTTTTGTTGCCTTGTTTACAGCTTATAGGGCGCCGCTATGTTTATTTGGCAAGTAACAGCCGGGTAAGCAATTCCGCCGGTTCCTTGAGAACAATTTTGGCACCAAGCTTTTTTAAGAAGTCATAATCACGATACCCCCAGGCGCACCCGACAAAGAGAAGCCCTGCGTTGTCGGCGGTTTCCTTATCAACATCTGTGTCTCCGACATAGATGGTATGCTCTTTCACTGAGCCCAGTTCTTCAAGTGCGGTGAATACACTGTACGGATCCGGTTTTTTGTGGTTACTTGGAGCCCCAATTGCAACAGGAATATCCGGATAGAAGAACAGTTCATTCATCTTCTTGGTCGCCGGATCAAGCTTGTTGGATACGATAGCCATCTTATAGCCTGCACCCTTTAACGCTGTAACGAGCTCCTTGATTTGTGGATATGGCCGGGTATGATCAAACATATGCTCAAGG
>DCGJ01000066.1 GCA_002315495.1 Lachnoclostridium sp. UBA1781 | reverse complement strand
ATAGCGATGGTGCACTGCAATAACTGTACATCGGATATTAACGCGTGGGCGGGCATTTTCCAGGGCTTTGGTGCAAAGCTTGGCCAGCGTATCGATATGGGTGATATCTTTACTGCGTTGTTTACCGCAGCGGCAGACGGCGATGCAGATTGCGGTGGCGTGTTGTCTTATAACTATTTGTCCGGTGAGTCCGTAACGGGGCTTGACGAGGGACGTCCTATGTTTGTTCGTAAGCCGGATGCGAATTTCACCTTCGCAAATTTCTCCAGAAGTTTGTTGTACTCTGCACTTTCTACGTTAAAGATTGGTATGGATATTTTGCTTCAGAAGGAGCATGTTTCTTTGAAACTGATGATGGGACACGGCGGATTCTTTAAGACCCCGGTGGTTGGTCAGAGCATCCTGGCAGCGGCCCTTAACACTCCGGTTGCCGTTATGGAGACAGCCGGCGAGGGTGGCCCTTGGGGCATGGCACTGCTTGCTGCATATCGTGTGAATAAGAAGGACGGAGAGGCGCTTGAAGATTACCTTTCCGAGCGTGTCTTTGCAGATTCCAAGCAGAGTGTTGTGGAACCGGAGGCTGCACAGGTTGCCGGTTTTGATGCATATGTGAAGACCTTTGTAAATGCACTTCCTGCAGAGAAGGAAGCTGTTAAGGGAATGTAGTTTGTTCGAGAACATTTGTGTGAATGGTTGTGTGAGTCTGCTACAACCATGAGCAGGATATTATTCATATAGGACAAAACGTGTTGATAAAAACCCCCTCCAGCCTTAGAAGAATAAGGCTTGGAGGGGGTTCAATCTTTCTGTATATATTTCTTTGTTCAATCAGGGGCGTCGCTGGCGAATTGCATTCAGAAATCAGGGGCAGCTAAATCTGCATACATCTTTGTTGGTACGGGCTGGACCACCTGTTCTCACCTAAGGAAACGCTGACAATTCAGGTATGTACGGTCTGGACCGCCTGTTATCACCTAAGGAAATGCTGACATTTTCGTTCTGTAGCGGGGTGGGACGACCTATTCTCACGCAGGGGCATCTGCGTCCGTCGGTGCTTAACGAGTGAAAACGAGTTTAGCACCGCTACGTGACGCAGCTAAGCGAGAGCGGCCCCGGAGTGAGATATAGGTCGCCCAGCCCGCTCTACCAACACTGCCAACGTTCCGTTAGGCGCCCCAGGTCGCCCAGCCCGCTCTACCGACACTGCCAGCCTTTCGTTAGGCGCTACACACGCCCAGCCCGCACTACCAGCGTAACGCTTTCTTTACTGCCACAGCTACGAAGTAGGCGATAACCATGCTTACGATATCCTTTGCAAGGTAAGAAGCGGATCCAAGGAGGAAAGCCTTCTTGTAACCGAAGCCTGCAACCTTTCCGAGCTGAATTACACCCGGGATGTGACAGCAGGCAAGACCTACGAGAGACAACACGATCAGAAGACCGTAACGAATGATAAGGGTTTTCTTCTTCTGCTTTGCTTCTTCCTCCGGATCCAGCTGTAGTGTTACCGGACGATCCCATTTGAGGGTGCCGAGTCCGCAGAAAAATGCCATTGGAATAAAGCCCCAGAGATAACCGCCGGTTGCACCGGAAAGTGCGCCGAAGCCGGAGTTAAAGTTCGTGAACACCGGAAGACCGATGCAGCCAAGAAGTAGGTATACAACAACGGAAATCGTTCCGTAAATCGGTCCCAAAAGGTAAGCGCCAAGCGCAATCATTAAGGTTTGCATCGTGAAGTTTACACCCCAAGGAGTTGGGATGGAGATCCACGCACCGATCGCCATAAGCGCAGCCATAATACCCATAAAGCAGATTTGAATTGTTCTCTTATTTACGTTCATAAATATTCTCCAATCAGAATAGTTGTGTTTTGGGAGGAAAATGCTCTGCGTCGTGTGACAGGAACCGTTTCGCCCTCAAAACCACGCAAACTCTACCACAAGGTTAACAAATGTTCAAGGCAAGGTTAACAATCGAAGAAAAATAGCGCAAAGACATCCTATAAATTGACAACGGGAAATGCGGTAGAGTATACTGAAACCCAATGAGCTTAAGAAAGGAGCGGCCATGAAAACGAAGTCTGTTAAAGTAAAAATCTATCGTCTGCTTGCCCTTTTTATCTGGCTTATTATCTGGGAGCTTGGCGCTTCCCGTCTTAAGAATCCGATTCTTCTTCCGTATCCATGGGATGTGTTGCAATCACTTATGAAAATGCTTGGCAATCCCGCAACCTATCGTGTGGCCGCACATTCCCTTTCTCATATTGCCTTAGGATTTCTTCTTTCGGTCACCCTTGGCATTTTGCTTGGAATTCTCTGCCATCGATTTGCCTTGTTGGACGCATTTTTCGCCCTTCCGATGAAGCTCGCGAAGACAGTACCAGTGGCATCCGTTATCATTTTGCTTCTGGTATGGCTCAGTAGCAGCCGTCTCTCCATTTTTGTGGCGCTACTCATGTGCCTTCCGATTGTATATGAAAATGTGCGTGCAGGTCTGGCGCAAAAGGACCCAAAACTCATGGAAATGGGACGCATTTTCCATATGAGTCCGCTTCGTCGCTTCCGCTTCTTAACCATTCCGACGGTCATGCCATACCTGATGGCCGCCATTTCCATGACCATCAGTATCAGCTTTAAGGCAGGTATCGCGGCGGAAGTGATTGGCCTTGCAAGGCAGTCGATTGGCCGCAATCTGTATGATGCCAAGTTATACCTCGATATGCCGGCCCTCTTTTCGTGGACCATTCTGATTGTAATTCTGAGCATTTTGTTTGAACGAGTTGTTTTGTTTGTGGTTCGTCTCCTTGAGCTGGTGCTTTGCCGCCCGACTGTGTTAAAGAATTGCAAAGCGACCGTGCGATATCTTCTGTTTGGAGGGGAACCGCAGGAAGCCGCAATTGTTACCGACGAGATGGTAACGGAAATCGCAACGGCGACCGATTTTGCCGCAACCGAGCAGGATGCTGCAACCAAACAGAATGATACAACAACGGATGTTTCTCATAATAGGGAAGTGCTTGCCCTTCAAAACGTTTCATTCTCCTATGGGCCGAAACCGATTCTTCACGATTTGACCCTTTCGCTACGGGAAAACCAAGTCCTGGTTGTTTCCGGAGAATCGGGAATTGGAAAAACGACCTTGCTTCGAATTCTAAGTGGAGAACTTGCGCCAACCTCCGGCGAGGTAAAGGGAAGGGAAGGAGTAGAGCTTTGCGTGCATTTTCAGGAGAATCGGCTTTTGGACGGCTTTTCACCACTTCTCAATGTTACGCTTGGAGAGAAGAAAATGGAAGCTTCCGCTCGGCAAATGCTCACCGACCTCGGAATTACCGATCTCGAGAACAAAGCGGCAGGAGATTTCTCGGGTGGAGAGAAGCGTCGCATCGCATTTGCAAGGGCAATTGTTCGAAAACCGGGCATTTTGCTGCTGGACGAACCGTTTACGGGGATTGACTCAGAGCGAAAAAAGGAAATCATGGATATGATGTCAATATGCTGTAAAAACACTGCCATTGTCGTAGTGACGCATAATACGTCAGAAACCCTTGATTTTTGCGAGAAATTCAAAGGCGTTGAAAAACTACAATTTGAACTGTTGTAGCCGGATATTTGAAACTTTCTGATAATTAACCCGAGAAAAGCAATTATCTCTCAAAAAGTGGCTCTATAATATAATATTCTGACAATTATACAATGGAATAAAAAATATCTGACAAAAGGGTTGACGGATCTGTTTCCGCGTGGTAAAGTAGAGACAACAAAAGAAGAGAAAACAAACCGAACAGAACAACGGTTTCAAAATCTACGAAAGAGGTACAGTCCAATGGGTAATTAACTTTTTAACCCGGCAAACAAATCTACGAAAGAGGTACAGTCCGATGGGTAATTAACTTTTATCCCAAACGAAATTATGAAAGAGGTACAGTCCAATGGGTATGTAACAAGTAACATTGATATTATCCTGGAAGCATAAAACCGGAAACGATCCACATAACTTATAAGCGAGTCCTAAAGAATAGGAGCAGGTGGATGACAACAGAGTTGATAAGCTTCATTTCGATAGATTGATAGATTATGAAAAGGAAGGTACGGTCCAATGAAAACTTAGTTGGAAACACCGCATACATGAAATTAATCATTCAAGAAAGGAAGGTACGGTCCAAAGGATAATTAGCTTGAACCACCTCAAAACGATATTATGAAAGGAAGGTACGGTCCAAAGGAAATTTAACCGGAAACACCTCAAAACGATAATTACAGAAAGGAAGGTACGGTCCAAAGTACTAGACTGATTTAAAACTTATGATTGAACATTGACGAGCCCTTACAACGATGGATTGTAGGGGCTGTTTTTATGGCGTTTGGGCAAAGAGAAACAACAAAATGCCGGAGGTAAATAAAATTTACAATTTCATTGACTTTTTCGCTATCATAGTGTAGAATAAACGCTAGCGTGGGCCGCATTTTGCGGCAGAGGAAATGGGAAAGGAAGGTAAGGTCATGTTTCGTCCAATGAAGGAAATGGAAGTCACCATTGCGCAGATCGATCGTTTGCGGATGGTGCATTTTTATGAGCTTACCGGAATCTCGGCGGGGGATGCGAAGACGCAGCTTACAGAGGAGCATTTGGTGTCGGGGGCAATGGCTGTCGCCGTTTATTATGGGGAAAAGGAACAAATTAACCTGAGTGAGCTGGACGAGTGTTATTCGGACCTGGTGACGAAGGTATTCGCTTTGTATCAGGCGAGCTCCGACAGGTCCCAAATTATGATGGACGAGGCGACGCGAAGTATATTGGAACAGGGTGTAGCTCCGCTTGGGAAGGATTTGTGGCGTGCGTTTTATTCTCAAAAACCCGCAGTTATTCCGGAGATTTCCTTTGATTCATTATGGAGTAAGCGATTCGCACCGATGGTGGAGTATCTGCTCTGCGGACTTTATAAGGCGAGCAAGATGGACCTTTCCATTTTCCGAAGAGACTATGGATGGCGTGGAGCAACCTTGTTAAGCGGTGAATTGAACGGGGAAAAGTCCACCCATTATTTTCGTGTCATGAGATTGGATGATGATCATTATCGGATTCAGATCACACCGTTTCTCAAGACGGAGGTAAATCTGGTAGTGAAGGTTTCTCTGAGCGTGGAGAGCATTTCGCTCGTGTTCGAAGCGGAGGGAATGGATTACGAGGGGGAAAGCCTGTTCTTCTTCGGAGAGAAGGAGTGTCGCGAGCGGCATATCGTAAATCTCGGTGGACAGTGCATCTTTTATGCGGATGAGACGAAACCGTATCGCGAGGGGGAACTTCCGGAAAGCGTTCGTGTACTCGCACCTGAAATCGACGGAGTGACTTCTTATATTAGCCTTCCGATTGGTATCACCTGGGCGAGGGCGGTTGCAAAGAAAGTCGAAGGAGAGATGGAGGTCGAAAAAACCTGCGGAATCCTCTTTTATGAACAGGCAGCATTTGCCGAGTTTCGAACTGCGACCGATATTACGAACAAAAAGACCGGAATCAAGGTTCGTACAAGAGCCGAGCAAGTGCTTCGTATGAAGGTCACCAAAGGGAAGCTGCAGACCTACTTCCGACCTGTCGCCGGAAATGTGGGTGGGCATTATCGGAAGCTGTTGGAAGGACATTATTTTATTGGATAAAGGTGGGCAACCATGGGATTATTTAAGCGTGAAGAAAAGGTTAATACCGAAAAACGATACCGGAAGATTCACAGTGGATTAGAGATACTGGGAAAAGAAGATAAGCAGTTCGTTGAGATGATGAACCGACTGCAGATGTACTATGAAAAGCCCGGTTATTCTACGATTCGTCCATTTTCGATGGTATTGGACGTAGTGGAAGCGATTCTGAACAATTCGGGAGATTATAGTAGCAAGTATATGTCTGCACTCGAATATGCGGAGTCAATTTACACATGTATCTTTCCGTATGATGAGAATACACCGGACTTTGAAATGCTTGCAAATGTGTATCTTGAATTGTTCGCACCGGGCGGAGTGGCATCGAAGCGGTGCTTTGACGGTACGTTCTTCTTGCTATTTCACAATCCGGATAACTATATTCGCTGGTATCAGAGTCAGGAGCCGGACACGAAGTATTTTCACATTTGGAAGCATTATGTGAGCTATGGCGTTTTGGCCAGAGGGCTCTTTCCGGATGAAGATATGTTCACCGCGAACATGGTCTATGTTACGAGACGTATGAATCGCGAGCCGGAACCGAAGACGGTTTATGACGAGGAGATTCGGAATGTCTACCACATGGCGGGCATTTACAATGTGGATGAATCCATGATTTTACGCGCAGAACAGCAGATTCAGGCGTCGCGCGAGGTGCTGGAGCATTCCACGGATGTTGTTGAGCGGGTAACCGAGCAGATTGACACCATTACCACCTTGAGTGATACCGCGGTAGATCGAGTGAAATCTGTCTGCGAGCAGGAAGTCAAGGTGATTCAGTCTAAGATTGATACTATGAAGGAGCGCTTTGCGAAGGAGGAGGAACGCATCCGTAATGAGCAAAAGCAGGTGGTCCTTTTGGAGCGCGATCAGCTGGTGGAGAGCATCGTAGCAGACTCTGCGGCGCGTCTTCAGGAACTGGCACAGTCTGCACAGGCGATGCTCAGCACGACAAAACTTGAGCTGGCCCGCCTCAATCGTGAGTCTCAGGGAACGCTGACAAAGCTCGACGGATATCTCCAAAACCATGGAGAATTGAAGGAGATTTTGGCAGATGCTGCGATGGAGAGTGAGCTCCGAAGTAAGATTGACCGACTTTCTGTTTTGAATGAAGCGACCGTGGCAGCCATTGCCGAGCAGGCCGCAGCGGCGCAGGCTGCGCCTTCGAAGCCTACGGCAAATGCGGTTCCGACACCGACGGGTGGAACGAGCATTTCCATTAGCAATAACGAGCGAACCGTGGTGTCCGGGCAGGATGTGCCGGAGGAATATACGGATCCGGTGGAACTTCCGAGAGTGAATCCGTTCTTTGACGAAACGATTCCGTTTAAGAGCCGTTTCCAGGCGGTAATGAAGCAGAAGGAAAAGTTAATGGAGGATGGAGAGCATTTTCATAAGATGTTTGATGATGTTCTGATTGCCGTTATGGAAAATGCGAACCCGTATCTCATTGGACCATCCGGCTGCGGTAAGACGTATATGGTTGGACAGCTGGCGAGACTTCTCGGGGCTGAGTTTGTGGACATCGGATACATTAACGAGGAGTATGATATTCTTGGCTTCCAGACCGCAAACGGCGGTTATAGCAAGCCGAACTTTTATCGTTGCTATAAGTATGGTAAGATTGCCTTTTGCGATGAGCTTGATAACGGTAACAGCCGTGCAACGGTAAAACTTAATTCCTTCCTTTCGAACGTGAAGGATGCCGGCTATAACTTCCCGAACGGCGAGCATGTTCAGAGACACGCGAACTTCCGTGTAATCGGTGCAGGTAATACGGCCGGAAACGGTGCGGATGCGAACTACAACACCCGTGAGAAGATTGAGGAGTCCGTGCAGCAGCGTTTCACCCCGATTTACGTGGATTATGATAACAGCGTCGAGGAAGCAATTCTTGGACAGTATAAGGATTGGTACGATTTGGTGGTGCGTTTCCGCGCCGCTACAACGGCCTGGAGTGTCAGCAATCGAATGAGCGCAGCGGGTATTATTACGACTCGTGACGTAACGAGAATCTGTCGTTATCTGGACAATGAAAGCTTCAGTGCAGAGAAGATTTTGGATTATGAATTCGTCCAGACGAAGGATGAGGATTACCTCGCCTTTCTCAGTCGTCATATGACGAAGGGTCTGACGGAGGATGCTCCGGGAGCTGCGCTTGTTAAGATGTTTGTAGAGAAAGTGGAAGAGATTCGAAAAGGCCATGTGTTGCGAGGATAAGGTTCGGAAAATGCAGCATTTTCGTGCGAATGAGAGCAAATAGGAAAGCAGGATGGGGATGGAGAAGCGTATCAACCTCGGTTATGGAATTAATCCAATGGATTATCCGTATTTTACAATCAATAAACTCGGTCGAAGCAAGGTGTACCATATCTGTTTTGATTCCCTGGGAATGGTGCAGTATTTTCTGCGAAGCGATCCGCCGGTCAATCGCCGGTCCTTTGTTGTGCAAAGCAGCCTGATGGGGGATCGCGCATTTGCCGGAGAACCATTGGAAAAGGCCATCGAATACTGTCTCGGAGGATATTCCGAGGGCTTTTCGGAGTTTATGAAGCTCGCGGGACAGCTCGAAGCCATGAACGTGCGTGGTGATAATATTAAGCGAGTGGAGACTTCCTTTGTCGGGCATCGGCCCAATGTTCCTGCGTATATTGCCGGGGCGCCGAAGACCATGTTTCGAACCGTTCGCGTTGGGGAAAAGAAGCTGATTAACATCTGTGTGCAGCTCGCCTATGACAAATCCACAACCAAGCAGCAGGTGCGCAATCGTGGTATTCTCGTACTGAATCTGATTCGACTTTTGGAACGCAACAATTATATTGTGAATTTCCGGCTGTTCGAGTCGAGTATCGAATATAATGAAGTCTTTCTTTGTGAGGTTTCGCTAAAACAGCCGGGACAAAAAATGGACGAGCAGAAATGCTACTATCCGATGTGCGGAAGAGAATTCGTTCGACGAATTATGCTTCGGATCAAGGAGTCCATGCCGTTTGATAACAACTGGGGCATGAGCTACGGCATGGTATGTGATGATACACTTACTAAGAAGTTGTTGGATATCGGTCCCAAGGATGTCTTTATCGGAACGCCGAATCAGCTGGGGATTACCGGAGAGAATCTGTACCGGGATGCGGACGCATTTATCCGCTCCTTAGGGTTAAGTGACAAGATTAAGGTGCCGCACTATCAGGAGATGGCGGAAGAATTGATACGGGAAACGGAGTAGGGAGATAAAGTATGGCAGTACAGTTTGAAAACCAGGAGACAGAGCAGGTGACTTCGCACGAGGGCGCGATTGATCTGACCCCGGTAATGGACGTGAGCATCACACCGGAGGAAGAGGTAAGCTATCTTCGCATCATGGCGTCCGATCCGCAGCTGGCACTTCAGGTAGAGGATATTCCGTTAATTGAGAGCAGAAAGCGGGAACTCGATACCACTAATATGAACAGTATCACGAATTACGGACTGGACCTTAAGAAGCGCATGTCCGATTTGTCGCAGATGATGTTTGAGAACTTTAATGACAGTGATGAGGAAGCGGTGGACGACGCGCTAAGTCAGATGGTGGCCTATCTCGGAAACGTTGATTTTAACGAGGAGCAGAAGCGCTCCGTCCTGTTTTGGAGGAGAAAATCCCAGCAGATGACCGTGCGTGAGAAGTATGATGCAGTGTCGAAAAATGTGGAGCATGTGGGAAAAGTACTTGAGGAGCATCAGGTTCGACTCCTTAAGGACTGCGCGCTCCTAGACCAGGTGTTCTTTATGAATAAGGAGTACTATCATCAGCTGAACGTTCTGATTGTCGGTGCGAAGAAGAAGGTGGAGGAGCTCCGATACCAAAGTTTTTCCTATGACCCGAACATGCCGACTGCGCAATCGGAAAATGCATGGGAGAGTTCGGTGATTGACCTCATCGAGCGAAAAATCGTCGAGCTGGAGCTGTCCCGTTCCATTGCTCTTCAGCAGTCGGCACAGATTCGCATGCTGCAGAGCAATTCCGCCATTATGGCCGACAAGCTTCAGTCTACACTTTATAATACCATTCCGCTTTGGAAGAACCAGATTGTTCTTGCACTCGGTGCTGAGCACGCAAAGCAGGCGGTTCGTACGAACAAGCAGATTACGGACATGACCAATAAGCTTTTGGTGGACAATGCGAATCGTCTCAAGATGGTGACCGCAGAAACACACCGTGAAGCAGGCAATAATTTCGTCGATACGAAGGCAATTGAGGCGTCGAACCGTGCTTTGGCGGAGAGTCTCGATGAGGTGGTAAAGATTCAGTCGGAGCGTCGTATGGACCGAATTCTTGCGGAGCAGGAGCTGGCGAGAATCGACACCACACTTCAAAACGGTATGTAGATAAAAAATACTTGCAAATTTTTGATTTTTGCATATAATGAAAACGTAAATATAAATTACTCAGGGCGACCTGAGAGAAAACTGAATAACCTTGAAAGGAGAAATTGCCATGAAAAAGACGGTAATTTTATTCACTCTGATTCTGGGGGCTTTGGCTGTACTTTACGGATGTAAAGACGGTACAAAAGATCCGAAGGATGAAAAGAAAGGGGATTCGGTTGTTGTTGGTATTACACAGGATTTGGATAGTCTTGACCCACACAAAGCAGTAGCGGCAGGAACTAAGGAAGTGTTGTACAACATTTTCGAAGGCTTGGTTAAGCCGGACAAAGATGGTAATCTTGTCCCGGCCGTAGCCGAAAGCTATCAGATTTCTGATGATGGAACGGTATATACGTTTGTTCTTCGTCAGAATGTTAAGTTCCATAACGGGGAAACCGTAACCGCAGATGATGTGGTGTATTCTTTGAAGCGTTGCGCAGGGATGCTTGAGACTTCCGATCCGGAGGTGCAAGTTGTCGCTGCGCTTTCTGTTATCGACACAATCGAAGCAACCAAGGATGGTGACAAGGATGTCATCAAGTTAACATTAAAGGAGCCGAACACGGAGCTCATTGGGCTTCTTACCTGCTCCATTATTCCGGCAAATTACACAGAGCAGGCAACCAAGCCGGTCGGTACCGGGCCATTTGCCTTCACCTCCTACAAGCCGATGGACAGCCTGGTGATGACCAGATTTGAGGATTATTGGGGTGAAAATGCTCACCTTAACGAAGTCACCTTTTCCATCAGCGAAGATACGGATGCCGCATTTTTGAAGCTGCTGGCAGGAAGCATCGACATCTTCCCGTATCTGACTGCGGACCAGGCAAGCCAGCTCGAAGGTCAGTACGATATCTATAAGGGCGAGATGAGCCTCGTACAGGCGCTGTTTTTGAACAATGCCGTTCAGCCGTTTGATAATCCGCTGGTTCGTCAGGCACTTTGCTATGCGATTGATCGCAATGAGATTTTGGAACTCCTTTCCGGTGGTTCCGGTTCTGTGCTTGGAAGCGGCATGTATTCCTCCTTCGGTCTTTACTATGCAAAGGACCTGGAGGGCTACTACACCTATGATGTGGAAAAGGCAAAGGAATTGCTCGCGGAGGCAGGATATCCGGACGGATTCAGCTTCACGATTACCGTTCCTTCCAACTATGATTTCCATGTAAGTACCGCAGAGGTTATTGTAAACCAGCTGAAGAAGATTGGTGTAACAGCAACCATCGAGCCGGTCGAGTGGGCGACCTGGCTTTCCGATGTGTATTCCGCACACGAATTCCAGTCCACCATCATCGGTCTTGACAGCCAGTTGGCACCGAGCGATATCCTGAAGTATTACCTCCTGGATTCCCCGAAGAATTTCATTAACTATGGAAATGCGGAGTTTACTGAGGTTTACAACCAGGCAAAAGCAGCGGTTTCCGTTGAGACAAAGAAGGAGCTTTACACAAAACTTCAGCAAATGCTTACCGAGGATGCAGCATCCGTTTTCCTTCAGAGCCCGGGCCTTATGGTTGCGGTGAATCCGAAGCTTGGCGGCTACACCTTCTATCCGGTTTATGTACAGGATATGGCAAGCGTATATTTTAAGTAACAACAGTCGGCAGCGAACAGAATAAGACAGGTTTTGTTCGCTGCCTTTTTCACGGGAGAAAGGAGGAAGACGATGAAGGTTTTAAGAAAAGTTGCGGGCCTGATTGGCACCGTTTTGTTGTTGTCGTTCTTTGTCTTCCTGGCCTTTCAGATTTTGCCGGGGGATTCGGCGGTAACAAAGCTTGGTACGAATGCGACTCCGGAACAGATTGCAGCGCTCCGTGAGGAGATGGGTCTGAACGACAATTTCCTTGTGCGTTACGGGAGATTTCTTAAGGGAGCGGTGGTCGGTGATTTCGGAACCTCCACACGATATAAGATGCCGGTTTCCGAACTTCTCGGCACAACACTTCCGAACACACTCTGTCTTGCGGTAATGTCCATTTTGATGGTTATGTTACTTTCCATCCCGCTTGGCGTTTTGTGTGCCCGGTTCGAAAACCGCCTGCCGGACCGTATCCTGACCGGTACAGGGCAGCTTTTTATGGCTGTGCCTGCATTTTTCATGGGCATTCTGATTTCCCTGATTTTAGGTGTATGGCTTCACTGGTTTTTACCGGGTCGAACGGTGGACTTTGGCACGAATCCGATGGGATGCATCACCGCTACCGTGTATCCGGCACTCGCGATTGCGATTCCGAAAATCGGAATGACCGTACGTTACCTTCGGAATGCATTGATTGCCGAAAAGGGCAAGGATTATGTGCGCACCTCAAGAAGCTTAGGTATCTCGGAGAGCCGCATTTTGTTTCGGAATATGCTGCCAAATGCGCTGATTTCCGTTCTCACCTTCCTTGGTGTCATTGCGGCGGAGCTTTTGGCTGGTTCGATTGTCATTGAGCAGGTGTTTGGTATCAACGGAATCGGACGTCTTCTGGTGTCCTCCGTGGCAAATCGTGACTATAACGTGGTGGAAGCCATTGTGCTTTATATCGGCGTTATGGTTGTGCTCGTAAACCTTCTCGTAGACCTTCTGTACGGGGCGTTAGACCCGAGAGTAAGGAGGGCAGGAAATGAATAAACGAATTCGATGGACAACCTCCGGCATAGTCGGAGCGGTACTTGCGGGCATTCCGTTCCTGCTTGCGTTAATTGGCAGCGTGTGGACTCCTTACGACCCGGAGGAGATGGACAGTGCCGCGAAGAATCTGGCACCTTGCCTAAAACATCTTCTTGGTACGGACAACTATGGACGTGACCTTTTAAGCCGCGTGATGGATGGTGCGGGAACGACCTTTATCATTGGCTTTGCCACCATTTTGATTGGTGGATTTATCGGGCTTTTAGTCGGTGCACTGACCGGTTATTTCGGTGGTGTGGCAGATGAAGTGATTATGCGTGTGAATGACGGACTGCTGGCGTTTCCGAGCATTTTGCTGGCGCTTGTGTTTATCAGTGTGTTCGGACGTGGTGAGAAAAATGTCATTCTTGCGCTCGGAATTCTCTTTATTCCCAGCATTGCCCGCGTTGTGCGTGGAGAATATATCAAGCAGCGACAGATGGATTATGTCACCAATGCAAGACTTCTGGGAGCGAGTCATCTGCGTGTGATTTTTGTGCACATTTTGCCGAACATCCGCTCGACATTTTTGGTTACCCTGACCATCGGCTTTAACAATGCCGTGCTGGCGGAGGCCGGCTTAAGCTATCTCGGACTTGGCGTGCTTCCGCCAAAGGCATCGCTCGGACGTATGCTTTCCGATGCGCAGAGTTATCTGCGCCTTTGCCCGTGGACCATTCTGTTTCCGGGGTTAACGATTGTCAGCGCTGTGCTTGGTGTCACTCTTTTGCAGGAAATGCTCACGAACCCGGAGAAGTCCCGTGTGGTCTCCGAGAAGGAACGTGCTACCTGTTTTAAGCAGGAAGGGGAAGAGGATGAGGCCGCATTTGCCGAAGAAGAAGTGGCAAGCTACAACCGACCGATTTCTGAGGTGACAGACATTCCGGTTGCGATTAAGGTTCGGAATCTCAGAGTCGGATATTACGGAAGAACGAAGGAGCAGGACCGTGAAATTTTGCACGGCATTAGCTTTGATTTACGTCCGGGAGAAACGCTTGGTATTGTTGGTGAATCCGGCAGCGGTAAGAGTACCTCTGCGCTTGCTGTGATGCATCTCCTTTCGCAAAATGCGTGGACCTCCGGCAGCATCGTGCTGGATCCGGATGCGGATGATGAGGTGCGGGAGCGGAAGCGTCTCGAAGCCGAAGGAGTTACATTGTCCGGGCCGCTCACCCAAATTGACGGGCGTGCGAGACGTGAAAAAATGGAGATTCTGCATGCAGACCGAAAAGCGATGAAGACGGTTCTGGGCGCCGATATCGCCATGATTTTTCAGGAAGCATTGACCGCACTCAATCCGGTCATTACGATTGAGAAGCAGATGCAGGAGGCAATGCGTCTCCACGAAAAACTTCCGAAAGAAGAGGAACACAAGCGCCTTTTGCAAGCCTTAGAAGAGGTGGATCTGGATAACGGCGAAGAGGTGTTAAAGAAGTATCCTCACGAGCTTTCCGGCGGTATGCGCCAGAGAGTGCTGATTGCGATTGCACTCCTTCATAAACCGGGCATTTTGCTTGCGGATGAACCGACGACGGCGCTTGATGCGGATACGCAGGAGGAAGTACTTGCACTGCTTCAGAGACTTCAGAAGAAGTACCACATGGCGGTTTTGTTTATTTCTCACGACCTGTCTTTGGTGCATCGCATCTGTGACCGCGTGATGGTGATGAATCATGGCGAAATCGTGGAAAGAGGTCCTTCGGAGCAGGTGTTTGCGAACCCTCAGGATGCGTACACGAAGAAGCTTTTGCGATCAGCGCAGGGGGAAGACTTTACAAAGAAACTGACGGGAACGGACTGCGAAGACGTGATGATCACGGCAGAACATCTGGGTGTGGCCTTTGGAAAAAAGGGCGATAAGCAGGTAATTTCCGCTCTCTCCTTCACGGTAACTAAGGGCGCCGTGTTTGGCATTCTCGGTCGAAGCGGTTCGGGAAAAACGACCATTGCAAGAACGTTACTCGGAACGGTTCGTGGGACGGTTACCGGAACGGTTTCGGTAAGTGGCAGCATTGGTATGGTGTTTCAGGATCCGTACAGCAGTCTGAATCCGGCCAAATCCGTCCTTTGGTTAATGATGGAAGCGGGAAGGACCAGAAGACGTCCGAGACATCCGCAGTTTAGAACCCATCGTGAGGAGTATCGCGAATATCGAAAGCAGCTCCAAAAGGACGCAATGGATATGATTTTAGCCATCGGACTTACGGAGGACTACGCGGAACGACCGGTGGCCGCACTTTCCGGCGGCGAACGGCAGCGTGTGGCGATTGGTATGGCCATGATGCATCAGCCGGAGATTTTGATTTTGGATGAGCCGGTATCGGCACTGGATGTTACGGTGCAGGAGCAGATTCTGGAACTTCTGGTGCATTTCCATAATGAGTATCATCTGACCTATGTTTTGATCAGTCACGACGAAAGTGTGATTGCGCGCATGGTAACCAATCGAATTACAATAGAAAAGAAAGAATAACAGAAGAAAAATGCTTGACAACCCCACGGCGGATATGCTATTATCATCACGCTGTGGGGTTTCCTGCAGTAGAAAAGTAGAGTTTCCACTCTCACCTTCAGCCCGGATGGCGCAAAAAGGTTGCAATTTTTTCATAATAGCCATGTTCATTTTTGGCGGGAAAATTGTCGAGTGGATTCCTATCCACTTTTTTTGTTGCTATTTGTTATGAAGGAGCATTTGCTCCACATCCTTTGGGGAGGTACAAAGCCATTAGCGAAAAGAATGACTACATGATTAATGAGCAGATTCGAGACAAGGAAGTCCGCGTCATCGGTGCAAACAACGAGCAGCTCGGCATTATGACTTCGAAGGAAGCCATGGCCCTTGCGCAGGAAGCAGGTCTTGACCTGGTAAAGATTGCACCTACTGCAACACCGCCGGTTTGCCGAGTAATTGATTACTCCAAGTTCCGCTACGAGCAGGCTCGTAAGGAGAAGGAGAACCGTAAGAAGCAGAAGACCACGGAAACCAAAGAGGTACATTTGTCTCCGAACATTGCAGACAATGACTTGACGACCAAGGCAAATCAGGCACGTCAGTTCTTGTCTAAGGGCAACAAGGTTAAGGTTCAGCTTCGCTTCCGCGGCCGTGAGATGGCACACCAGGAGAATGGTATGGAGATCATCATGGCATTTTGTCAGAAGTTAGAAGATGTGGCAACCATTGACAAGGCCCCGAAGATGGAAGGTAGAAACCTGGTCGTAACATTGAGTGAGAAAAAGTAAGTTAGGAATAAGAATTTAAAGGAGGACATTTATCATGCCTAAAATGAAGACTAGCAGCGCAGCTGCAAAGCGTTTTTCCAAGACCGGTACCGGCAAGCTTAAGAGAATGAAAGCCGGCAAGCAGCACATCTTGACCAAGAAGAGCACCAAGATGAAGAGAAATTTGAGAAAAGCTACTCTTGTTAATCACACCAGTGAGAATAACATGAAGAAGATCTTACCGTATCTGTAAATTGTCTGAAGGAGGAACGAAACAATGGCTAGAATTAAAGGCGGTTTAAACGCTAAGAAGAAGCACAATAGAGTATTGAAGTTGGCTAAGGGTTACAGAGGCGCTAGAAGCAAGCAGTACAGAATTGCTAAGCAGTCCGTAATGCGTGCACTTACTTCCGCATTTGCAGGTCGTAAGCAGAGAAAGAGACAGATGAGATCTCTTTGGATCGCTCGTATCAATGCTGCATGCAGAATGAACGACCTTTCCTACTCCAAGTTCATGTACGGTCTTAAGCTTGCAGATGTAACCATCAACAGAAAGATCCTTTCTGATATGGCAATCAACGATGCTGAAGGCTTTGCAAAGCTTTGCGAAGTTGCTAAGAGCAAGTTGGCTTAAGAAAGCAATATAGAACAAATATTCAGGGCTGTGAAATCATTTTTCACAGCCCTTTTTTCTTGCTTTGAAACAGGCTTTGTGGTAGTATTATTCTGATATGGGCTGCGATGAAATAAGTCGCATGCAGACCATCGAAAAGGGAAGGAAATAACGATGAAAAAGAATGTTATCATTGTCAGCTGTATGCTGGCAGTTGTCGTTGCGATTGGTATGATTACGGCGCTTTCGCAGATGATCCGGAACTCTCAGAAGACAACCATCAGCCCAACGCCGACTCCGTTTGGAGGCGTGGCGCAGGTTTCGGAGGAGCTGACTACGACACCGGAAGCAACGGCCACTCAGACACCGACCAAGGTTGTGGAGAAGACACCGACTCCGACAGAAGCGACACCGACGACGGATGCGACAACAGAGACGAATGCGCCGACCGAAACGGGGACAACGACGGAGGAGAACACGGAAACAACCGAGCCGACTCCGACACCGGAGGACGCTGCTCCGACACCGGTAGTTGCCACACCAACTCCGACAACGGCGCAAACCTCGTCGAATCCGGCCATCGCCGTGCTCGAGCGTTGCAGCGCAGACGAGCTGGGGTTAGACGACAAGCTGTCGGCCTATGATATTGATGTGGACGATTGGACATCGATCGTCGAGGGAATTGATTGTTACGGCGTGAATGTCCTCTATAAAGACGGAGGACTTGCCGGGATTTTCTTTGTATCTTCGGATTATACCAGAGCATTTCGCGCGGTAGACGATGACGAGTATGTTGAACTGAATGTGAATTAGGATTTGTTATGATTAAGGGGCATTTGCCCTGATTCGGAAAATGCGGGACCACCCGGAAAGGAGGAGAAGGATGCGGGAAAAAATTAACCTGTTAGCCAGAGGACAAATTGAATATGAATTGCCACGGCTCATGATGAACCCGGAACGACTTCTTCTTCATGTGGAGGCCGGCAAGAAGGCACATGCCACGGCGAATCTGAAAAACAGTGCTGAGCGATATCTGAAGGGGTTTGTTTCTTCGGACTCCCAGGACATTGAAATTATGAATAAGAACATTTCCGGTGTTGATATTACCGTGGAGCTGGTTGTTCACGGAGAGTGCGCTGAGGCCGGGGATGTGCTTGAAGGGGAACTTAGCTTTGTCACGAACTGTGGTGAAATATGGCTTCCGTACCGCGTGGAGATTGTGGCTCCGACGTTACTTTCCTCGGAAGGAAGCATCGGTGATATGAAGCAGTTCAGTAATCTGGCCAGAGGGCATTTTGCGGAAGCGGTAAGACTGTTCTCGGAGACGGAATTCGAGCATTTCCTTAGCTACCACGAGCCGGAAAGCCTATACTTCTACGAGCATTTTATGAAGAGCACGGAGAAGGAGAGGGCGCTCGAGGAATTCCTCATCGCAACCGGCCGAAAGATGGCGGTTACCATTGAGGCAGACCTGACAGAGTTAAAGTACGAGATTGGTCGCGAGGAAGTGACCGACCACATTACGTTATATAAGGACAACTGGGGTTATACGACTGCCAGAGTGACCTGTAAGGAGCCGTTCCTTCAGATGGGACGGGAGACGGTAGGAACGGAGCAGTTCGTGGGACATACCTGCGAAATCGGCTTCCGTATTCACCCGGAGCATATGCATGAAGGCAACAATCAGGCTACGATTACGGTAGAGACCACGACACGCCAGATTGCGATTCACGTGACCTGTCATAAGGCGCACGAGAACCCGCAGGCGGTAGCAGTGGAGAGAGAGCAGAATGAGCTTCTGATTCGAATGACGGAGTGTTATCTTTCTTATCGCATGAACCGTATTCCGGAATCCCGTTATATCAGTGAGATGGAAAGCCTGTTCTCGAAGGTTGCGCACTACTATCCGGAGGGTTCGCCGGTGGTTCAGCTGGCTTCTGTAAAGCTGCTTCGACTGGGTGGACAGGAGAGCCAGGCAAATGCGATTCTTCGCAGCATTTCCGAGGCCGATGTAAGAAGCATGGGTGTGATGGTTCGCGCTACTTACCTGTATCTAAAGGCAGAGCGGGCACAGGGAAATAAAGCCGAACTGATGCAGGAACTTTACCAAATCAGTAATGAGCATCATGAATTTCCGGAACCGGCATTGTTTTTGATGAAGCTGGATGAGCGCTATTCCAGAAATCAGAAGCTGAAGCTGGACGAACTTCGGGGCATCTTTGATAACGGTTGTCAGTCGCCGGTCGTATATTTGGAGGCAATGCTGATTCTGAACGAGAATCCGGCTTTGCTACATGACTTGGGCGAATTTGAATTGCAAACCATTGCGTTTGGTATGAAGCGGAAGATGATTTCCCGTGAGCTGGCACATCAGTTTTCGTATCTGGTGGAACGTAGCCGCGAATATCGTCCGATTTACTATACGATTTTATCCGGTCTTTATGACCGATTCGGCCTAACGGAGACGCTGGCAGCCATTTGCCAGATTCTGATTAAGGCCGGTTTAAAGGACAAGTGTTATGGTATATGGTATCGAAGAGGCGTGGAAGAGCAGCTGCATGTGGCAGAACTCTACGAGTACTATATGTACACCGCCGAGCTTGACCTTGAAACGACACTGGACCCGGATGTATTAATGTACTTCGCATATAACAGCAAGCTGAGCGAGAAGCGTCTGGCGTATCTGTATGCGAATATTGTGCTTCACAAGGAAAGCGACAGGGGAACCTATGAGACGTTCTTAAATCGTATCACCGAGTATACGATGGAGCAGATTCGTGAGGGCAAGAATAACCGCTACCTTGCGGTTTTATACAGTGACTGTCTGACAAATCGGGACACGGAGACAGAGACCTTGGCATACCTTTCCAGAGTCTGCTTCCGTCACGAAATCGTATGTCACAATCCGCAGATTCGTTATGTCTGTGTCAGCCATCCGCAATTATCGGAGGAAGTTGTAACGCCGTTGGTAAATGGTGTGGCTCAGATTGAAATCTTCTCGGAGGATGCCCTTGTATCCTTTATGGACGATTTTGGAAATCGCTTTGTGGGTGGAATCGAATTTGAAAACCGCAAATTCCTCTCCGCCGAAGAATACTACACGGAGGCCTATAAGCGCAGTCCGGAGAGTAAGCGGTTATTGCTGCATTTGACGAGAAAAGCGCAGAATGAAGGGCGTATGGACCAGACGGTGGCGCCGTTAAAGCGTACCGCCATGAAGTTTACGGAGCTTAGTGACCGATATCGGAACGAGCTGATTTGCTCCCTTGTTTTGTACTATTACGATAATTTTGAAGACGAGATGCTGGAGGATTATCTTTTGGAGCTGGACCTCGATTCCATTCCGAAGAAGCATCGAGGCAAACTGATTAATCTGATGATTTTGCGCGGGCAGTTGGAGCGCTCCATCATGATGCTGGCCGATTATGGCTACGACGGCGTGGATTCGAAGCTGATTGAGCGCATGGCTGCTTCGTTAAGTTTGGACCAGAAGGCAACGTATCAGAAGCAACTGCTTCCGATTCTGACCTATGCATATTCTGCAGGTCGTAGAAACGAACGTCTTGTAGCCTTTCTTGTTGATAATTTCCAGGGGTCCACTATGCAGACGTATCAGCTGTGGCAGGATGCAAGAAATCTCGGACTCAATGTGGACGAGCTTGGCGAACGTGTTCTTTCACAAATGCTCTTCACCGAGTCGTATCTCAATATGGCCGATGAGGTGTTCCGTTACTATCAGAAGCCGGGCTGCAGTCGTCAGGCGGTTCGCGCCTACCTGACCTATGTCAGCTACAAGTATCTGATCAGTGATATTCCGATTGGCGAGTACACGATGGCGTTTCTGAAGAAGGATCTTCGAAACGACGAGAATGACATCTGTGCACTGGCGCTTTTACGATACCTGAGTGAGCAGGACGATTTGGACGCAGACGATCGCGCGGCAGCAGAATACTGGCTGCTTCGTATGGACGCAAAGGGCAAAGTCATGCCGTGCTTTTTGAAGCTTTCCAAGTATTTTAAGCTTCCGGACGGTTTGGAAGACAAATGCCTGATTGAGTACCGTACGAACCCTCGTCACAAGGTTACCCTGCACTATATCTACCGTGTGGGTGGGAAGAGAAAGCAAAAGGATATGCCGATGCGTAACATTTGCTACGGCATTTTCGTAAAAGAACTGGTTCTGTTTGTGGGAGAGCATATTGAGTATGCGATATCCGATGAAGACGAGGACAAGACCTTCGTAAGCGACCGTGTGGCACTGGAGAAGACCATCGACGAAATCGACGAGGATAGCCAGTTCGGTCAGATCAATGCTATTATTGCGGCCAGACAGAACAAAGACAAGAATAAAGCAATTGCCCTTTTGAATGAGTATGTGAAGAATAAGTTTGCTACCGAGCAGTTGTTCCACGAGATTCAGGAGGATGAGGGATAAGCCCCGAGAATACACGGAAGGGAGGTCCGAAGAATGGACAGTAAAAACATCGTAGTCGGCATTGACCTGAATTCGGACACGACCCAGGTTGCCGTAAAGAGAGAGGGCGCGGAGCCGGAAATTATCTGTCTGACTCCGGGCGGTGAGGAACTTGAAACACCGACCTGCCTTTGCCTGCGGGACGATACCAGAGACTGGTTGTTTGGTGACGAGGCCATTCGCTGTAAGAAGCGAAATGCAGGCCTGTTCATCGATGACCTGATTAATAAAGCTGAGCGTAACACAGAGGTTACCCTGTTCTCCGATGTTACCGCGACCGGTGCGGAACTTCTCGGAAGATTTCTGCGAAAGATTATGACCGTGCTTCGTCAGCGCTACATTCAGGATACGATTTCCCGTGTTGTAGTTACGATGAAGAATCCGACGGAAACCGTGGCTGAGGCCATTCGGGACGCCTTGGATGTCATGGGAATTGCAAAAGAAAGTATCCAGATGCAGACGCATGTGGAGAGCTTCATGTACTATACTGTAAGCCAGCGCCGCGAGCTGTGGGCGAACGATGTCGGCATGTTTGATTTGGACGAGGAGGGACTTCGCTATTATCAGCTTACGACCAGCCGACGTTTCGCTCCGATTGCAGTTTCCGTGCAAAGCACCGATTACTCGAATCTGTTGGATTATTCCATGACGGAATCGATGTCGGACGGAGAACTTTCCTACTGCTTTAAGACGGCAACGGATAAGGCGATTAACCGCCAGATTATATCCACGATTTTTGCTACCGGCTCGGTATTTGAGAAGAATACCTGGTGTGACGGTGTTCTGCGAGGACTTTGTGTGGGTACCGCCCGTCGAGTCTTTAAGGGTAATAATTTGTTTGTAAAGGGTGCCGCTTACTCCGGTTCCGCCGAGAAAGATGAGTGGGAAGAGGAATTCCTGTTTTTAACCGAGGATGTGATTCGTTCCACCGTGTCCATCCGTATGTTCCGCGATAACCGCATTTCCGATTATCCGATGGTAAAAGCGGGAACCAAATGGCAGACCATTAATGCCAAGACCGTCGGAATACTCGACGATACCAAAGAGATTCATTTCAGTATCTTCAATGCGATGCGAAAGGATACAAAGTACGTGGTAGTACCGCTGCGTGATCTGCATCAGCGTGAAAATAAGACCATTCGTGTCGGCATTACCGTGAGTTTTGCGGACCGCGACACATTGGTCATTACCGTGAAGGACCTCGGCTTCGGCCGGTTCTTCGAAAACTCCTACCGCGTGTGGGAGAAAGTCGTGCAGCTGTAATCTTACGGCAAATGCTGCATTTGGCATACTTGTAATTCTGACGAAAGGAGGGAGCAACCAAGATGGGACAGTTGATTTACTGTATCGGTAACAAGGCGAAGACACCGTTTTATTTTCAGTCCACGGGCATGGAAGTGTTTACGATGGAAGAACTGTGTTACTACCTGTATCATAACGTGGAAACCTTGGAAGAAGATTTGGCGGAGCAGCAGCTGATTCCGTGGATTCGCGATGAACTCGGAATGACCGAGCGTGCAGATTTTCTTCAGCAGATTGTGAATCAGAAGAGCGGGATAAAGGATCTGGTTGTTTCCGTTTTCGTTTCGACCGATTATTATACGCAGGAGGAAATCAATCACCTGATCGGACAGATTGATGAGTACTTCGAACTGCTTCCGATTGAGAGAAAGAAACGTCACGCCGATGCATTCCTTCGTTACGGCAAGATTCGTGAGGCAAGCCTGGAGTATCGAAACATTTTGGATGACCGGGATTTTGTGAATCTGTCTGCGAGGGAGCAGGGAACGACGTACCACAATCTGGCCGTACTTCTGGCAAGAGACGGAATGCTTCGTCAGGCGGCCAAGTATTTCCTCGTGGCCTATCAGAAGGGTGGCGAAAAGGAAAGTCTGTGCCAGTATCTGTACGCCTTAAAGCTTGGCGGTATGGAGAAGGAATTCAATCAGGAATTGCAGAACTACTATCAGGAAACAGATGTGTTGCATCGACTCGAGAATCAGTTCTTCTTCATTGAGGAGAACCGTGAATTCTCGCCGGACTATGTCAATGTTCTTCGTTTGATGGAATTGAAGGACAAGGAGAACGATGAGGATTTCTGGTGGCTGCTCGACGAAACCATTCAGCGACTGAAGAACGAGTATCGGGCGTAGAGCATTTGGATGAGGGAAAAGAATATGAGATATTACAGGAGATGGGGTCGAGTGATCCCGGCTCTTGTTTTCGTAATAGCAATGCTTGGACTTACCGGCTGCAACCGCGGGGGAGGGGATATCGTGATTCCGTCCCGGTTTGAAGACCTGGAAGCCAAGGAGGAAAAAACGGAAAATGGGGAACCAACCGATGGGGGAGTATCCTCGGATCCGTTTGTACTTAGCTATGCGGAGGCCAGGGCCTATGCGGAAATCGTTCTCGATGTTAGTTTTGAGAACGCAAAGGAAACGTATACCGAAGCAATGGAACAGAAGGAGTGGCAGGATGAAAATGGCTTTTCCTGGTATCCGGGTGCGGTTCGGGCTGAGCGGTATAACGAATCCGAAGAAGATATCGGTTATGTGCAATATTACGATGAGGAAGATCATCTCCTTTATGATAGTTGGACCAAGGAAGCTTATGGGTACTTTGAAGATGGGAAGATGGCATACTCGATTTCGAATCAGATTGTACAGTACTACGGGTATGCTTCCACGCAAAATGGGATTGAACTAAAGGCAAGTTTGAGTGAGAATAAAGTACTCTCCTTTCTGTATACGCTGAAGGACGAGCAGGGACATAAGACGGAGGAAATCTATCGCGATAATCTGGATTATGAGCGTTTTCGTGAAGTGTTTGGGAAGAGTGGCGATGACAAACTGTACTTTTCCGAGGATATGATGTTTTACCGCATTTCCTATGAATGGACGAAGGCGGATGACGGAACCACGGAGGAGAGCTTTACGACCGATGACGGCAGTAGTTTTCTTTGGAAGTTTGATGAAAACGGAACCATGACCTATTCCGAGCACAATTATACGATTGGAAATGATTCCTATCAGGATGTGGCGATGTATGATACCTACGGAAGTCCGGTGATGGAGAGCTACTATGAAAATGGGGTACTTCAGGCTTCCACACAGTATACCAATTCCTATGTGGATGCCGAGCATTTGCTTTCCGGTACGGAGGTTTATGAGGATGAGATTTTGACCCAGGTCCTCAATTACAGCTATCAGTACGATTCGCAATATCGGATTATTGTGATTGAAAAGACCAATCGTGAAGGTGCTATGATTGAGAAAACCGAGATATTTTACCGTTAATCCTCGAAATTGCTTGCAAAGATGGAAGAAACTCTTATAATACCCCTTATATATAGAACGAAAGGATGGAGCAAGATATGAAAGAATTAGCAAAGAATTACGATCCGAAGGATATCGAGGATCGTTTATATGACATGTGGCAGAAGAAGAAATATTTTCATGCGAAGGTAAACCCAGAGAAGAAGCCGTATACCATCGTAATTCCGCCGCCAAATATTACCGGTCAGTTGCATATGGGACATGCACTTGATAACACCTTGCAGGACATTTTGATTCGTTTCAAGAGAATGCAGGGCTATGAAGCACTTTGGCTTCCGGGTACCGACCATGCGTCCATCGCAACCGAAGCAAAGATTGTTGCTGCTATGGCGGAGGAAGGCATTTCCAAAGAGGATCTTGGACGTGAGGGCTTCCTTGAGAGAGCATGGGAGTGGAAGCGTCAGTATGGCGGAAGAATCGTTAGCCAGCTGAAGAAGATGGGTTCCTCCTGTGACTGGGACCGTGAGCGTTTCACTATGGACGAGGGCTGTAACAAGGCCGTTAAGGAAGTATTCGTAAACCTTTACAATAAGGGACTTATTTATCGTGGTAACCGTATCGTGAACTGGTGTCCTCATTGCTTGACCACCATTTCCGATGCTGAGGTTAACTACGAGGATCAGGCAGGGCATTTCTGGCATCTTCGTTATCCGTACAGTGATGGCAGCGGTTATATTGAGATGGCTACCACCCGTCCGGAGACGATGCTTGGTGATACTGCGGTTGCAGTTAATCCGGCAGACCCTCGTTACAAGGACTGCGTTGGCAAGATGATTACGCTTCCGCTTGTAGGCCGTCAGATTCCGGTTGTTGCGGATGATTATGTAGATATGGAATTCGGTACCGGTGTTGTTAAGATTACTCCGGCACATGACCCGAACGACTTCGAGGTTGGACTTCGTCATAACCTTCCGGTAATCAATGTATTGACTCCGGATGCAAAGATTGTTGACGAGTACGAGAAGTATGCAGGAATGGATCGTTACGAGGCACGTGAGGCTATCGTTAAGGATCTTCAGGAGTGCGGTGCGTTGACCGAGATTGAGGATTACAGCCATAACGTAGGCACCTGCTATCGTTGTAACACCACCATCGAGCCAAGAGTTTCCATGCAGTGGTTCGTAAAGATGGAGCCTTTGGCAGGCCCTGCAATTGAAGCAGTAAAGAACGGTACGACCAAGTTTGTACCGGAGCATTTTGATAAGACGTATTATCACTGGCTTGAGAGCATCCGTGACTGGTGTATCTCCCGTCAGCTTTGGTGGGGTCATCGTATTCCTGCCTTCTACTGTGATTGCTGCGGCGAGATGGTAGTTACCAAGGACGACAGCGCAGTTTGTCCAAAATGCGGCAAGCCGATGCGTCAGGATCCGGATACTCTCGATACCTGGTTCAGTTCTGCATTGTGGCCATTCTCTACCCTTGGCTGGCCGGACAACACACCGGAGATGGATTACTTCTATCCGACGAGCACTCTGGTAACCGGTTACGACATCATTTTCTTCTGGGTTATCCGTATGATGTTCTCCGGTATCGAGCATGTTGGCAAGGCACCATTTAGCACCGTATTGATTCACGGTCTCGTTCGTGACTCGCAGGGACGCAAGATGAGTAAGTCTCTCGGAAATGGTATCGATCCGCTTGAGGTTATTGATAAGTACGGCGCAGATGCGCTTCGTTTCACCCTCGTTACCGGTAACGCACCGGGTAACGATATGCGTTTCTACTGGGAGCGTGTTGAGGCAAGCCGTAACTTCGCCAACAAGGTTTGGAACGCAAGCCGTTTCATTATGATGAACATGGAGCAGATGGGTGAGGACGGAAAAGTCACCTCCATCGACATGTCCACTCTGACCGATGCTGATAAGTGGATTCTTTCCAAGGCAAATGCGCTTGCGAAGGAAGTTACCGAGAATATGGAGAATTTCGACCTTGGTGTAGCCGTTAGCAAGATCTACGATTTCATCTGGGAAGAATTCTGCGACTGGTATATTGAGATGGTAAAGCCTCGTCTCTATGGTGAGGATATGACCTCGAAGAAGGCTGCTATTTGGACGCTTAGAACTGTATTGGTTCAGGCTTTGAAGCTCCTTCACCCGTATATGCCGTTCGTTACCGAGGAAATCTACCGCACGTTGAAGGATGCAGAAGGTCAGTTGACCGACGATACCTCCATCATGATTTCCGCATGGCCGACCTACGATGCAGCATTTGATTTCGCTAAGGAAGAAGAGGCCGTTGAGCTCATTAAGACAGCGGTAACCGCGATGCGTGGTCTTCGTACCGAGATGAACGTTCCGCCTTCAAGAAAGGCGAAGGTATACGTTGTATCTGAGTCCGAGCATATCCGTGATATCTTTGACGGTAGCCGCGTATTCTTCGCAACTCTTGGCAGCGCAAGCGAGATTCTGATTCAGACCGATAAGAGCGGTATTGATGCAGACGCCGTATCGGTTGTAATTGCAGGTGCTACTATCTACATGCCGTTTGCGGATTTGGTTGATATCGACAAGGAAATCGAGCGTCTCACGAAGGAGAAGGCAAGACTGGAGGGCGAGGTTAAGCGTTCTACCGGTATGCTCTCGAACGAGAAGTTTGTATCCAAGGCACCGGCTGCAAAGATTGAGGAAGAGAAGGCAAAGCTTGCGAAGTATGAGGCGATGCTTGCTCAGGTTGATGAGAGATTGCAGCATTTTGCTAAGTAACACATAGAAAAAATAGGCGAAGAGGATTGCCCTTTGGCACTTCTCTTCGCTTGTTGATACTTTTTCAAAACGGAGGAAATGATGATTAACTTCGATGAAGAAATTGCTAAGTTCAGCCCTAGCCTCGAAATCAGTCAGGCGGAGGAGGCTGTTATGAGCCGAGAGAACATTGATCTCGCAGACATTCTGGAGAAGATTTTGCAGGAGAAGAAGGATTCGTAAGAGTCTGTTTCACGTAAGGAGAATTTATGATTTGTCCAAAATGTGGTGCCAATATGACCTTGAAGAAGGGCATTTGTCCACGCTGCGGTTACGATATTGAGATTAACCAGCAGACCCGAAAGTATTCCTGCTATTTCTATAACAGGGGTCTGGAAAAGGCTAAGATTCGCGATCTTAGCGGGGCCGTGGATATGTTAAAGCGCGCCGTAAAAGTAAACAAGAAAAATGTGGATGCCAGGAATTTGCTGGGATTGGTTTATTTCGAGATGGGTGAGACCGTTCTTGCCATCAATGAGTGGATCATCAGCCGAAGTCTGCTGGAAGGGAATAATCCGGCGGAGCGGTACCTTGAGACATTGCAGAAAAATATGACCAAGCTGGATGAACTGAACAATGCGATTCGTAAGTACAATGCCGGTCTTTCCATGGCTCAGCAGGAGGGTTACGATTTGGCTTTGATTCAGCTTCGTAAGGCAGTCAGTCTGAATCCGAGTTTTATTCGTGCATGGCAACTTTTGGCGCTTGTTTATCTGAAGAAAAATGATATCGAGCATGCCAGAAAGTGCATCAAGCGCACGCTGAAAATTGATATTTCCAATACTACTTCCATTTCTTACCTGAAGGAGATTCGTGAGATTACACACAAGGGGCGACAGATTCGTCTTGTGCTTCCGAGTCCGGAGGAGGATTTGGTAGAGGATGTGAACGATAAGAAGACGAGAAGAACGTTCTTTCCGCAGTACAGCTATGAGGAGGACCGCCCGGATTATCGTTCCTTCATCAGTTTGATTGTTGGTGTACTGCTCGGTATCCTAGTCGTATACTTTATGGTAATTCCGGGGGTGAAATCGGGCATGCAGCAGGATTTCAAGGAAACACAGGCAAAGTACGGCGAGGAGTTGTCCGGTTATCTGTCCGATAACGAATCTTTGGAGAAGGAGATTCAGTCATTGCAATCCAAGATGGAGCTTCAGGAAATCGATTTGGAAGCCTATCAGGCAGAACTGGCCGAGCTTTCCGATAAGGCCGGCGGCGTGAATATGTTCCGCTTAATCGCGTATTATATGGACCTCCAGTCGAAGGGAGCCGATGCGGAAAATGCGACACGTACCCAGCGCTTTTTGCTTCAGCAGCGTTTGAAGGCGGTTTCGGACGAGGAACTCGGAAACTCGTACGCGGCGAGCATTTACGAAAAGATTTCCGCTGCTTACCCGGATGTTATGGGCGTTACGATGACCAGCTCCGAGCTGTTTGAGGAGGGTAAGTCATTGTATGGTAATGAGAAGTACGCCTCCGCCCTGGAGTTTTTCCAGTACTCCTACGCGAAATCTCCGGATAATGAGGAGAATCTGTACTATTTGGCACGTACTTATCAGTTGACGAAGGACAACGATAACGCAAAGAAGTACTATAGTGAGTATATGGAACGTTTTCCGGATGGCCAGTATTACAGTTCTGCTTCTGTAGCGGTTGATTCGTTAAGCGGACAGTAGGGAGTAAAAAGAATAGAATAATAGGCTTGTGGCAGGTGCCACTGTTAGGGAACTTATTCACCGACTTCTGCGGGAATGGTTCCCTATTATTATTGATATTTGGAGCGCATTTTGATAAATTATTATTGTAAATTCCTTAAGTGGGCAGCTATTTTCCGTGTTTGATAAACGAAAGGATGTTTGTTGGAAATGAGAAAAACAAAATATAACAACATACTTTTAGCGAGCGTATATATCCTTATAGTTGTAATCATAAGCAATATTTTTTGGTATGTAGGATACTTGAATGAAGAGTCGGCCTTATCAATGTTTATGCTCATGCTTGCACAGTTTTTTCCAATGATTGTGTGTTTGATCATGACAAAAATTACCGGAGAGGGATGGAACAACCTGGGAATTACAATAAAGAAAAAATCATGGAAATATTTTGGTATATCCATTGTGGCGACAATTTGTTTATCCTATCTTTCGGATCCTGTGGTATTGTGGGTATTTGGTAAAAATGTTGAATCAAGTTTTACAATCTCAAGTCTTTGGGAAATAGCCATGATGACATTGCTGGGGACGGCTTGTTTTATTGAATGTTTGGGAGAAGAATTGGGATGGATAGGCTATTTGTATGGAAAATTAGAACATGAAATGGGCATTTGGAAAGCTTGTACCATATTAGGTTTGCTAAGAGGTATTTATCATATTGGTATCTTATTGCATATGGATTATCCGGTACAAGGATTTATAGAACTTACCGTTACTAACATATGTCTTAGCTTTTTTATGGTATATTTATATAAGAAAAGTGAATCTATTTTTGCTTGTTCTATAAGTCATGGAATCTCGGCGATGCTTCCTGTGTTTTTGGTATACAATGAAGATTGGTATTATACAAATCCATTTGCTATGATGCTTGCGAATATTTCATTCTTTCTGGTTGGAGGTTATTGTTTTATGAAATGCAAACGAACTTTCGGGGAAGATAAGAAGTATATTAAGGAATGATATTCCAAGGTTATGAACCATCGAGGGCCTGCGTTGAAGAGATAGAATATGGTGATTAGAAATGACCTTAAAAGAGAGAGCAAAAAAACTTAAAAGAGAAGTGCCGGCGGTATATCTTGCGCTGAAAGATAAGGAAACTCGAATTTAAATAACTAAGGAGGTAGCTA
>DCGJ01000049.1:18547-20308 GCA_002315495.1 Lachnoclostridium sp. UBA1781 | reverse complement strand
GGGCAAAGAAGGTCAACGACTTTAATACCGGTTTCCAAAATCTCGGTCTCAGTGGACTGCTCTGCGAAGTCCGGAGCCGGTCTGTGAATCGGATAATATTCAACACCCTCCGGTGCATCCTTTTCATCGATAGGCTGACCAAGAACGTTAAACAAACGGCCGAGGGTATTCTCACCTACCGGAACCATAATCGGGTTACCGGTAGCAACTGCTTCCATACCGCGAACCAGTCCGTCGGTAGGTCCCATTGCAATACAACGAACCGTGTCATCACCCAAATGCTGGGCAACCTCAACGGTCAGCTTCTCGCCGTTCTTTCTTGTAATCTCGATTGCGTCGTAGATCTCCGGAAGGTTTCCACCATCAAAACGGATATCCAAAACGGCACCGACGATCTGTACAATTTTACCTGTGGTTGTATCTGCCATCACAACCTCCTTCATTTATTAGTGTTATTCAATGCTTAATCGGCTAATGACGATGCGCTCGCCGTCACCGCTAATCAACTCCTTGACACTTAATCCGCCATGTGCTTTAGACGGCTATAGCGCTTGCGCTGTAGACGGCTAAAGACGATGCCTTGGCGGTCACCGCTAATCAACTCCTTGACACTTAATCCGCCAAGGCATTAGCTCCACCAATGATTTCAGTAATCTCCTGTGTAATCGCACTCTGTCTTGCACGGTTGTACTGCAAGGTCAGGTGATCAAGCATCTCTTCTGCGTTATTTGTTGCGTTGTCCATTGCCTGCATACGGGCACCATTTTCACTGGCCAAAGCTTCAATAAGGGCACCGTAGATTTCGCCGCTGATGTACTTTGGCATAATCATCTTCAGTGCTTCCTCCGGGCTTGGCTCGTAGTTCATCTGGGCCTGAGGCACATTTGGATCGTCCGGAATGTCATCCGTTGGCATAAGCTTTAGGAGGGTTGGGATATGACTTACGGTATTACGGAAAATCGTAAATGCGACATAAATCTCTCCGACATTTCCCTGCTCAAACTCGTCCATTACCATCTTACCGATATCGGCAGCGTCGCTGTAAAGCGGCTGGTTCATCACTTCGCACAGGTCTTCCTTAATGGTAAACCCTTTTCTTGCAAGTGCATCTCTGCCTTTACGTCCGACAGCATATACCCAGGTGTTGTCCGGGGTAAAGATGTCACTGTTGGTAATCAGCTTTACAACATTGGAGTTGTAACCGCCTGCCAAACCACGATTGGAAGAAATCAAAATCACGGCCTTCTTGGCATTCGGATCGCCGACAGTGTACTTTTCACGAATATCCGGTGTGGACTTATCCATAATGGACGTCAAGGTCTGGTAGAGGTGATTAAAATACGGCTTGGATTCTTCCGCTCTTCCTCTCGCCTTTTGCAACTTAACCGTAGATACGAGTTTCATTGCTTTTGTAATCTGACCGGTGCTTTGGATACTACCCTTGCGCCGTTTGATGTCTCGCATCGAAGCCATTGCTGCGTCCTCCTTTCCTGTCCGTTAAATCGGGTATTCTGTATTATTTGCGGTTTGCCTTACATTCCTCGATTGCCTTCTTAAGCTTAGCCTCGCACTCTTCGTCGATGACCTTGTTCGTGCGAATGCTCTCCGGAATCTCCGGATACTTCGTATCGATGTACTCGGAAAGCTCACTCTCAAAGCTCAAAATCTCAGCTACCGGAATGTCAAGAAGATACTTCTTGGTTGCGGCGTAAATGATGATAATCTGATATTCAACCGGCATTGGCTTGTACTGTGGCTGCT
>DCGJ01000049.1:18359-18482 GCA_002315495.1 Lachnoclostridium sp. UBA1781 | reverse complement strand
CTGTGCAAGCTTTTCCTTGGTATCCTGATCGAGATCGGAACCAAACTGGGAAAATGCGGCCAACTCACGATACTGAGCGAGCTCAATACGAATCGGGCCGGCAATCTTCTTCATTGCCTTAAT
>DCGJ01000049.1:1618-18221 GCA_002315495.1 Lachnoclostridium sp. UBA1781 | reverse complement strand
TCGGTAATGGAAATTACGTTGGTCGGAATGTATGCGGATACATCGCCTGCCTGGGTTTCGATAATCGGAAGTGCGGTCAGAGAACCACCACCGAGCTTATCGGAAAGTCTTGCTGCACGCTCCAGCAGTCTGGAGTGGAGATAGAAGACATCACCAGGATATGCCTCACGCCCCGGCGGTCTCTTGAGAAGGAGGGACAGGGTACGGTATGCGGTTGCATGCTTGGACAAATCATCGTAAATGATGAGAACGTCCTGACCATTTTCCATCCACTCTTCACCAATTGCACAGCCTGCATAAGGTGCAATATACTGTAACGGTGCCAACTCACTTGCGGTTGCGGCTACGATGGTAGTGTAATCCATTGCACCGTACTCATTCAAAGTCTTAACAATGTTGGCAACGGTAGAAGCCTTCTGACCGATTGCAACATAGATACACTTCACATTTTCCTTCTTCTGGTTAATGATGGTATCAAGTGCGATAGCGGTCTTACCGGTCTGACGGTCACCGATAATCAACTCACGCTGTCCACGACCGATCGGCACCATGGAGTCAATTGCCTTAATACCGGTCTGAAGCGGGGTGTCTACGGACTTACGGGAGATAACGCCGGATGCAACTCGCTCAATCTGGCGATAGTTCTTAGCATCGATCGGTCCTTTGCCATCGATTGGCTGACCAAGTGCATTTACAACACGGCCAAGCATGCAATCGCCGACCGGAACCTCTACTACTCGACCGGTGGTCTTCACCTGATCACCTTCGCGAATCGAAGAGGAATCGCCCAAAAGAACGGCACCTACGTTGTCTTCCTCGAGGTTCATTACCATGCCGTATACTTCGCCCGGGAATTCGAGCAGCTCACCCTGCATGGCATTTTTCAAGCCATAGATACGGGTGATACCGTCTGCAACCTGGATTACGGTACCAACATCGGTAACCTCAAGTATTGTACTGTATCGATTAATCTGTTCCTTGATAACGGAACTGATTTCCTGCGGTTTCAAACTCAAAGTTTGTTCCTACCTTTCTAACGCCCAAAGGCATTAAATCTGAACCTGCTGTAATTCCTTGGTCATTCGGCCAAGCTGGGTTTTAATACTGGAATCCATTACTCGGTCTCCAATACGCACACGCATACCGCCAATCAAACTCTTGTCGATTTCGTAGTGCATCTCGAAGCTCTCATAAGAGGTGGTATCAAGCAGGCGCTGCTGCACCTTCTTCTTCCATTCTTCGGAAAGCTCCATCGGGGTTGTAACATAGGCAACACCGATTTTATAATATTCTCTTACCTCGCTGCGGAATTCCTCCAAAATAGCGGGAAGCTCTTTCTGTCTGCCGTTAGCCACAACGGAAAGCAAAAAGCCGGTCATCTTACTACTTACCTTGTTTTTAAAACAGGTTTCGGTAAATGCGGCCTTTTCCGCGGATGAAATCTGCGGGTTGTCGTAGAAGCGGAACACGTCCGGGTTCTCCTTTAACACCTCGCTGATGACCTCTGCCTCTTCCGCGATTTCACGGATACAGAATTCGTCCTCGGCTAAGGAGAAAAGTGCATGACCATAGGTTCTTGATACTAATCCTGCCATGTCTTTTCACCCATTTCCTGCAGCGTCTTCTGGACCAGTTCTTCCTGCTGCTTCTCATCCAACGATGCGGATATGAAGCGACCGGCCATTGCTGCTGCGATGTCAACCATCTCGGTCTTCATCTCATCCTGGGCTTTCAACTTCTCCTGCTCTGCCTCACGGGTAGCACGGTCAACGATGCGCTTTGCCTCAGCATTTGCCTCATCGATGATCACCTGCTCCTTCTTCTGTGCCTTCTTCTTACCGTCAATCATCATCTGCTCAACATCCTTCTCGACATCGGCAAGACGTTCACTGTATTCGTTCTTAAAGGCAAGGGCTTCTTCCTTATCCTTTGCGGCACTGTCTAAGTCGCTCTGAATCTTTTCACGACGCTTCTTAAGCAGCTCTCTTGCCGGGTTAAATACAAGATAAGAAAGTAAAAAGAACAGGAACAATACGGCGCAGCCCAAAATCACGGAATCGAAGAGAACCTGAAGGTCCAGTCCGAAGATTCGGTCTTTTAATTGTTTTCCAATGGAGTCCTCAGCCAAAAAGCTAAGGCCCGTTGTTACGAAACTGCTCACGTTTTATCCTCCAAGGGTGTTCGATTAGAACATCGGGTTTGCGAAAATCAAGATGATAGCTACAACCAATGCGTAAAGACCGGTGGTCTCTGCAACGGCCTGGCCAAGAATCATGGTGGACATGATGGTACCCTTAGCACCCGGGTTGCGACCTACTGCGGAAGCACCCTGACCTGCTGCGTAACCCTGACCAATACCAGGACCCATACCTGCGATCATTGCGATGCCTGCACCAAGACAAGCCATACCTTTTACGAAAAACTCGTTCATACTGTAATCCTCCTAAGATTATTATTTGTTGTTTGAATGTCCGACTTCCGTCGGTTGAAAATGCTTCTTAAATTTCAAGTGTCCTAATCATCAAAGTTGTTCGAGATGAATACCATCGTGAGCAAACAGAATACATAGGACTGAATCGCTGCTGAGAACAGGTCGAAGTAGGCGTGAAGCGCGCCCGGCCAGAACCACAGCATAACCTTTGGCAACAGGCTGTACACAATGGCCATAACGACCGTACCGCAAAGAATGTTACCAAAGAGACGAAGCGACATGGAGATTGGGGTTGCGATTTCACCGATAATGTTAATCGGTGTAAGCGGCAACGGGTGGAACAAATCGGTGATGTGGCGCATCTTCTGGTACTTGAATCCATTGTAGTGAATCAAGACGAAGGAAATAATCGCCAAGCCGAAGGTTACACCATAATCGGCGGTCGGCGGACGAAGTCCGAACAGACCGGAGATACTGCTGCAGAAAATAAAGATAAACAGCGTACCGATGTAGTTGGAAAAGCTCATAAAATGCTTCTCTCCCATACCCGATTTTGTCATGCCGTCAATAGCCTCCACAATCAGCTCAATGACGTTTAACACAGCTCCCGGCTTCTCATACGGGTTGGCCTTCCGAATGATGCGATTAGCGATAATCGCAAGGATGGTCAAAGTGATGAGAATCAGAATGATTGCCACATGCGTATTGGTAAACCAAAATGTATGTCCGGCAATATCTACACTTGCATATCCGTTAATACCGATATCCAAGGAGCTGTCTCTTTCAATGAAATTTGTTCCGGCTCCCAAACCTGTCAAGCCGGTTCTAAGAAGCAGTAAGCTTCCAAGATTCACCGAATCACCTTCCTTTCTCTATTTTCTAAACCGTTCCAAAAGCGGATAGATAAATGCCGCAATCTTCACGGTAAGCAGTCCGAATATTGCGCCGAATAACAGCGCATTTCCTTCGTTCGGCCACACTTGCTTTTCCAGATAGCCGGCCGCTGCCAGCACCAAAAAGCAGACCAGATAACGAAGTCCTGCCTGCGCACGCATATATCGTGACGCATCCTTGTCCCCGGACAGGGAACGCTCCACCGAGCGGAACATCCAGATCAGAAACAGAACGGATAGTCCGCAGCCGATTGCCACACCCAAAGCGTAGCGCGCGGGATGCGAGGTGAAAATGCATCCCAAAAGTAAGATTACACAGAGCCCGACAACGCTTTGGAGCATCTTCTTCATCGTTCTCCTCGCGTCCTCTTCCTCCAAAAGTGCCCTCTCACTCCCGGCTTCAATATAGTCAACGACCTTGTCCTCCTCTTCTTCGAGAAGCACCAGGTCCTCGCCTTTCTCGTCGATTTCCTCCTGAAGAAGCTTCGCATCCACCTCTTCGGTCGATACCATCTCCTCGGGAGTATCGGTAAACATCTCCTTTAACATTCCGGAGATTCCCATCTTCGCACCACGGTTTCCCATCAATTCTCTCCTCCGTTGTGCAGGGTTTTGTTATCGGATTCCTCCGACTTATGTGCCTCCTGCCACCTGCGAAACTCAAGCTCCGCCTCTGACAGATGCTCTCTCTTTCCGCTCGGAACGACTCTCACAGGGTCGTCCGCAGGCATATGCTTTCGCAGCAATTTCCAGCAGTTCCGAAAGCCGGCCAGAATTCCGAGAAACAGTAAGATTACAACCCAATAGGTCGTTCCCAGCTTCCGATCCAGCAAAATGCCGACCACCGCACCGAGTCCAATCGGTGCCAGCATGGAAAGCCCCAACTGGGTAACTAAAAACAAGGTTTGCAGAATCTTTCGGTTCCCCATATTCACGCCTCCCGCAAGCAATACGAAAAAGCCTCGGCCTTGCGATTGCTTATAGGCCCATTTGGGCAAAATTATAACATAAGTATAAACAATGTGTCTATAGTCATTTTATACTTGATGACCAATTTTTTTGTCCGTTTTTCGGGCATTTCGGATATCTCCTTACCATAGAGAAATAATCAAAAAGTTCTGTTTCTATTTCCAACTTCGTGTGGTATACTAATAAGAACAAATCATTCATCGGTTTTCGTTTTCCCAAAAGGAGACAATCATATGAGTAATGTGCAATCCGAAAATCAAAAATTAGCCTCCATGTATTACCGCAAACGTTTTCTTCCGGAGGAATGCGTCTGTCTGAAAGACGATGTGATTCTCTTTGAGAATGAAGAGATTCTTCTCACGAGTTGGAAGACCTTCCGCCCGCGAAAGGACCTGGCGGCCGGATACAGCCTTTATCTTCCGAAGCAGGGTTTTAAGGTTAGCAAATTTCTAAATGCGGCCGGAGAATTACTGTACTGGTACTGCGATATCATCACCACGGAGTCCCACCCTTCGGGCGGCACCATTTTCGTTGATCTTCTCATTGATGTTGTTGTCTTCCCGGACGGGTCCGTTCGTCTTCTCGACTTAGACGAGGCCGGGGATGTACTGGCAAAAGGCAGCATCACCCCGGAATATATTTCGGATGCGCTGAAAAAGGCGGATCGTCTGCTTCATGTCATCTACGCCGGCAAATTCGGAACCTTTACCGATATTCTCAATGCGGCCGAAAAGGGCCAGCTTCCCCCTTCGGATTGGAAGTACAATTTATATTAAAAAAAGCGGGCTGCAATGAAATTGCAGTCCCCTTTTTTACTTAAATACTATTCATTTAGCAACAAGCTGATGATTTTTTTCTTTTTTACTCGTCTAAGTGGAATCAATACCACCATGTTGTACAGAAACAAAATGGTTCCGAGACACAAAAACCATACAATCAATTTTGGTTGGATAAGGTTCACATTAACTCCACATAAAATCGTATCTTTGTAGTATTGATTAAGCCAAAATATGAGAAATGCCGCTCCCACTGATGCCAACAGCTCAGCTAAAACAGTGATAGTTATACTTTCCAATCCCCAAATTACATTTATATTCTTTTGTGGAACACCTAAAGAACGAAATATACCAATTTGATGCTCACTGTCCTTAATACTGTATGAAAAAACGGATATCATTTGCAATAACGTAAGCACCCCCATCGTAAAGATTCCTAATAATAGAGCCGGTAATATTTCACTTAGCTCATCCCATAATGAGTATAACTCATTCAAATTGACATCATCAATTCTAGCACCACTTTTTTCCACTATAGAAATCGTCTTTTTCAATTGACTTTTGTTACAGACAAATGCTACCCGTCCTTGGTAGTGCCCGGCTTTTTCCACAATAGCATTATAGGTGTTTTCACTAAAGTAGTAATCATAATCACCATCAACAACACCCGTAACGGTCATTTTTTCTCCTACAATGTCCCAGAGATTAATAATATCATAATAAGAATTTCCGAACTTTTGTTCACGGAGATTGTATGTATAAAACTTTTGTCCAAGTATGTTCTCAGCATTTCTTCCGCGCGTCAGAATATAGTTTTCAGAAACAGCAACTTCATTTCCATTGACCGGAAGATGTCCGACAACAATCCCGCCTTGAAGAGAATCAATACTACTAAAGGAAACTACGCTCTCCGCTATTTCATTTGCTCCTCCCGACCCCACAATATCGATTCCCTTCAACTCCTCAATATATGCTTGAGATAAGACAAGCCATAAGGTCTTGTTTCCAAGAATAACACCCTGTTTTTTATCCCCAACTTCATAATCCGAAATCCCAACTATTTGAACATCTACGTTATCAACTTTCACCATTATTGGAAGGTTGTATTCAGAAATATTATTACTGGACGCATATATGCGATTAACAATAACCTGATTATTCTCTAGTTGGTAGTCCGCGAGAATCTCAGAAGATGTATTAGTTCCCAAAAAAACAACTTCATCCAAATTATCTTGGTATTCGACTGTAGCATAATCATTGACAAATATGATTTGCTCTTCTCCCAAACCATTATCTAGCAGTTCAACCAATTCAATACCATTTTTTATCTGTTTACTATTATTCCCCAAATACCCCGCATAGATTGTGTCAACCGGGAGATAAACATTGTAAAGGTTATTATTCTTTTCTCTTATGTATTTTGTCAGAATTCCTTCTCGATTATTAAATGCGCATATAGTAAAAAGTAATATTAGTGTCATCGAAATCGCCATCATGGATAATGCAATGAAAAATCTAATAAATCGAGACTTAAATGACTCCAATGCAAACGAAGCACAAAACGAAAGCGGCAACGAGGCAGACTTGGTTTCTTTCGTGATTTCTTTTGTGATTTCTTTTGTGGTTTCTTTTGCCTCACGGTTTATTTTTCCTGTTTCTGCACTCTTTGTTTCATCACGGATTACTTCTCCATATGACAAATGAATAATTCTATCGGAATACTCCCCCGATAGTTCACGATCATGCGATACAACTACAACCAAACAGCTTTTTGATATAGTTTTAAGCAGTTCATATACCCGTCGACTGTTATCTCTGTCCAAATTACCGGTGGGTTCATCTGCCAATACTATCCTCGGATTCTTTACAATTGCTCTAAGGATTGCCACCCTTTGCTTCTGCCCTCCGCTGAGATGCTTCACTTTTTTTGATAACAATTCTGACATTCCAAATCGTTCTGCCAATGAATTGACCCGTTCATTCGACTCCGTTATGACATCCCTTGATTTCAAAAGAAGAGGTAACTCAAGATTCTTCTGAACAGATAGCTCATCAATTAAATTGCAACTTTGAAATACAAACCCAAGATTATGTGACCGGTAAATATCCCAATCCAATTCAGAAAACGTTTCAATATCTACTCCATTGTACATAACAGATCCGGAGGATGCATTATCCATTCCTCCAAGAATATTCAGCAAAGTTGTTTTTCCACATCCACTTGGTCCGACTATCGAGACAAGTCCCGTATCCGCAAAGGACAGATTAACCTGGTTTATGGCTACGACCGGCTCTTCGTTTTTCGAATAATATGTTTTACATAGATTTGATACTGTAATCATAAATAAAGGCTGTCAACATAGTAACAGCCTTTCTCCTTTCCGTTTAATTGTCCTTACGCTCCTTCAAACAATACCTATATATCCAACGCCAAACGGCTTCCTCATTTTTCCGTTCCGCCTTCGCATCATCAGCATAAAACCAGGTTATAAACGGATTACTATAATAGGTGTCTGGTTCATCCGGATTGACCCAGGCCTCCCCATCGAAAGTATATGGATTGCCCGATACATGAAACTGGTATCCATCAAAAAAGAAACCTGTTGGATCATCATCCTCGCAACTGGAAAAAAAACCTGCTTCCTGAAATTTCGAAAAGGATTCGCCAATATAAATCAGGTCAAGATACTCATTTAGGCATAAATCTCTCAACGAGACTAACTCATCCATTTTAAAATCCAGTTTACCGTCAGGATCATAAATTACCAGGAAATGATGCTGGTTCGAATTCTCAATTCCAAATGATTCCCTGCCCAGCGATTCTACTGTTCTATATTTTACGTGATCCGTAGATTCGAGGTTTCCATAGACGATAATATCTACGCCATCCCCTTCAACTTGCTTTGCCTCATCACTTTGTGAATCGTCAGCGAACAAATCCATTTTCCACCAAACGATAATTCCGCCAGCAATAAGTAACAATGCCAGACTAATCCAAATAAACCTCTTAATACTATCCACCATCCTTTGCAATTAATAAGAAAATGTTCCTGTCCCCTTACAATAGCCGATATCGTAGTTAGTTGAAAACCACGAAAAATCGCCAATTCTTTCTCCTTCATCGCCCCCTGCATAATACTGTGCCCCAAAATGAATTTCATAAGAAAACTGCATTTTCTTTCCTGTCATCGATGCATTCGTATCTGTAACATACCCTACCAAGCCGGCAGTATAATGAGTTCCCCTTAACCATGCATCAGTCTCCACATTCCCTTTAGGAACATAGTTATAATCCCAAGTTGCAAACCCATCACCATTATTTTTTGTTTGTGTCAAAGCTAATCCGTTTGATTCAAAGCTAAACGAATTGGATACCACGCTTGAGACTCCGCCCGCTAGCGTTCCTTTTACTTCACTTGTTTTACCTGCGTTATTCTTAGAAACACCTCCACTAACGCTAAAATCCACCTTGGATGTGGTTGTTGATTCCTGACTCACATTGCAGGTAATCATTGAAGAGTAGGGTGCGCATACTCTTGTTGTTGCTCCCGGTGTTTTGAATCCAACAGAAGCATATTCCATTGTTCCCTGAATGTACCTTTTCGAGGAAACCTTGTAGCAATCCATTTCACACTCATAAGCAATTATGTTATGATATTTATTATCATCTGTACTTCGTGCTTTTGGAACTAAACAAAAGCTTCTAATTGTTGCAATTCCTAATGCGTCGCCCTTTCCTATTCCCAGATTACTCAAATAATACTTAACATAAACTTCATACTCTTTCTTTTGCGCGACATACTTTGAGTAGGCAGAAGACTTATACTTTACCGTCTCATTTTGGAAATCGCATTCTCCGGCAGAAGCTGTATTAACATTGATAATAAATACTGAAATCATCAATGTCAGTACAAGAAATCCCGCTATTACTTTTGTAGCAATGTTTTGTTTTTCATAGTGTGGTTACCTTTCAATAAAGATTTTGATTACAACAAATACGCGCTGTAAACCACACCCCATTATATATATATATATATATTGTCAACTAATTTATTCCTGCCAAGAGAAAACTAAAACCATTTCTTCTTTTTTCCGATAATAACAAGCAGCAGCACAATCAGCACCGACAGAATTGTCACATAGAGATAACCATACTTCCAGGTAAGTTCCGGCATATTTTGAAAATTCATACCGTACCATCCCACAATAATCGTGAGTGGAAAGAAAATCGTCGTGATAATCGTGAAGATCTTCATTGTATTGTTCATGCGTTGATCAAGAAGCGCCGCATACGCATCCTGAATGTGGTCGCACACTTCATTTAACGAGTTCATATCGTCCTTCAGGCGGGATACCTTGCCCGTTAAGTTGCTGATATAAAAGAGACGGTCATTGTCAAGAATCTCGTTGTCGTTCTCCTCTAACGTCTCGGCAATATCCAAAATCTGACCATAGTAATTGTAATACTTCAAAATGCGCTTCTTAAGGTCAAGCAGTTCGCTGTTAAAGTCCTTGTCCGCATTTCCGTTCACAATGTCCTCTTCCATCTCAGTCATATCGTTTCGGAGTTCTTCCGCAATCTTGTTACCGTCCGAAAGCAGACCTTCAATAAAATAGGATACCAGCCGCTCCGCACAAAGCTTCGAACCCGGGTAACGCTTCAAGGCTTTCAAAAACGTATTCTTGGTGGAGTTATCCTCGTCCACAATATCCACAATCAAAAGCAGATTCTCCAGAAGATAGATGGAAATGAAATCCTCGTGTCCGTCACTGTTCACCACACGGAGCTCGGTAAAGGTATAGTTCTCTCGAACGTCCACGCCGGTACGAAACAGCGGATTGGCCTTCTGACTCGCTTCGATGGTATCCTGGTCCAGTCCCAATCGTCCACCGATTTCCAGCAGCTCTTCACTACTCACAAAGCCGACCGACAGAATTTTTTTGTTGATTTTCTTTACATCAATCTCCGTCAGATTATCCCGAATCTCAAAAAACATACACACTCCCCCGCAGTAAGCTTACTCTTCCGATTCCATCTGATTGATTCTGCGAATGTGTCTCTCGTCATTGGAAAATGGCGTTGTAAGAAAGGTCTCCACAATCTTGAGTGCCAGTCCTGCGCCTACCACACGTCCGCCCATAGCTACAATCTGAGTGTCATTATGAAGACGGGTTGCCTCTGCACTGAAGACATCATGGCAAAGTGCGCAACGAATGCCCTTCATCTTGTTTGCGGTAATGGAGATACCAATACCGGTTCCACAAATGAGAATACCCTTCTCGCATTCGCCGGACTGAATTGCCTTACCGACACGCTTTGCATAAATCGGATAATCGGTGGAAGCCGTCGAATCGGTTCCGAAGTCCTTATATTCCCAGCCCTTCTTGTCAAGAAATGCCTTAACCTCCTGCATCAGTTCATAACCGCCATGGTCACATCCAAGTGCTATCATTACTTTGTCCTCCAAATGAATTTATGTGAAGTCCGCAAACCCTCCATGCAGACTTTCAATTATAGACACCGTGCTGTCACGGATATGGAAGCATCCTTCTAGACAATGCTTCCCTCATTTTCAAACAATCCGGCCAAATGCTCGGACTGTGCGTTACCCTGGTTCATCTCCTCTAACGTCGGAATCGCCTTTCGAATCATACGAACAATGTCATTGTAACACTCCTCGTAGTCCATCAGACTTCCGCCATAAGGATTCTTCAGATCCTTCTCTTCGCCCGCCAATGTATGAAGCGAATAGCAGGCAATATTCGGATACGTTTTCTTAAACAGGGAGCGCATTTCGCTCGTCATCGCGACGACCAAAGTGACACCCGTCAGTTCTTCTTTTTTAATCTCCATCGTAGTCTGTCGTACCGGCCGAAGCTCATGATTCGCGAGAACGGTTTCAATTTTCGGATTGAGCGGCGCTTCGTATAGTACGACCATGCCACGCGATGCTACGTACACAGGCGTTCCCCCGTAAGCGGATATGAAGATACTCTCCGCCATCGGGCTCAAGGATGCGTTATCTCTGCACAAAAAGATAATTCTCTCAAAGGTCATACCCTACGCCTCCTCAATTCGATAGCCGGCAGCCTTCATCAGACGATTCATAATCGCCTGTCCTACCCCGTGCTCCGGAAAGCTTTCTCCGAAAATGCGGTCCGCCCCAAGATGGTCACACTCTCTTAACGCATGGAACAGATTGGCTGCAATGCTCTCTTCCGACTCGCGGGCTCCCACGGTCACAAGATATAAGTTACCTCTGGCATAACGCTCTCTCGTTTCTTCCGAGCAAAGCACCGCTACCACATGCCCTTCCAAAGCAGCATGATAGGCTTCCGTTGCAACCTTTCCGACGACGCGGTCGAGGTCTCCCTCGAAGATGGTTAATTCTCCCTTCGGAGCATAATGACGATACTTCATTCCCGGTGCTTTTGCAACAATATTATCCTGTTTTTCATGTTTCAATACCGCCGGGTCATAAGTAACATTCGGAATCACTTCGGACAGCATCTCAAGGGTAATGTATCCCGGACGCAGAATCATCGGTACTTCACCGGTCAGGTCCACAATCGTGGATTCCAAACCAATCTGCACCGGTCCACCATCTAAAATAAGCGGTATTCGTCCCTCTAAATCTTCCATCACATGCTCGGCACGGGTCGTGCTCGGGCGACCGGACGCATTTGCCGAAGGAGCAGCAATATATGTATTGGAAATGCGAATCAATTCCCGGGCAATTTCGTCGCTCGGCATACGAATCGCAACGGTTGAGAGACCTCCCGTAGTTTCCTTCGGGACCAAATCACTCTTCGGTAACACCATCGTCAGCGGACCCGGCCAGAACTTCTCTGCCAGAAGGTAGGCTTCCTCCGGAACCGTGCTTGCAAGCTTTTCGAGCGCCTTCACATCGCAAATGTGGACGATGAGCGGATTGTCGGAAGGTCTGCCCTTTGCCGCATAAATCTTCGCGGATGCAGAAGGGTCCAGCGCATCGCCTCCAAGACCATATACGGTCTCTGTCGGGAATGCCACAAGTTCTCCGGCCTGCAACAAAGCTGCCGCTTCCGTAAAATCCGAATCCTGCAAATGGGCTCGATCCAACGTTATCATCTTCGTATCCATATCTGCGCTCCTTTCACGATATGTCGGAAAATGCCGACTAAGTCCCTTTTTCGGCTCTACTATATCACACTTGGGGAGCATTTTCCACAGAAAAAAGGGAGCTACTTTCGCAGCTCCCTGTCGGTCGTATTAATCAAAATTACGCTCAGCCAACTCGTAGTATTCCTTGTGGGTACCTACGTACTTGTAAGCCGGACGGATAATCTTACCGTCGTTAATAATCTCCTCGAGGCGATGTGCGGACCAACCGCTGATACGGGAGATGGCGAAGATTGGTGTGTAAAGCTCTTCCGGAATACCGAGCATATCATATACAAAACCGCTGTAGAAGTCCACATTTGCACAAAGCGGCTTGAACAGATGACGGTGCTCGCTGATGACCTCCTTCGCAATACGCTCCACTGCAAAGTACAGCTCGAGCTCATCGGTGCGGCCCTTCTCTTCGGCAAGCTTCTGTGCATAGCCGCGAAGAATCACCTGACGCGGGTCGGACAGGGTGTATACCGCATGGCCGATACCATATACAAGACCGGTCTTGTCAAATGCCTGCTTCGTCACTACCTTCTCGAGATAACCACGAATCTGCTCCTCATCCTTCCAGTCGGTGATATTCGCCTTCAAATCCTCGAACATGCGACGAACCTTCAGGTTAGCACCACCATGACGATAGCCCTTCAGAGAAGAGATTGCCGCTGCCATTGCAGAATACGTATCGGTTCCCGAGGAAGTAACTACGTGAGTGGTAAAGGTGGAGTTGTTACCGCCACCATGCTCTGCATGAATAACAAGACAGATATCAAGTACCGCTGCTTCGAGTGGCGTGAATTTGCCGTCCTCACGAAGCATAGCGAGAATGTTCTCAGCAGTGGAATAATCCGGGTTAGGATTACGAATAATCAGGCTCTCATCCTTACGGAAATGCAGATAAGACCAGTATGCGTAAATCGAAATAACCGGAAGCTTTGCAATCAGGTTCATGGACTGCTTCAAAACAGTTTCCGAATCAATATTCTCAGCCTCATCATCGTAGTTATAGAGCGTAAGAACACACTTCTGGAGTGCGTTCATAATGTTCGCATTGGCAGCCTTCATGACTACGTCACGAATAAACTTGTTCGGAAGGTACTGATAATCGGTGATGATCCCGATGAAGTCCTTCAACTCCTGCTCATTCGGAAGGGCACCAAACAAAAGCAAATAGGTGGCCTCCTCAAACGCATAGCGTCTGCCCTGAAGACCTTTCACCATTTCCTGTACACTGTAGCCCTGATAGTACAGTTCACCCTCCGTCGGAAGCTTCTTGCCGTTTACCATCTTCGTTCCGATAACATCGGAAACCTCGGTAAGACCGGTCAATACACCGGCACCGTTGGAATCACGGAGACCTCTTTTTACATCGTACTCAACATAAAGGTTCTGATCGATTTTACCGGTATTCAGACACTCGTTCAACAGGAACTCAAAATCCTTTTCCCGCTCTTCGCTCAGTTCAAGCATCGGTTTTGCCATTCTGCACCTCCCGCCGGCTGTCCGGCATTTTTAAAATAATATTATATAACATAATCACTCGCTCATAAACATATTGTATACACGAGTACACAATAAGTACATTGATATTACCACAAATATCAACATTGTCAAGCCATCGGAGAAAAAAAGGGATGAGACCTTCGCCTCATCCCGTATCCTTCAAGTATTTTGTAAATGCGGCCTAGCGGTACAGTGCTCTCCACTCCAGGTCGCCGTTATTCATTCCCTTTAACAGCATCTCAGCCGTCGCAATGTTCGTTGCCAGCGGAATACTGTACTGGTCACAGAGAGGAATAACATAATTAAACTGCATCTCATAATTCACGGTGCGATCAATGTTACGCAGGAAGATTACCATGTCGAGCTGATTCTGTTCAATCATCATGGCAAGCTGCTGCTCACCACCAAGAGAGCCGGATAAAAACTTATGAATGTGAAGGTTCGTTGCTTCTTCAATCATACGTCCCGTAACACCGGTGGAATACAACTCGTGTTTACAAAGAATGCCTTTATATGCGATGCAAAGATTCTGCATCAGCGCTTTTCTTGTATCATCTGCGATCAGCCCAATGTTCATTGATTTCTACACCTTTCCAACGGAATATGAGAGTATGTCCATCGTTCCGTTTTCTTCCCCAAATAGAATGGTACACTATGACCAAATTTTACACTAAAGTTTGGTAAAATTCAATATAAATACCTATTGCATTTTTATTTTTTTGCTATAAAATCATTCTCGGTATAAATATTAAGGAGGAAAGGACGTATTTCCTATGAATTACCGCGTATTTTTGGACTTGGCAGTGATTATTGTCTCTGCAAAATTATTTGGCATTCTTGCGCGAAAATTAAAAGCTCCACAGGTTGTCGGTGAAATTATCGCCGGACTGTTGATTGGTCCGAGTGTATTGGGTCTTGTAGACACCTCGGATTTCCTCGTTACCATGGCGGAAATCGGTGTCGTTCTGATTATGTTCTCCGCAGGTTTGGAGACGGATCTTCGAAGTCTCGCAAAAACCGGCTTGATTTCCACCTTAATCGCCTGCTTTGGCGTATTTGTGCCAATGGCCGGAGGTACCGCATTGTACATGCTGTACTATGGAGTTCATTCCTTCAGCGGTCAGGAATTCTATCAGGCTGTGTTCGTCGGATGTATCATGACAGCGACAAGCGTTGGCATCACTGTTGAGGCGCTTCGCGAGCTTGGATTCCTTCGAGGAAAGGTCGGCACCACCATTTTGAGTGCCGCTATCATCGATGACATGATCGGTATTATGGTTCTGACCTTCGTTCTTGGTTTGAAGGACACCACCATCAGCCCGTTAACCACCATTAAGAACACCGTCATGTTCTTTGCATGTGCCATCATTTTCGGTTACGCAGCTTACCGTGCAATGAAGTGGTACGACAGGAAGAATCCACATACCCGTCGTATTCCGATTGCAGGTTTGGCTCTCTGCCTGTTCTGCGCATTTGCCGCAGAGGAGTTCTTCGGCATCGCAGATATTACCGGTGCATTCACTGCTGGTATTATTCTTTGCAACCTTCATGATAGTGAATACATTGCCCGCAAGATGGACATCAACTCCTATATGCTGTTCGGACCGGTATTCTTTGCAAGTATCGGTATTAAGACCAGCATCAGTGCAACAAATAGCTCTTTGCTGATTTTCTCCATCCTGTTTGTTATCGTTGCTCTTTTGACAAAGATTATCGGCTGTGGCTTCTGCGCGAAGCTTTGCCGTTTTGATATTCACGATTCTCTGAAGATTGGTGTTGGTATGATGACACGTGGCGAGGTTGCGCTCATCATTTCCCAGAAGGGTCTCTCGGTAGGACTCATTTCCTCCGAATACTTCACCGCCGTTATTCTTCTGATTATCGTTTCCTCCATCGTTACTCCGATTGCTTTGAAGTATCTCTATGCAAAGCACCCGGATAAGAGTATGGATTCGTTAAATGCGGAAGATACCACCACCGAACCTGCTCCGGCAGCAGCTGCACCACAGGCCTAATGCTTAGGAGCGTCACAACTTAGGATGAAAACTAAAAGAAGCATAAAAATGAGCAATCATTTCTTATGCTTCTTATTTTTATGTTTTTGTGGGTGGCGACTGTTTTTATGCAAAAAATGGACACCATGATAGGTGTCCTTGCCCTTCGGCGTACGTTCAATATCATCGTCCTTCGACGTAATCTATTTATCTACTTGAAGATTACTACAAATCCGATTTCATGTCAATAATTTGCATCTTTAATTTTCTATCTCTTGCTCTAAAGAGTTAATTCTATTATAGTTATCTTCTTTATCTTTGGTTAATTCTTCAATTTTCCATTGCCGTTTCAGCCGCTGACCATTTGTTTATATCTGCATTTAGGTTTGACATCATATACAAATAGTTTGAAAGCACTTCACTTGTATCTTCTGCCATCAAATTACGATATTTTGAATCTATGGCTATTAGAGACAATTTCTTATAATCTATATCAATCATTTCCGATTCCCCCACAAATAATAGGTCTTATTCAACATATCGACAGCTCTTATTATCCCTTAAACGCCTGAACTAAACCTCTTCCACCTTTACCAACCGGTCCTCCCCATCGTAAACCAGACGCAACCGGATGTCACATTCCCCTTCAATCATCCGCGCTAAAAACACCTTGTCGCCCTCCCAAAGAGGAAGTGTCATAACTTCGGAAATCGGGATCCACCGAAGCTCGCCCTCGTTACAATCAATCTGCTCCCCGGTCGGACCATAGGCGCGATAGAGGTGCATAAGCTCCAAAGGCCAGTTGGCAGCATCAAAGATAATTTCCCCGCATTTTTCTACGGACTCCAAGGTGTAGCCGGTTTCCTCCAAAACTTCTCGCCGTACAC
>DCGJ01000049.1:0-1586 GCA_002315495.1 Lachnoclostridium sp. UBA1781 | reverse complement strand
CCTCCTCGAGATGACCGCCGACACCAATCCACTTGCCTGCGTTCGGGTCATTCTTCTTTTTGTTCCGATACAGCATCAGATAGCAGCCGTCTTTCTCAATGTAGCAAAGCGTTGTTTCCTTCATGTTCTTCTCCTTCATTGGAAAATGCCCGCGTGTCCCGCGAGCATTTCACTGTCCTCTCAAATCTCCCGCATCTTTTGCAGGCATTCTGTTATTACTTGAACAATTCCCAAACCTCTGCACTCTCAAGTCCAAGCTTCCAGGCAGCAACGCCGGCCACTCCGTTCTCCTTCGCAAGTGCCAGCTTCTTCTTCAGGGAATCCACATCCTCGAGCCAGATTTCACCCTTTGCCCCATTCTCGTCATAGGAGGTGTAATACTGCCCAAGTTCCTCATTCCACGTCCACTCCGCACCCTTATCGGCTGCGTACTGCTTCGCGGTATCCATTCCCAATGCTTCGGTGGAAATGCTCACCTCTTCCCCATTCGTCTCGGTCGTCCACCGTCTCGTATAGAACGGAATTCCAACGATGATTCGATCTGCCGAAATCATCTTCCTGCACTGTTCGATTCCACTCTTCACATATGGTAACGATGCCACAGAGCCTGCTTCGGAAGAACCGGCCGTGTGCTCGTCATAGGCCATAATGACCACATAGTCCACGAAATCACTCTGCGTCGAAATCTCGTAAAAGGTTTCTCCGTAAACCGGATTGTAGTGGTCAACAGAAAGCACTAATCCCTTCTTTCTGCAGGCGATGGAAAGCTCTCTCAAAAACTGTAGATAGTGTGGTGCAGACTCCGCCGTAATATACTCAAAGTCCACATTTATTCCATCCGCGCCGGCCGCAACAAGCGATTCTGTCAACAGATAAATCACCTTGGTTCTGGTATCCGTGTTCGACAACACATCATAGCCCGGAACACCCTTTGCAAAATCATTTACCAGTGCCCAAACCTGAATGCCCTTCTCATGTGCCTTCTGCACGTAGGAAGCATCCGAATAGTCCGAAATCTCGCCCTCTACAGATGTGATGGAATACCAGGTAGGGGAAATAACATTCACACCTGAGGTCCCGCTTAATGCTGTCTCCAGCTCCGCACCGCCCTGCTTTGCGAACACCTGATGCCACACCATGACGACCTCGTCCTGAATCAAAATATGACTGTACTTGGTGGAATCCGTCTCCTCCTTCGGCCGGTAAATGCTCGCCGTCTCCACGCTCACCTCAGTAATCGAGGTACACTCCTTGGCAGAAAGGTAGCCGTACATACCATCCTCGGTCGTTACCAGCTTCCAATTATCCGCGAGGTCTCCGCACGCATAAAAGGTGCCCGAAAGTCCCTGCGCCACAATCTCTTTCTGATCGGAGGAACCGATACGAAGGGTAACCGAACCCTCCACCTGTACCGCTGTCAGCTCCGCTCCGTTGGTAAATGCAATAACACGATTCGGACTGGTATAGGTCTTTGCCTGATAATCTCCGAACTGTGCCGCCATATCAAGATTGATATAGTAACCACCGTCCTGTGAGATGATCATGCAGGCAGTATCTTCCACATAATCTTCATTCACCTTATGATG
>DCGJ01000018.1 GCA_002315495.1 Lachnoclostridium sp. UBA1781 | reverse complement strand
ATGCTAAGGTTAAGAAGGCATTTGCCGCTGGCCTTAAGCCAATCCTTTGCTGCGGTGAGTCCCTTGCGCTTCGTAAGGCAGGCACCTATGCTGAGTGGATTAAGAGACAGATTACCTGGGATCTCAGCGGTATTACTGCTGATCAGGTTAAGGAACTCGTTATTGCTTACGAGCCAATCTGGGCTATCGGTACCGGCGAGACTGCTACCGCTGACCAGGCTGAGGAAGTTTGCAAGATGATCCGTGAGACCATTGCTGAGATGTATGATGCACCTACTGCAGAGGCTGTTCGTATTCAGTACGGCGGTTCCATGAACGCAGCAAATGCAGCAGAGCTCCTTTCTAAGGACAACATCGATGGTGGTTTGATCGGTGGCGCTGCACTTAAGCCGGATTTCGGCAAGATTGTAAACGCTTAATTCAATCGATACCTGATGATAGACGGACCGGTCGTTTGACCGGTCCGTTTTCTTGTGCCTTTTTGCAAGGAAAATGCGGAAAAACCGGGTATTTTCATATAATCTGCGAATAGTAAACCGATATGGATTATGATATGATGCGGAAGGTTTGAATTGTAAAAATGAGTGAGAGATTTCAATATTCGGGTGATTGGACGAAAGGAAGGCGCAATGGAACAAAATCAGAACAGAATCGTAGAAAATAAAATGGGTGTTATGCCGGAAGGACGTCTTCTGATTAATATGTCGTTACCGATGATGATTTCGATGTTGGTTCAGGCTATGTATAACATTGTAGACAGTGTATTTGTATCTCGCGTACACGAGGATGCTCTGACAGCCGTATCGCTTGCATTTCCGCTTCAGACTTTGATGATTGCTGTGGGAGCAGGTACCGGTGTTGGTGTAAATGCACTGGTTTCCCGCGCGTTGGGTGAAAAAGATCATAACCTTGCAAATCGTGTTGCGAATAACGGTGTGTTTGTGTTCGTATTAAGTGCGATTTTAACTATGATTGCCGGACTTACGGTAGTAAAGCCATTTTATTCCCTGCAAACGACCGCTGCGCAGACGCGAATCTATAATTATGGTGTGGATTATCTTTCCATCGTAATGATTTTCTCGTTCGGTATGTATATGCAGTTTGTGTTTGAACGTATATTGCAGTCGACAGGACGAACGTTATATACGATGTTTTCCCAGAGTATCGGTGCGATTATAAATATTGTTCTTGATCCGATTTTGATTTTTGGCTATTTTGGTGCACCTGCTATGGGAATAAAAGGTGCCGCAATCGCAACGGTCATTGGACAGTTTGTTGCAGGCTTTGTCGCATTTTTGTTTAATCACAAAGTAAATACCGACGTTCGCGTGTCGATTCGTGGCTTCGGACCGGATTCCCGAATTATTGGAAACATCTATCGTATAGGATTGCCATCTATCGTAATGCAGTCGATAGGCTCTGTTATGACCGGTGGAATGAATTCGATTCTGATGGGTCTTTCCACGACCGGTACAGCGGTATTTGGCGTCTATTTTAAACTTCAAAGCTTCTTTTTTATGCCGGTATTTGGACTGAATAATGGCTTGATTCCGATTCTATCCTACAATTACGGAGCGAGAAAGAAGAGCCGTATGACCAATACTTTGCGATATGGTTATATCATTGCATTTATATTTACTGCGCTTGGATTCGTTGCATTTGAGCTTGTCCCGGACAAACTGCTTTTGATCTTTGATGCGTCAGATGAGATGTTAAGGATTGGATGTAAGGCACTTCGTGTCATTGGTGTTCATTATCTGATCGCCTGGTTTTGTATCGTTACAGGAAGCTTATTTCAATCGATTGGAAAGGCATCCTTTAGTATGTATGTGTCCATTGCCCGTCAGCTGGTGGTGTTGCTTCCAGCCGCATTTATTCTTGCGAAAATCGGAGGGCTTAACCTGATTTGGTGGTGCTTCCCAATCGCAGAGCTGATGTCGCTTGGCATTACACTGGTATTTCTTAGAAAAACCTATCATGAAGAATTAAACACCTTGTAAAAAATGTGGAAATGCGCCTCTTGTCGTGGTATAATAATCAGATGAGAGGCGTTTATGCTGAGATTAGGAGGGTGTTTATGAAGTACAATCGGGCAGTAACATTTAGTTTTGATGATGGTAATGTATCCGACTTTCGTCTTGTTGAGCTGTTTAACAAATATGGTGTGAAATGCAGTTTCAACCTGAACAGTGGTCTTTATTCTGTGCCTAGTGCATGGGATTACAACGGATTTCACGTAGAGAAACCGAAGGAACTGAAGAAAGAGTATTACGAGGGACACGAGGTGTGCGTGCACGGCTTGATGCATGCTTCGGTTAATGACCTGACAAGAGAGCAGATGGTAACCGAGTTCGCCGAGGACAAGAAGAACTTGGAGGCTATTTTCGGACAGAAGATGGAGGGCGCTGCCTGGGCGTATGGCATTTATAACGATACCGCCTGTGAGGTGCTAAAGGAGCTTGGAATCAAGCATTGCCGAACCTGCGAAACAACCTGGGATTTCGGCCCGCAGGAGAATATGCTTCTTTTCAAGAGCGCAGGGCATTTTCGTGATGCGGATATCTTTGAAAAAATTGATAAGTTCTTTTCTGACGATTCCGAGGATCCGAAGGTGTTGTACATCTGGGGTCACAGCTATGAGTGTGACGGCGACAACCTTTGGGATCGTTTGGAGGAAGTGTTAAGGCGTGTCAGCGGTAAGGAAAATGTTCTTTACGCCGGCAATACCGAGTGCTTCAGAGAACTTGGATTTATTGAGTAAGTTATATTTATTACATAAACTGCGAAAGGAGGAAGAACATGCCTACGGTTACTGTGTTAATGGCCACCTATAATGGTGAACGTTATATTGAAGAGCAGGTCGACTCAATTATGGAGCAGGATTTCAAAGACTTGGAGCTGCTTGTTGTTGACGATTGCTCCCGCGATGAGATGAAGGAAAAACTATTATCCCTGAAGAAGAAGTATCCGAATCGAATGCGGGTCTTTTTTCGAAAGCAGAATACCGGCAGTGCTTCGCAGAACTTCTTTCGCATATTACAAGCTTACCGACAGGGGAGGTTTGGAGAAATTTCGCCGTATATTATGTGCTCCGACCAGGATGATATTTGGCTTCCCGATAAGGTATCTGCAGCCTTGGAAGCAATGAGAGAACTGGAAGCAAAACGGGAGGAAGATACGCCGTTACTTGTACACGGGGATTTGACACTGGTGGATTCCGTGGGTAACATCATCTGCCCATCGATGTATCGCTTTCAACGCCTGAAGGGAACCGGGCTGTCGTTTAATAAGCAGCTAATTCAAAACTCGATTACCGGCTGTACCGTGATGATGAATCGTGCATTGCTTATGAAAATGCGCGCCATCCCGAAGAAGGCGATTATGCATGACTGGTGGCTTGGATTAATTGCGGCCGCATTTGGAGAAATCGGATTTATGGAGACTCCGCATATTTATTATCGCCAGCATGATGATAATCAGGAGGGGGCAAAGAATTATCGAAGCCTCCTTTCGGTTGCAAAGCTTGCAACGAAACGTGAGGGGATTCAGATTTCTCTCAAAAAGACATATGATCAGGCGCAGGAATTCTGGCGCATTTATCGGAACGATTTATCGGATGATCAGCGAAAACTATTGAAATCTTTCGTAAATATTCGCTGTCGGAATTATTTTGGGAAGATGAATACGATTCGTCGGCATTCTTTCTGGAAATCCAACACAACCAGAAGACTGGGTCAGATATTTTATACCTAAGGGCATTTGCGAGGAGAATTATGGTTATTGGAGCGATTGTTGCCGGAGGAACAGGGAGCCGAATGGGTGCCGATATTCCGAAGCAATTCTTAAAAATAAACGGAAAAACCATTCTGTCGATTACCGTTTCGAATATGGTTTCCGCAAATGCGCTGGACTATATCATTGTTGGAGTTCATCCGGACTGGGTGGATTTCTGCAAGGAAGAATTTACCGCCTTCGGAGAAAAGGTTCAAATTGTTCCGGGTGGTCATGATCGTACAGAGACGTTGTTATGTATATTACAACGGGCTCGTGAACTGGGGGCAGGCGAGGATACCATCGTCATTAGTCATGATGCGGTTCGCCCGTTTATGCGAAGCGGATTGATTTCAGACCATATTTCAATAATGGAAAAGGAATCGGTTGCAGGTACCGTGCTTCCCGCAGTAGATACTATTTTGGTGTCAAAGGATGGAAGATATGTTGACCACACGCCACTTCGAAAGGAAATGTATCAGGCGCAGACACCGCAGAGCTTTCGCTTGGGAGTGTATGAGAATCTGATTTCGGATTTATCTGTGGAAGCGAGAGCGAATGTGACTGATGTTTGTGGTGTATATACCAATGCGGGATATCGCGTAGCCATGGTTTTGGGAAACCAGGAGAATTTTAAAATAACAACGCCATTTGATTTGAAAATGGCTGAACTTATGGCGTAAGAGTAGCCAATATGGGGAGAGGATTATGATACCTACATTAACAATTGTGATTCCATGCTATAACGAAGAGCAGGTACTTCCGGAGACGTCCGGTATGTTTCTGGGCCAACTGAATAAAATGATTTCAGAACAATTGGTTTCCGAGAAGAGCAGCATTTTGTTTGTGAATGACGGTAGTAAGGATACGACATGGGATATTATAACGAAACTTTCGCAGGAAGATTCGCACATTCATGGAATCTCTCTCAGTCGCAATCGCGGTCATCAAAATGCGCTTTTGGCCGGCTTATTGGAGGCAAAAGCGAATTGTGACATCACGATTTCCATTGACTGTGACGGGCAGGATGAAGTGAGCGTCATGGAAGAGATGGTGAAGGAATATCATAATGGCGCAGAGATTGTATACGGTGTTCGAAACAATCGTGAAAAGGATTCTTTTTTTAAGCGGGCTACGGCGCAGGGGTATTATCGGATCCTAAATCGCATGGGCGGCGAGGTTGTGTATAATCATGCGGATTATCGCCTTGTTTCAACACGTGTGTTAAATGAATTCGAGAGTTTTAAGGAAGTGAATCTGTTCCTTCGGGGAATGTTCCCGTTAGTGGGCTTTAAGAGTACAAGTGTATATTACAAGCGGCAGGAAAGAGTTGCAGGAAAGTCTCATTATCCACTTCGGAAGATGTTGCATCTTGCCTTTGACGGTATTACCAGTCTGAGTGTGAAGCCGATTCATCTGATTACCGGCTTTGGACTTTTGGTTTCGAGTGTAAGCTTTATTGGTATTATTTGGGCGATTATCGTGAGAATCCTTGGGAATTACAGCGACGGATGGGCCAGCATGGTGTGCATTATTTGCTTTATTGGAGGTGTCCAGTTAGTTTCTCTTGGCGTAATCGGAGAGTATATTGGTAAGATTTATATGGAAGTGAAACATCGACCGAGATATATTATATCAGAGCGAACCGATGAGAATAATCAAAATGAATAAGAAAATGCACCGTTTCAGTTGAACTGATTCGGTGCATTTTTTATCGCTTTCGTTCCAGCTGTCTTTTCAAATGCTTTGTAAGTTTCAAAACCAGCTCCCGAAGTTCTTCTTCGCGCCCTTCTAATCGGGCTTGAAGCTTATGGCACTCCTCCCAGGCCAAATCGTACATTTCTTTTGTGATTTTACCGGAAGAAAAAGCTTCGTCCAGTTCGTCCTCGTCTAGCAGAATCTGTGTTCCTCCCGGAATTAAAACGATGTCCAGGTACAAATCGAAGAAATAGGCATTTCCATCCCAAAACACTTCATTGAGATAACTGATATCAAAATAGTACTGAACAATATTCAGGTCAGGATCAAACATGGCTGTTAACCAGAAATGCTCCTTGCTTGGCGCATACTGGAACCAATAGTAGTCCTTGTCCGTGATGATAAAATCACGCCCAATCATGGTTTTTACATTTTTCTGCTTCACGTTCTGAATATGCAGGAGAGAAATGATTCCGTCCAGTAGATTGTCCCTTACGTATTCCCAGGTATATTCCCGCTTGGTCACGCGCGGCCATCCGCTTCGATAGATGTTCTTATAATGCATGGCGGCCATTTCCCGATAGTGAAATGCGGCGTGCATGGATTCCCGTACAACTCCTTCGAAAATAAACAGCTTCAGTTCCTCCTCGGTAACAAATCTTGCTTCCGAGTATTCTTTTGGAAGCTTCGAAATAGGAGCATCCGTCGGAAGATGATATTCGTATAAATCAATAATGGTCAGGTGGCGATTGAGTGCACGCAAGTAGGAAAGATTTGCGGGAATAAAGGCATTTCCAAGTAACTCCGATAAAACCGAGGTAATCGTAGTAAGCGAATCTGCCTGTTCATACAGATAGCTGCCGGCTCCTTCCCAGTACATCGAGGAGTCCGAATGCTTTCTTCGAAGGAGCAAAATGCGGCCCGAACAGTCAAATACGGAACACTGGGCATAGCCTACAAATTCGTTCCATTGCAGGGTTTGCGGGTCGCCGTCACAAAAGGCACCGGTGGGTTGTTTTAGATAGTCCAAAATAGCCAGACGCTGGTTCATACGTTATCCTTTCCTTTGGTTGCAGCAGACCTCAAAATCTGTTCGTTTCAATCATACTATCAGACTGACGGGATTTCAAGAATAAAGGGTATTTTTCGGCAAAAAAATAAAAAAATACTGTATTCCAAGGAGAAAGTATGATACAATATTTTTATCTATATTTTAACAGGTGGAAGTCTGCCCTTTTGTAGATGTTCACCGCAAAGGGAGTTAGTTATGATTGATGAGAAAAAGACCCGTCTTATGACAAAGCTTACGATTTATGCGAAGCACGACGGGAAGGAAGACATCGATATGGCCCGTTATTACAAGGCGGATTATGTTCGACTGGAGGTCATTAAGACAATCCTCGGAGTTACTCTTGGTTCTGTCTTAATCCTTGCGATTATCGCAATCTACTATTCTGAGTTTTTGTTGGACAATGCATTGTTTATGAACTACAAGGCACTAGGGAAGGTGATCCTTGGATATTACCTTGCATTGCTCACTATTTACATCGGAATTACCGTAATTGCGTATTCGATAAAATATACAAAGTCGAGGGAACGGCTTTCTAAGTTTTATCGGTCGCTTGGAAAACTGAAGAAGCTGGAAGAAAAAGAGCAGCGTCTTCGTGAGATTGAGGAAGAGGAAAGGGAGGATATGGAAGAATGATGGTTTTATTTGAGATCCGTGCAAAACTCACGGCAATCTACCAGAAATATGATTTCATTTTCCGATTTGCCGTGAAGTTTGTTTTGGTGTTGATGGGATTTATGATGATACGAAATGACTTTTCCGCAAATGCGGCACTGTCTAAGACGGTAATTGTCATCGGGATGGCAGCATTTGGCTCGATCCTGCCGTTCTCCCTTACGTTACTTTTGATGCTGGCGTATCTGGTACTTCAGATTCTCAGTGCTTCGAGTCTGATGGCTATCACGGTGTTCATTTTCTGCCTGATTATGTATTGCTTCTTCCTTCGCTTCACTCCGAAGCAGGGAGCTGCAGTTGTGGCGGTTCCGGTTCTTCGCAGCATCGGGATTCCTTATGCAGTCCCGCTTACGTTAGGTGGCTTTGGCGATTTGTTCAGTATTATTCCAACCTGCTGCGGTATCTTTTTGTATTACATGCTTGCGGTTGTGAAGGATAACCTTACCATCACCATTGATTCCTTAAAAGGAAATACGGATGCCGCATTTGACATCTACATGAACGTCATCAACCAGCTGATAAAGAATCCGGCCATGTATGTTACGATGCTTGCATATGCACTCTGTATTACAGTCGTGTATTTTGTTCGCCGTATGAAGATGGATTATTCGTTCGAAATCAGCATTGCGGTTGGTACGGTTATTTTGGTAATCGTTAATCTGATTGGCGGGCTCAAGTACGACATGGGAAGCACACTCGTGGCGGTTATCTTTGGTGCATTGATTTCCGGCCTGATTACGTTTGTGGTTCAATTCTTCTATCGTGTACTTAATTATGCTGCGACTGAGAATGTACAATTCGAGGACGACGATTATTATTACTATGTGAAGGCTGTTCCGAAGCTTCGTGTGTCAAATGCCAAGAAGCCGGTTCGTAAGGTGGTTACGCTTCATGCACGTGATGAGGACGACGATGAGGACGAGCTTGAAGACGAGGTTATGGATGCCGTTTCCGATATTGTGTTCCGTGAGGAGAAAGAACGCAGTTCCACGGTGGTGATTTCTGAGGGGGCGGATGACGGCTTATTCGAGGACGATGACTACGAGGAAGAACAGGATCCTCTGGCACAGACGAAGAATGGTGAAAAACCGGCGGCTGCAGTAACTCCGGCAGAACCGGTAGTACCGTCTGCAAAGACTACCGTTACGAAAGACGGAAAGGTTTTGAATGTTATTTTTGAGGACGATGAGGATGAGGACGAATAAGTGTCCGAACGAATCGTTTGGGGAAGGAGAAAAGTATGGATCGACTGATTGCATTATTTGACAAGTATCTCAGCAGATTGCAGATTCCGAGAATCGGAATCGGAGATGTGGTTGAGATTCTGTTGATTGCATTTGTCATATATCGTTTGATTAACTGGATCCGTAAAACAAGAGCTTATTATCTTTTGAAAGGTCTTGTAATTCTTCTGGCCATCTGGTTGGGGGCAACCATCTGCGGATTCGATGCAATTCTGTGGATCTTTGTGAATACCATTAATGTAGGTATTATCGCCCTGATTGTCATTTTTCAGCCGGAGCTTCGAAGAGCATTGGAACAGCTGGGTTCCCGTAACCTGTGGAGCTTCTTTGACAATAAAGTGGTGTCGGAACGATTTTCCGATCGCACAAAGAGAGAACTTGTCATTGCCTGTACTGAGATGGCAAAGGTGAAAACCGGTGCCTTGATTTGCATTGAGGAAAATGTGTTGTTAGACGAATATGAGCGAACCGGTATTATCATCGATTCCTCCATTAGTGCACAGCTCATTATGAATATGTTCGAGAAGAACACGCCGCTTCATGACGGCGCCGTATTGATTCGCGGTGATCGTGTTGCGGCTGCAACCTGTATTCTCCCGGTTTCGGATAACATGCGTCTTTCAAAGGAGCTTGGAACGAGACATCGTGCAGGTGTTGGTATTAGTGAAGTATCCGACTGCTTTACCATCATTGTTTCCGAGGAAACCGGAAAGATTTCGATTGCGCAGAAGGGACAGCTGATCCGAAATGTAGACGAAGAGTACCTGTTATCGAAACTGACCGAATGCCAGAATAAGGTTACCCACAGAAAGAGTATCTCTTTCAGAAAGGATAAGAAAAAGCATGAAAGAAAAGCTTAAGAGTTGGTTTACTCATAACCTGGGGTTAAAGGCTCTTTCGATTCTGATTGCCGGCGTTATCTGGATCATTATCATGAGCTTATCGGACCCTAAGATTACGATTACCATTGAGAATATTACCATCGAGCGTAGAAATGAGGATTCCGTTCTGAGGGAGAATATGACCTATGATATTACCACCTCGGATAAGATTGATATTAAAGTAAAGGGCGCTCGCTCCGTACTTGAAACGGTCAGTGCCTCTGACTTTATTGCCTATGTGGATTTTAATGAAATTGGATTTAACGCAGTTCAGATTCACGTGGAGGTGAAGGACGCGTCAAAGTCGTCTTTGGTAGAGATTGTATCGCAGTCCTCCAGTAATATGGGTATATCCATCGTAGAAACCGAAACCGAAAGTTTTGCGGTCGAGGTAAAGACCTCAAATGTCGATGATGGATACTATGCCTTCTGTAGTTCTGCCAGTTCGAAACTGTTGTATGTAACCGGTTCAAAAACGCAAATGGAGCGTGTTGACCATCTGGTTGCCACAATTGACTTGTCCGGTAAGACGGAAAGTTATCTTTCGACGGTAACATTAACGCCGGTTGATAAGGAAGGAAATGAAGTAGAGGGTGTTGAACTTCAGCAGAACCGTATTCAGGTTGAGATTACCATACTTCCGGTGAAAAATGATGTGCCGGTAGTATTGGATACATCGAAGATTCATATGGCCGAGGGATTTGGAATCTCCGGTATCGAATATAGTCCAAAGACCATTTCCATTGCAGCGGAACCTGATGTTTTGGCAGGCATTTCTCAAATCACGATTAGCTATGAGGCAAGGGATTTGATGAAGAGCGAGGAGGGCGAGGTTGATATTACCAAGTATCTTCCAAGCGGCGTTTATCTGAAGTCAGAGAGTCCGACGGTTTATGTTTCTATTCAGGTTGAGCTGTTAAAATCGAAGGATATTGTGGTGAATACTTCCAATATTGAGATTAGGGGACTCAATGAGGAATATGTAGCCAACTTTACAGATGGTGTTGTGACCGTGAGTGTTTATGGATTGGAGAGTGAAATTTCCAATATTACCGCAGATGATCTGGCACTCTATGTCGATATGGAAACCTGTACAAGGGCCGGCACTTACAGTGTATTCTTAAAGTCGGATTCAGAGGTTTCCATGGATACGAATATTCGAGTCGGTATTGTAGTTCGCCCGGCTGAGGTTCGTGATCCGGAATAAAAGTAACTTGTGATTGGGGTTTAGAGGCAGGGGGTGCCTCGGAAAGAGAAGGTAGAGATTATGGTTGAGACAAAAGAAACCGTTAAGAATGCATTGGGGTTGCATATTAAGCCGGCCGGCGAGTTGAGTAATATCGCATTACAATATTCTTGTAATGTATATCTGCGTATTCGTGAATATGATGTCAACGCGAAGAGTCTGTTGGGAATCTTAAGTGCACAGGTAAAATGCGGTGAGGAGATTACTATCGTTTGTAACGGCGACCAGGAAGAAGAATGTTTGGCGGCGATTTCCGCTGCTTGCAGAAATGGTTTTGGAATGGAGTAAGGTTGCATGTACGATTATTTGATTGTTGGTGCCGGTTTGTTCGGAGCCACATTTGCCGAACAGGCAAAGAAAAACGGCAAATCCTGTCTGGTGATTGATCGAAGGGATCATATTGCCGGAAATATTCATACGGAGCTTGTGGAGGATATCTGGGTACATCGATACGGAGCGCATATTTTCCATACCTCAGACCGAGAGGTGTGGGATTATGTGAATCGGTTTACAGAGTTTAATCAGTACATCAATTCTCCGGTGGCAGTCTACAAAGATGAACTTTACAATTTGCCGTTTAATATGAATACCTTCTCCAAACTTTGGGGCATAAAGACTCCAAAGGAGGCGCAGGAAGAGATTGCCAGGCAGGTGGCGAAGGAGTGCATAAGCAATCCGAAAAACCTGGAGGAGCAGGCTCTTTCCATGGTCGGACGCGATGTGTACGAAAAGCTTGTAAAGGGCTACACCGAAAAGCAGTGGGGACGGGATTGTAAGGACCTTCCGAGTTTTATCATCAAGCGTCTTCCGTTACGTTTTCGTTATGATAACAATTACTTTAACGATCGCTTCCAAGGGATTCCGATGGACGGATATACGAATATGATTTCGTCTATGTTAGAGGGGATTGAGGTTCGACTTGGAGTTGATTATTTGGAACACCGGGAAGAACTGGACGCGCTTTGTGAGCATGTCATTTACACCGGTGCCATCGATGAATTCTATGGGTATTCCCTGGGGGTATTGGAATATCGTATGGTTCGTTTTGAAACCGAGGTTTTGGACGAAGAGAATTATCAGGGAAATGCGGTTGTGAATTACACGGAACGCGAAGTGCCGTATACTCGAATTATTGAGCATAAGCATTTTGCGTTTGGGACGCAACCAAAGACGGTTATCTCACGAGAGTATCCGGCAGAATGGACAAGAGGCAAAGAGCCTTATTATCCGATCAATAATGATGTCAATATGAATCTGTATCAGAAGTATAAAGAACTATCAGAGAAAGAGGAGAAGGTTATCTTTGGCGGTCGTTTGGGTGAATATAAGTACTATGATATGGACAAGGTAATTCGCTCTGCATTTTGTTGTCTGGACAGATGTAACCTTGAGCGAAAGTGATTGTGTAATGTATGAATTGAGGGTTTGGTATGGCACATCGTTCCAATGTGGCACTGTTAGTTAGCCACTTAGATAACGAGTTCTCGCGTGAAATTATAGTTGGTGCCAATCGGGCAGCGCAGGACTTTGATAGTAATTTGGTAATATTCCCGGTTCGGTTTGTAAAGGGAGATGTCTCGGATCCGTATTGTTATCAGCATAACACGTTGATTCGTTATGCGAATTGTCGTGATTTTGATTTGGTGATTGTGGAAGCGGGTACGATTGGTACCTTTGTAAATGATGATGAGATGTATGATATTTTGTCGGATTTCCATCATGCGAAGGTGCTTACGATCGCAAAACGTGTCGGTGATTTTCCGAGAATGATGTTTAATACAAAGGGTATGGAAGAGGAGTTCGACCATTTGGTTTCTCATCATCATTATCGGAATATCGGCTTTGTTTCGGGACCGCTTACCAGTGATGATGCGGTAGAGCGACTGGAGGTATACAAAAACGGTCTTAAGAGACACGGTTTGGAATATAATCCGTTTTGGGTTGTGGAAGGAGATTTTTCTGACCGAAGCATTGGCGTTATTCGTGAATTTATGACTGCTCATGCGATGGAACTTGATGCTATTATGTTTGCCAATGATAAGATGGCTATGTGTGCCTACGATGTGGCACGGGAGATGGGGCTTCAGGTCGGAAAGGATATCGCATTTTGCGGCTTTGATGATATTCAGGATGCGATGGTTTGTGACCCGCCATTATCTACGGTGCATGCCGATTCCCAGGCACTTGGATATCAGGCGTTACGTGACGGTTTGCTGATGGTAGAAGGGTATAAGGATGAGCTTTTGACTGTCGATACCGTGTTTTTGGATCGTAGTTCCTGCGGTGAGCGAAATTTTGATGCAGAGAAGTTGCGTGAGTTTGAAAATGTATGTACCAATGCGGACTTTTTGGACCTGATTTATAATCGCTTTATATCCGAAAACTGGGACGATTCCGGATATCAGCAGGTGTTGACGGAGACACTTGCCTATATTCGTGAGGTAGTGGAACTGGCTTCAAAAAACGAGGAGTTTTTCTTTGACCGGGAAAGCATGAAGGAGAAGTTTCATCAATTGATGTTACACGGAATTCTGAAAGCAATCTCTATTGATGAACTGAATCGCCTCGTGGATTATGTCAGTACATGGACAAAGAAAACATGTCGTGATCCGAAGCGGTTTGCAGAGATTCAGCGTTTGATGTTCAGCCATTGTAAGCAGATTGTTATCTTTAATTTCCAGCAGTCCTTTACGTCCGAGGCGAAACAGCGTTCGTATCTTCGCGGTATGAATCATTTGATGAATTCCTTGTTTCTGAACGGATTTGATTTCCTGGATAATACATCAAAATCGGTTTCCGATGACCTTGATCGAATCGGAGTGGGAGATTGCTTCATTTACCTGCATGGGGAGGATATCCGCATTTCCAATTATGAGCAGTTTCGTCTTCCGTACAGTCACCGCCTGCGTCTGGGACGCAATGAAAATGGTGTGATTTCTCTGGAACCGGAGAATCAAACCGTGAACTCGGCATTCCTGTTCAGTAATAAGTTCATTTCTGAAAAACGTAAGACTTTACTGGTTGGAACCTTGTTTCTGGCTGAGGAGCATTTTGGTATTCTTTGTGCTGAAATGGATCCGGAACATTATTATTTCTTCAATCTTTCGGTTCGACCGCAGTTTTCCTTCCTTGTAAAGCTCTACACGATGCAGAACAAGCAGAGAGAAATGATGGATGTTTTGAAGCAAACACTGGGTGATGTTCAGATTGAAAAAAATCGTTTGGATCAGATTACGAAGGAAGATACGCTGACCGGAGAAAGTAATCTTCGTGGTTTGTATGAGGCTTTTAATAAAGCGAAGGACGCAGAGGAAAATCAAGGCAAGGAGTGTGTCATGATTTTCTGTGATTTGAATAACCTAAAGCTGATTAATGATAACTACGGACATGAGGAAGGAAACTATGCAATTTGCAAAATTGCGGAATCGCTTCGCTCCAATCTGCCAAATGATGCCGTGATTGCAAGAATTGGCGGAGATGAACTTGTTGCCTTTGCATTTATGAAGCATAAAACAGAGCTTTTGTTCCGTGACAGCATTCGCCGGTATCTGTCCAGAGAGAATATGCTGAATGGTAAGAAGTACTGGATTGAGTCCAGCATCGGCTATTTCGAATTTCTTATGGACAAAGCTTTGGAACCGGGCGACGTCGTGAATGAAGCGGACATTTTGATGTATGCGGATAAAAAAGGTAAGAGAAAAAAGATTCAGAAATAAGAAAACGGAGAGGCGACCAAACCTCTCCGTTTCATTTTATTCTTCTGTGGACATTTTATCTTTTGTCATTAAGGTGACCGGAATGACGGTTTCTTCATATTCACCGGTTGTCTCATTTCTTCGCATGATTTTCAATTGAATCGTAGTTCCGGCACGATAGGAGGTCACCCTTGCAACAAGCTGGTTCGAGGTGAGTACATCCATATTGTTTACACCGATAATAATATCTGTCACCTGAAGCCCTGCCGCTTCTGCAGCGCTGCCTTCCATTACCTGAGTGATATAAATGCCCTGTGGCATGTTAAAGGATTCGGAATAAGCAGCAGTAATCTCAGTTATGTAAACACCGAGGTAACCTTGTTCTTCTTCCGGAACGTCTTCAATGGATTCCAATTCCTTTAGGAGTGGAAGAGCCTTGGCAGTTGGAATGGCAAAGCCCATACCTTCCACACTGTCATCAGAATATTTTGACTCGTTAATTCCAATCAATTCACCGTTTAGATTGATCAGTGCGCCGCCACTGTTTCCCGGATTAATTGCCGCATCGGTTTGAATCATGTACATGGTGTTACCATCTGAGGACTGTACCGCACGGTTTGTCGCACTGATATAACCGACTGTGACAGACATTCCGTAGCCGAGCGCATTTCCAATCGCAATTGCAGGTTGTCCGGCCTGAACCTCGTCGCTGTCTGCAATGGAGATGACTTTAACATAGGAGGCGTCTGATGTGCTCAGGGAGGCTTTTGAAAGGGTGAGAATCGCAAGGTCGCCGACTTCATCCGTTCCCTTAATGGACACCTCGTATTCAACGCGGTTCTCCGTGTTGTTCGGGTCTTCGTTGGCGAGACAGATGATCGTCTTTATAGCGCCTGAAACCACATGTTCATTGGTCGCAATATAGTAGTTCTCGTCGTCCTCGCTCATGATAATACCGGTTCCTGCAGCGGTCGACTGGTATTTTCCGTACCAGAGACTGTTCGTCTCAACCGTGCAAATCACGGATACGATGGACGGGAGAGTATCCGTTACAACGCCACTTAAGCTGATATCGGATATTTCAGAAACGCTTGCAGGGTCGGTATAGTCGATTTCCGCGTTCACCGTGTTGCCGGTATCCTTGGAACCATTTGGCTTCGAGTTATCCGTCTTGTTTTCATTCGAATTGAGGACCGCTGTCGGGGAGGCTTTCGTCTCCGTAGACACTGTCTTGGACCAAGGTTTTTTTATCGTTCCTGTACCAATCAGGACTCCGCAAAATGCGACTCCGACGACCGTCAGAAATACAATGAGTTTACAAAGGTTTCGTAGTAGTTTCATAGTTCCCTCCATGGGTAATCTCTAGGATTGTTCCCTTTATGCCTAATATAACAAAGGGATGTGTTGGATTTGTGAAGAGAAGTGACCATTTTTGTGAAGAATTTATTAGACTTGAAAAAATACGAAAAATCGAGTATGATAGGGGCGTTTCAAGGGAATTGCGCATTTTGCGCAGAATTAATAGTGAGGCAAAAATGAAAAACGACAATTCTAAGGCCATAAGCTTTATTCGTCTGGTAGGAGATATCCTTCTGATTGCGGCGGCTTATATAATTGCATATGTTTTACGATTCCGGGTCTTAGATGACGTGGGCGTTTTTGCGTTGACTCAGAAAGAAAAGTATTACACCTTGGGAGAGTATGCGAGATACCTCGTATTTATTATTCCGGGATATATTTTTATCTATTCCAAGTGTAAACTCTATGATTTGCGTCGTCGCAAGCAGGTTGAGGTGTGGGCTCTAACCAAGGCGAATATCGGCGGAATTCTGTTCTTTACCTTCATTCTGTATTATTTGAAGGAATTGGATTTCTCTCGATACTTCTTTACCTTCTTCTTCATTCTGAATATTGTATTCGGCTTGAGCTTCCGGTATGTGTTAAACTACCTGCTTCGGGCCCTTCGTTCACGGGGACTAAACTTAAAGCATGTAGTGATTATCGGTTATAGTGCCGCAGCCCGAGGATATATCGATCGTGTCAAAGCAAACCCACAGTGGGGATATTATATTCATGGCATTATTGATGATGAAAAAGGGACCGATTTTACGTATAACGGAATTCCTGTCATTGGAAATATGGATGATGTTGATGCCATTCTGGAACAGCATAATTTCGATGAAATCATCATTGCACTTAGTATAAATGATTATTATAAGCTTCGTCGTGTGGTAGGAAAGTGTGAGAAATCCGGTTCCCATACCAAGTTTATTCCGGATTATAATCATATTATCCCAACGATTCCTGTTATGGAGGATTTCTTTGGACTTCCGGTTATCAATATCCGTAATGTACCACTGGCATCCTTTGTCAATGCGCTGGTGAAGCGTCTGTTTGACATTGTTGTAGGTCTTATGGCCTTGCTTATTGCGGCTATTCCGATGCTTTTCATTGGGATTCTGATTAAGATTACCACGAGAGGCAAGGTGTTTTATTCCCAGGAGCGTGTTGGGTTACATAATAAACCATTTCGTATGTACAAATTCTGCTCCATGGTAGAAGCCCGTGACGGAGAAGATCAGAATGAGTGGAGTAATGCCAATAATCAGCGTGTGACGAGAATTGGTCATTTTCTTCGAAAGACCAGCCTGGATGAATTACCGCAGCTTTTTAATGTCCTAAAGGGCGATATGAGTCTTGTGGGACCTCGTCCGGAGCGTCTGTATTTTGTAGAGAAATTCAAAGAAGAGATTCCTCGTTATATGATAAAGCATCAGGTTCGTCCGGGAATTACCGGATGGGCGCAGGTGAACGGACTTCGCGGAGACACTTCGATTGAAAAGCGAATCGAATACGATTTGTATTACATTGAAAACTGGACCTTGCGTCTGGATATCAAAATAATGCTCATGACGGTATTTACCGGTGCGATGGGTAAGAATGCATACTAAGAAACTATGTATGATAAAAGAAAAAAGACAGATAGAGTAAATGCGGCCGCATTTCCGAAACGATAAGTACGAACATGATTATTGTGGGGTGATTGCGTACGCATTTTCTGTATATAAAGAAAGGGAAACATTATGGAAGATACGAAGGAAAAAAATGACGGGTACGAACGGTTTTGTATGGTATGTCGCAGACCGGAGAGTGTAGCAGGGAAACTGATTACGATGCCGCCGAATCTTTGTCTGTGTCAGGATTGCCTTCAAAAGTCATTTGATATGGTATCGGAGCAGGTGGATTTTACCGATCCAAATGCGATGGCAAACCTGAAGATTATGATCCCGCCTGAAATGATGAACCAAAACCAGGTGAAGATTAAGCTAAAGAAAAAAGAGGCCCCGAAGCCAAAGGAAGATGCTGTCGATATGGGGGCATTGAATATCGAAAAGCTTCCTGCTCCTCATGAAATCAAGGCGATGCTGGATGAATATGTGATTGGTCAGGAGCATGCAAAGAAAGCAATCAGCGTTGCTGTTTATAATCACTACAAGCGTGTGAAAAACCAGGAACTTCCGGAGTATCAGGATGGAGTTACAATTGAGAAATCAAACATGCTGATGATTGGACCAACCGGCTGTGGTAAAACCTTCCTGGTACAGACACTTGCCCGATTGTTAAATGTTCCGCTTGCAATTACAGATGCCACCTCGCTGACCGAGGCAGGTTACATTGGTGACGATGTAGAGAGCGTTCTCAGTAAATTACTGGCAAATGCCGATAACGACGTCGAGAAGGCAGAAAAAGGAATTGTATTCATTGATGAAATTGATAAGATTGCCAAGAAGAAAAATGCTCACAGTCGAGATGTTAGCGGGGAATCTGTTCAGCAGGGGCTGTTAAAACTACTCGAGGGAGCAGATGTCGAAGTTCCGGTAGGAGCAACGAGTAAGAATGGTATGGTGCCTCTTACGACTGTCAATACAAAGAATATTCTCTTTATCTGCGGCGGTGCATTTCCGGGACTTGATGAAATTTTGATCGATCGATTGACGAAAAGCGCTTCCATGGGCTTTAATTCCGAGCTTCGGGACAAATATGATAAGGATCCTGACCTGCTTCGTAAGGTCAAGGTGGAGGATTTGCGTGAGTTCGGCATGATTCCGGAATTTATTGGCCGTTTACCGGTAGTTTTTGCGCTTCGCGGCTTGGATGAAAAGGCGATGGCCCGCATTTTGACGGAGCCGAAGAATGCCATTGTGAAGCAGTATCAGAAGCTACTTCTGATGGACGAAGTAAAGCTTGATTTTACGGAAGAGGCATTGCTTGCTATCGCAAGGATGGCAAAGGAGCGGGATACGGGCGCACGTGCGCTTCGTTCTATCATTGAGGAGTTTATGCTCGATATTATGTATGAGATTCCGAAGGATCAAACCATCGGAAAGGTTACCATTACAAAGGAATACATAGAAGGAAAGGGAGCTCCGATCATTGAGCTTCGAGGCAATTAGCATGGATATACAGAAACTAATGGATGAGATTAGCGGTGTTGCGAGACTTGCAGGAGAAATTCTTCTTTCTGCCGAGAATCATCGGAAAGAGGTGACGGAGAAAAGCGGAACTGCTAATTTTGTCACGGAGTATGATGTAAAAGTGCAGCATTTTCTTTACGAGCGATTGTCCAAACTGATGCCGGAAGCCGGTTTTTTGGGTGAGGAAGAGGGCTGTGAGAGCCATCTGGACAGAGAATTCGTATTCGTTGTTGACCCAATTGACGGTACCACCAATTTTATCCGGGACTACAAAGCAAGCTGTGTCTCCATTGGACTTTTGAAAAATAAAGAACCGTTTGTGGGAGTAATTTATAACCCATACCTGGACGAAATGTTTGTCGCCGGACAAGGCGCAGGTGCGTTCTGCAACAAAAGACCAATCCATGTTTCGAATAACAGTCTGTCGGAAAGCATTGTACTTATCGGTTCATCCCCGTACAACCGGGAGTTGACGGAGAAAACATTTCGGCAAATGCGCATTTTCTTTGACCATACGTTGGATATTCGTAGAAGCGGCTCCGCAGCGCTTGATTTATGCTCGATTGCAGCCGGAAGGGCGGATGTTTTCCTGGAATGGATTCTGCGACCATGGGACTTTGCTGCAGGTGCGGTTTTAGTGACGGAAGCAGGTGGATGCATTGCCACTCCGTCCGGGGAGGCAATTGACTGCCTGAAGGAAAGCGGAATTCTGGCTACCGGTAAGTGCTATTCGGAAGCATTGACGATAATAGAAAAATGTTAAAATGTGGTTGTATTCAAACAGGATATTTTGTATAATTATTCTGTGAAGTTGTGGACTTCAGATATCATTTGAATGGGAGGAAAAACGGATGTTCTGTATTTATTGTGGAACAAAGCTGGCAGATGGTGCCAAGTTCTGTTTTAACTGTGGAAATAAAGTCGCTTCTGCAGAAGAAGTGGCAGCTCCGATTGTTGAGGCGGTTGTTACGGAGCCGGTGATCGAGCAGGTAGAGGAAGTAATCGAAGAGCCTGTGATTGAACAGGTAGAGGAAGTAATCGAGGAGCCTGTCATGGAACAGCCGGTTGTAACTCCGATTGTTGTAGAGCAGCCGATTTTTGAACAGCCTGTTGTGGAGCAGCCTGTCGTAGAGCAGCCTGTTGTAGAACATCCTGTTGTAGAACAGCCGGTATATCAGCAGCCTGTTGTAGAACAGCCGGCTTATCAGCAGCCTGTCTACCAGCAGCCTGTTGTAGAGCAGCCTGTCTACCAGCAGCCGGAACCACAGCCTAAGAAAGCTAAGAAGAAAAAGAAACACACCGGTCTCAAGGTGTTCTTTATTCTTTTGATTTTGCTTCTTCTTGGAGCAGGTACCATCATTGGACTGACTTCCTTTAACGTTATTGATTTGCCGCTTCCGTCCGCAGTTTCAAAGTATGTAAATTACTACGATGATTTGTATAATGCAGGCATTATTTCAAAGTCCGAGCTGAAGGAAGAAGAGGAGGAGGCATTTACCGATCTTTTACAGCTTTGGGATGCATCGATTGCTGAGGGAAATGAATCCAAATTTGAGAAAGCATTCCCGAGTTATGCAGAGGATTACATTCTTGAATCCTATAATGCAAAGAGTGTTAGCGCATTGCTTTCCGGTTTAAAGCAGAGAGATTATGATCCATGCGGTGAGAAGATTGAACTTAGCGAGAGTCATCATATCTACAAGAAGATTAAGAGCTCGAAGCTTGATGATTACAGCAAGATCATTAAGAAGTTAACCGGTGAGAAGGTTGATATTACGAAAGCCTATATCATTGAAGGTATTACCTTTGTTGAGGGTGATAAAGCGGAGAAGAAATATTCTGATTATTACTTCTTCTATGAAGTTGATGAAGAGTGGTATATTCTTCCGATTTCCGGTGAAGATGCAAGAAAAGATTTCAAAATTGATTAAATGATTCGAGGAAGGGCTGCCTACGGACAGCCCTTTCTTTTAAGAGGATGAGGAAATGGTCGATTCAATTGAGGCATTATACCGGGAATACCGGGAACGTTTGGGCGAAGTAGATTCAATTGAGCGCGAACTCTTGGAAACTGACGATAAAGCAGCCTGGACGGAAACTTTAGTTAAGAAATCCGATTTGATTCGTAGTTTTTATAGAGATACGGAGAAGGAACTGGATACGTATATCAATCCGATTTTGGATGGAGATGAAGAGCTAACGGAGGAAAATGCCGAAAAGTTATACCAGGGGGCATTTTCGTATTACAACAATGTATTGGCGGACGATGTTATGGAATCCCAGATGCTCGTAAAACTTTGGGAGTATTTTCATGGTGTCGGAAATGACTATCGTGAACGAAATTGTCGGTTTGCATTTTCCGATAATCCGTTTTTCTGCGTAGAAGGCAGCATGAAGCAGGTGGCTAGCGAGCAGGCAGATTGGGTGAGCTCCTACATTGACCGGATTGATACTTTGCGAGAGGAACACCAAAGTGATAAGGAGTTCTTTGCGGAAGTTAAGCATATCATGGAAGCCAATCGGAAACAGTATCACATGGAAAGTGTGAAATATGAACCTGATGTAAATGCGCTGATTCGCTGTTTTAATCGTCTTTCTCAGTTGAAAAAGTACAAGAAGTATTATGACGATACCTTGTGGGAAGAAATTCAGAAACAGTATGACGAAGCCGGAACGGATGTACTCTTCATTGCTGCGATGAATTGGCAGAAAGTTGATGAGGATAAGAAGAAGCAGTTTAAGGAAGTATATCCTGCTGCATTTTTAGAGCAGACAAGCCTTCCGAGAGAGCAGAGAAATCAGAAAAAATACACCGCATATCTGGTGTATGCCTTTTATTCGGGCATATTGGAACCGGAGGAAACCTATTCGTTACTTCGGGCTTACATGAAATCCATGAATCAGGATTATGACTTTAATAGTCCGAACTGGTTTCAGCAGCCGAGTGACAGTAAGTTCGCTTTTTACTGTCATTGCTTTAAACCAATGCTGGAGATGTTGGCTCGTACCAAACTGACGAAGGATAAGCTGAGCCGTGTGAAAGCGGGTTTATTCTATGAACTTAAGGTGTATATTGAGACGATTCCGAGAGCCTGTCAGTGCAAGGAGTATCTGGATCAGGCACTCTATCATATGTTGTATGATCTGATACCGTTTGTGGAAGGAGAGGATCAGGCCATTGAATTGATTGACACCATGATTATCAGTCGACAGCTTTCCACTCTGATTCATTCGGTTATGACGGCGAAGCTTTCCAAAAGAATCGCAGAAAGTGTTCTGGCAAAGCATCCGAGTTTCTTTAAGAATTCGCTTGGACTTTATACGATGAAGGATGTGGAAAAGCGTCGCGATGAGATTTTACGTTATTGCTATAATGGTGCGCGGGTGCACGACATTGGTAAGATTCTCATTTCTAACATTATCAATATGCAGATTCGGCAGCTTTCGGAGACGGAGCATTCCTACATCAAATATCATCCGAAGTGGAGTTATGATATTCTTACGAGAAATCCGGGGCTTAGTCGATATGCTGATATGGCTCTTGGACATCATAAGAGCTACGATGGACAATCGGGTTATCCGGAGGAATATGATAACACCCGATCATCCCATAAGATCTTTATTGATATCTTAACGATTGCTGATTGTTTGGATGCAGCCACTGATATGCTTGGAAGAAACTATGCGAGAGGAAAGAGCTTCGACGAGGTGGTTTCCGAGATGGTGGCCGGCTCCGGTACATTATATCACCCGAGCTTGGTGGAGCTTTTGACAAAAGACGGAAAACTGTATCTCGACCTAAAGAAGGAAACTTCCGTGGAGGCCAGAATTGAAACCTATTATCATATTTATCGGAAGTATCGATAATTCGTTTTTCAGTTGATTTATGTTGCATTTTAATATATAATAGTCTCGAAAAAATGCCGAAGGGAATGGTACAATACCGTGAGTAAGAAAAATGCGGTTCATTCGGGCGGTAAGAAAGAACTTATCGTAACGATGGCAATTGTAATAGGGTGTGCAGCACTTGCGTTTGTTTTAATTATTGTGGGAAGTAATTACAGCAAGAAAAAGAATACGCCGGTTGTCGATTCTACTGCTCAATTAGAGAAGGATGGCTGGTATAATCAGCAGGACACGTACAGTAACGGAATCGAGGATAATGGATATGTCAAGGGAATCACAGCAGCAGATTATGTAACACTCTGTGATTATTCCGCCATCACGGTTCCGGCCGCAGAGGATCCCGTTAGTTTCATTGCGAACTATTTAATGGAAAACAGTGAAGTGAACGTTCCGGAATCTGAGGTTAACCGAATCAAAGAGATGCACCTGTACAGTTGCAATAAGGAATACTCCTATGCCAAGGAGAATGCAGATTCTGCTTATTCCAGCGAATATGATGCGGATTTGTCCAGCGTATGGGCATTTTACAGTTGCGAATCCGAAGAGGAGTTCAACGAGAAAATTGCAACACAGGCTGCAAATGATGCAAAGAAGTACCTGATTTACCAGGCCATTTGCGAGAAGGAAGGTCTTTCGGTTTCGGATACGGACAAGGAATCCTGGGTAGTATACTCAGGATTAAAGAAAAGCGATTTGGAAGGTGTGCTATACAAATTCGGCGCTCCTTACGTGAATCGTATGTCGATGGAGCACACAGTGGTTGACTTCATCCAAAAGTAGAAAAATGGATAGCAGTTTGCTATCATTTTATTCGAAGGCTCTTCGAATTCTATATAAGGGAGGATAACAATATGGGAAGAAGTGGCGGCGGCGGAGGCGGCTCTCACAGCAGTGGTGGTCATGGACATCACACAAGTCACAGCAGCGGAGGATATCATTCTTCCAGCTCGCGTAGTTATAGCAGCAGACCGAGCGGTCCGAGTCATTATGGTCCGAGTCATGGACCTAGTTACTCCAGACCACCTCGCAGATATAGTTCCGGCAACACCGTGATTTATAACAATGTGGGTGGAAACGGCGGTAGCGGTACCGGCTGTGGATGCACCGGATGCAGCTCCTACATTTTCGTAGGTTTGATTATTCTTTTGATCTTTATGATTATCTGTTCTTCCACCGGTAATACTACCATTGGTGGTGGATATCTGATTAAGGATGAAATTGCAGACAACTATGCAGACGAACTGTACAAAGAGAAGTTTGGCAATGCAAATGACGGTGCGGTTTTCTTGATCTCTGAGGCAGATAACTGGGAAGATGAGTACATTACCTTCTCCCTTGGCAGCAAAGCAAGAGAGATTATGGATAAGTACATGGAGCAGTTCTATACCATCTACGATCGTCACTATGATGATGATGTCGCTTTTCAGACTGCAGAGTCCATCTATGACTGGATTGAGCTGATGGCAAACGGTGGCGAGTATGGCTTTGATGCGAAGGATAACTACAAGGGTCAGAATTATATCGTTGACGGTGTTAACGCATTTGATACGGAAGCAAACCTTGCAAAGGCAATGGAAAGCTTCTATAAGGCAACCGGAATTAAGCTTTATGTTGTAGCAGCAAACTACGATAAGTTTGGTCCGAAGTATGGCGCTGAACCGGAAAAGGGTACCGATTTCACAACAGTATTTGTAGTACTTATTATCTGTATTGCAATTATTCTTGTTATCTGGATTCTTTATAAGTGGTGGCAGGCAAGAAAGAAGCAGAAGAATATCGAAGATGAGAATACCATCAAGATTTTGAATGCTCCGCTTCAGACCTTTGGTGACGTTGATTTGACCGAAACTGCAGCAAAGTACGACGATAAGTAAGTATTTGTTTTAAAGTCAATTAGGAATGGGCAGATTGTAAAAAGTCTGCCCATTCTTTTTCTTTTTTTTTCGCATTTTTGCTCTTTTATTTAGGGCGGTTTTATGTTACACTTACTGAAATTATACTATCATGGAAGAAATGTATGGAGGATCTCCAATATGGCAGAGATTTTGAATACAAATGAAACTCTTGAGAACAACGAAGAGGTTGTTTCCAAGAACTTTATTGAAATGATTATCGAGAAGGATTTGGCAGAAGGTAAGTATGATAAGGTAATCACCCGTTTCCCTCCGGAACCGAACGGATACCTTCATATCGGCCATGCGAAATCTATTATTTTAAACAGCGGTCTCGCAAAGAAGTACAATGGTCAGTTTAATTTGAGATTTGACGATACCAATCCGACGAAGGAGAAGACGGAATTCGTTGAGTCGATTGCAAAGGATGTTAAGTGGCTTGGTGCGGATTTCGAGGACCGTATTTTCTTTGCATCCAATTACTTTGAGAAGATGTACGAAGCTGCTGTTTTTCTGATTAAAAAGGGAAAGGCTTTCGTATGTGACTTGACGGCTGACGAGATTCGTGAATATCGTGGAACCTTGACGGAGCCGGGTAAGAACAGCCCATACAGAGACCGTTCGGTAGAAGAGAATCTGACTCTCTTTGAAGGAATGAAGAATGGAGAATTTGAGGATGGTTCCAAGGTTCTTCGTGCGAAGATTGATATGAGCTCACCGAATATCAATATGCGTGATCCGGTTATTTATCGTGTTGCACATATGACGCATCATAACACCGGAGACAAATGGTGCATTTACCCAATGTATGATTTTGCTCACCCGATTGAGGACGCAATTGAAGGCATCAGTCATTCCATCTGTACCCTCGAGTTTGAGGATCACAGACCACTTTATGACTGGGTTGTAACGGAACTTGAGTATCCGCATCCGCCGAAGCAGGTCGAGTTTGCAAAGATGTACGTTACGAATGTAGTAACCGGTAAGAGATATATTAAGAAGCTCGTTGAAAATGGTACGGTTGACGGTTGGGATGACCCGCGTCTTGTTACGATTGCAGCGCTTCGTCGTCGTGGTTTCACACCGGAATCTCTTCGTTTGTTTATGGAACTTTGTGGCGTAAGTAAAGCGAATTCCTCGGTTGATTACTCTATGCTTGAGTACTGTATCCGTGAGGATTTGAAGCTGAAAAAGTCCCGTGTTATTGCTGTTTTGGACCCGATTAAGCTTGTGATTGACAACTATCCGGAAGGCGAAAGTGAAGAGGTAGAGGTTAGCAACAATCCGGAAGTTCCGGAGATGGGAAGTCGTACCGTTCGCTTCAGTAAGAACCTTTATATTGAACGCGAAGACTTCATGATTGAGCCTCCGAAGAAGTATTTCCGTATGTTCCCTGGTAATGAAGTTCGTCTGATGGGTGCATATTTTGTTACCTGTACCGGTTACGAAACCGATGCTGAAGGAAATGTCACGGTTGTTCATGCAACCTATGACCCGGCAACCAAGGGTGGCAATGCTGACCGTAAGGTAAAAGGTACCATTCATTGGCTGGATGCTGAGACCGCACTTCCGATTACCGCCCGTCTGTATGAGAACCTGATTGACGAAGAAAAGGGCGTATATAACGAGGACGGAACGATGAATATTAATCCGAATTCGATTACCGTTAGTGAGTGCTTCGTAGAACCGTCCATTAAGGATGCAAAGGCATATGACAGCTTCCAGTTCCTTCGTAACGGCTATTTCTGCGTAGACTATAAGGACACCACGGAAGATCACCTGGTATTCAATCGTATCTGTTCCCTTAAGAGCAGCTACAAGCCGGCAAACTAAGTTGCATTTTCAAAGATTAGAAAGGAGCAGGTATGGCCGAAAAGCTTTATACAATTCCGGTAAACGAGGCGTTTGATATGGACTGTGAATGTCCGGTCTGCCAGATGTACAATAAACTGCAGGATGATGCTGTGGATTTTGTCATGGGTGACAGTTATATGGAAGACGATGTTCGTATGGAAACGGATGCGATGGGCTTTTGTGAGAAGCATTTGCCGCTCCTTTATAAGAATCAGAACCGTCTTGGACTTGGGCTCATAATGCTGACGCATATGGATCGTCAGCTGAAGGAGATGGAGCAGCTTTCGAAGAATAAGGTCGTGAAGGCCGGGGGATTCTTCAAAAAAGCGGAGAGTACCGGAGACGCACTGGCTGATCATATGAAAAAGCAGGAGAAATCCTGCTATGTATGTATGCGTATGGCAAAGTCTTATGAACGATATCTGGCTACGATTTTCTATCTGTACGAAACGGATGATGCATTTCGCCAGAAGTTTGCAACGTCGAAAGGATTCTGCATGAAGCATTACGGAAAACTTCACGAGATGGCAGCCTCAAGCCTTGGAAACAAGCACAGAGATGAGTTTGTCGATAAGCTGAATGAGATTACAATTGCGAATTTTAAACGCGTTAGGGACGATTTGGAGTGGTTTACGGACAAATTTGACTATCGAAATGCGGACGCACCGTGGAAGAATTCCAAGGACGCTTTGATTCGCGCGATGCAGAAGACGAATAGTTATTTTGTCGAGGAGAAGAAAAAGTAGAAAATGCACCGCATTTTCGTGAAAGGGGTTTCTTATGAGAGTGGATGGTAATTATTACGAGTGTCTGTGTAAACGTCGCAATACGATGAAGGGGAACATGATTAAGGCAGCGATTTGTGCTTTAATTGCTATTTTTGTATTTTTGGCTTTGTTTGTGATTCCTTATTTTCTTATTGCAGCACTAGTTCTCGGCTATGTGTTTTATTCGATTAGCGGAAGATTCAAGGTGACATATGAATACGTATTCTGCGACGGCCAGATTGACTTCGATAAGATTTTGGGCGGTGAAGCAAGAAAGCATGCACATCGTTGCGATTTGGAAACCGTTGAGGTTGTTGCACCGGAGAATTCACATGCGCTTGATGGTTATAAGCATATGAAGTTGACCACCATTGATTATACCTCGCTTGAACAGGGCGAAGGACATAAGGTTTATGTTATCATTAATAAAGGTGCAAAGGGCGTGGAGCGCATTTTGTTCGAGCCGGATGAGACCTTTGTTGCGATGATGAAGCAAAAGAGTCCACGTAAAGTGAACGAATATTAATCGGAAAATGCGCCTCGTGCGTTAGTTTCATAAAAAGTTATTTAGGAGGAAAAAGAAGTGGCTAAAATTATTGCTGATGGAATTACGTTTGATGACGTGCTCCTGGTTCCGGGTTACTCTGAGTTTATTCCGAATCAGATTAAGTTGGAGACTCGTCTGACAAATAAGATTTCCCTTAACATTCCACTTATGAGTGCCGGTATGGATACCGTAACCGAGCATCGTATGGCTATTGCAATGGCTCGTCAGGGTGGTATCGGTGTTATTCACAAGAATATGTCGATCGAAGCTCAGGCTGAGGAAGTTGACAAGGTTAAAAGATCTGAGAATGGAGTTATTAGTGATCCGTTTTCTCTTTCTCCAACCAATACTTTGAAGGACGCAGAGGACTTGATGCAGAAGTATCGTATCTCCGGTGTTCCGATTACCGAAGGTCGTAAGCTTGTAGGTATTATTACAAACCGTGACTTAAAGTTTGAAACTGATTTTACGAAGAAGATTTCCGAGTCGATGACAAGCGAGAATCTTGTTACCGCAAAGGAAGGTGTTACCTTGGATGAGGCTAAGAGCATTCTTGCCGCAGCAAGAAAGGAAAAGCTTCCGATTGTGGATGATGAAGGTAATTTGAAGGGTCTTATTACCATTAAGGATATTGAGAAGGCAATCAAGTATCCGTTGGCTGCTAAGGATTCCAAGGGTCGTCTCCTTTGCGCAGCAGCTGTAGGTATTACTGCAAATGTTCTTGATCGTATCGATGCTTTGGTTAAGGCTAAGGTTGATGCTGTCGTATTGGATAGTGCACACGGTCATTCCGCTAATGTTATTCGTTGCGTAAAGATGATTCGTGAAGCATATCCGGATCTTCAGATTATTGCAGGTAATGTTGCTACCGCAGAAGGTACCGAAGCTTTGATTCAGGCCGGTGCGGACTGTGTTAAGATTGGTATCGGACCGGGTTCTATCTGTACCACCCGTATCGTTGCCGGTATCGGTGTTCCGCAGGTTACTGCTATCATGAGTGCATATGAAGCAGCAAAGAAGTACAATGTTCCGATTATTGCGGATGGTGGTATTAAGTATTCCGGTGATGTTACCAAGGCTTTGGCCGCCGGTGCAGATGTATGTATGATGGGTTCCATCTTCGCAGGCTGCGAGGAGTCTCCGGGTTCCTTCGAGTTGTTCCAGGGTAGAAAGTATAAAGTATATCGTGGTATGGGCTCCATTTCCGCTATGGAAAATGGTTCTAAGGACCGTTACTTCCAGACTAACGCTAAAAAGCTTGTTCCGGAAGGCGTTGAAGGTCGTGTTGCATATAAGGGTCTTGTTGAAGATACCGTATTCCAGCTTTTGGGCGGTCTTCGTTCCGGTATGGGCTACTGTGGTGCTGAGGACCTTCAGTCTCTGAAGGAGAAGGCTCAGTTTGTTAAGATTTCCGCAGCTGCTCTTCGAGAGTCTCATCCACATGATATTCAGATTACGAAGGAAGCTCCAAACTATAGCGTAGGCGATAAGTAAATTGGGATTTGATGGCAGGAGAATAGGGAGTTAAGTTTATGGCTACTAAGTTAACAAAGGCACAGTGGAAGAGACGTAAGCGTCTTAAGAGAAAACTGATAAAGTACGGCATTTTAACCGGCTTTGCATTGATCCTTGTGCTGATTTTACTGTTAATCATTAAAGTTATTACCATGATTTTCGTAAAAACGGATGATGGTTTACTGGAAAAGGTTGGAAAGATTACGGTTACGCAAAGTTTGCTGACAGTCAATCAAAATTCACGACCAGGTCCGACTTATACCATCGAGCCGACGATGATTGTAATTCATTCCACAGGTGTTGCAGGCATTGGTGCGCAGGACAGAAGAGATTATTATGAATCTCTGAAGGATAAGACCGGTAGCGGTGCAGAAGGCTCTGAGATGGCTTCCGTGCATTTTGTGATTGGTTTGGACGGCGAGATTTTGCAGTTGGTTCCAATTACAGAGGCTACCTGCTCTACGAAGAAGTATAACAAGGAAGCGATTTCCATTGAGTACTGTGAAAGTGGTGCCGACGGAACCATGAGTGAAGCTACCTACACCTCTCTTGTTACGCTCGTGGCATATCTTTGCAACGAGAAGGAAATCAAGATTGACGGCGTTAAGCTTCATCAGGAATTGACCTCCATGCTTTGTCCGCGTATGTTTGTGCTGGATAAGGATGCATGGACCGAGTTCAAGGCGAATGTTAAGCTTGCAATGAACGGAAAGAGCTATAACATTACCAGTGGTACGACAGATACCTCCTCCATTGTTACAGAGGCTCCGGCGGTGACGACGGAAGCACCGCTAACAACAGGAGAGGAAGTCCCGGGTACAACCGGTGAAGCCGGTACCGAAACGACCGAGAGTACAACTGAATAAATGCAAAATAAGAGGGACATCGTTTCGATGTCCCTTTGTTGTACGCGTCTAATCTTGAAAAAGTGTGGCTGCGTCTATAATCCGAGTTTTTTTCTGTTTTTCTCGTCATACATTAACATATCCGCCTGGTGAAACATCGTATCAAAATTGGATATGTCTGTCTGAAAGATTCCGAGACTGGCACTTACCTGGTATGGTTTGTTGGCGGTTTCGTTAAAGCTTGAGATATAACTGTTAATCTTGTTGCGAAGCTCGTCGGGATCGGTTTCCGTGTTCATTAACCCAACAATTTCATCACCGCCGTAACGACAGCAGAGGCCTCCCTTACATGCTTCTCGAATCGCATCCGCAACAACGGAAATAGCAATGTCTCCGTTACTGTGAGTAAAGGAATCGTTGATGTATTTCAGATTATCGAGGTCCGCCATAACAATCGTAATCTTTGAGGTTCGTTCGGAATAGAAATCTGCAAATTTCCGAAGAAAACTGTTTCTGTTATGAAGACCGGTAAGTGCATCAAAACGATATCGATCCTCAATAATCATCTGCAAATGCTGCTGGTATCGCATGTTTCGATAACCGCCGATAGCCGTGTTCAGCATATTGGCAATCTGTCCGATTTTCAAATAATTCTGTCGGTCAAAATCATTGAAATTAAAGCAACAATATCCGAGTGGAATATTCAGATAGTTTAGACCGATGAAAATGAGTGGCACCGGTGTTTGAAGATGCTTTTCCATATTGGGAATGATGTCGGTAATTACCATGTTTCGGTTCCCGACCTCCAAACCACGTTTGGTATCTGCAAGTAGGTATAAATCCTTCCCATAGGTGCTCCGTGACTGGATTCGCATTGGATTCAGGTTAGGGTCCAACACCTCCTTCTTCACGATACAGAACATATCGTAAAAGTTTGGATGGAGCATTTGCTTTGTTAAATGCTCCAGGTCCTTCGAAATCTGAAGCGAAGAGGAAAGATGGGCCAATACGCGGTCCTCTCCGTGATAGCGTTCTAGGGTGTTTTGCTGGATATTCACGAAATCGATACAATCCGTTTGTCCGATTGGCTTGCAGCCACAGGATTCCGAAATAATCAAAGATGGCATTACATACGTAGTTTTTGGGACCTCATTTCCATCCACGATATCCATCACCACGTGTGCGGTTTCTTCTCCGAGTAGAGTAGCGTCACACGTACAGGACGTGGTACGCGGTGTATAGTAACGAATCGCATCTATGCCGTCAAATCCCGTTACGATAACATCATCGGGTACGTGATAACCGTGCTGATAAAGGCGGGAGCAGACGGCGATGGCCATCGTATCATTTGCGCAAATGATAGCTCCCGGAACGGCATCCTTCGAAACCAAACGGTCAACGGCCTCTTCGGCAGGTCCGGACCAGAAGTTACCGTAACTAACCATTTCTTCTGTGAAGGTGACACCATGTTTTTCCAGCACTTCCGAAACAATGGCTTTTCGATCGTCGGAATAGGGATTGTTTTCAAAGCCGGCAATAAAATGAATGTTCTTTACGCCGTGAAAGTCCACTACATGCTCCACAACCTGGCGGAAGCCCCCACGATAATCAAAAAGAACGTTGTAGCAGGTAGGGTCTTCTTCGTCAACCTGGATGAACGGTTTTCCGGCAGCTTCGGCCTTGTTTTTTAGCAGAACGCGGGAGTTTCTACAGGTAACTGAATTGGAGTAGAAGATGACGGCATCGATAAGCTCATAATCAATTAAATCGAAGATTTGCTGTTCGCCAAGATCCGTTAATGTTTCGGTCCCCATATCGGTATCGGTCGTGTAAAAAAAGCACCGCCATCCATGTTCTGTCAGGGTGTTATTAAGGCTTTCAAGAAAGTTTTTCTTTTTTTCATCGTAAATGCGGGTTACACAAACAGCCGCAATTCGATAGCCGTAAAGCATAGTTTTTCTCCTTTGGTTTGATAGGTTAACCATTCATACTATTTTCCTAGTGTTATTATATAGAGTTCCCATTTTATCCGCAAATCCATCTTGGTTACCGCTCTGTAATGGGGACATATATATGGCAAAAAATCTTTTTAAATTGACTGATTATTACGCAAATACATCCGAACTTTTTCTGGTGTGAGATACTTGAACATTGCCCTGTTATTGGGTATAATAATTCTAATAAGATAGTTCTCCTGGGGTGTGCGATACCTTCTGTTATTTTGAACCTACAACTTTAAACAGGGATTCCTATATCGAGAAGTGGATGTCAGGCCTCCTTCGAGTGGAAGGCAGAAGCTTTCTCTGCGGTTACCCACCTAGCTGGTGCTAGGAGTCAAAGTACAGGAGCCGGCACTCTGGGAGTATAAAACAAGGAGATTTTTCTCCTTTTTTTCATTTTGCGACCAGTGGGTCATAAATGGGACTAGGAATGTGATAGGATAAGATTGACAGTCGGAATATTGTCGTTTTTTAAAGAATTGAGGGAAGGATTTCATTCATATGGGTTTACATTTTATCATCGGGGAAGACGGTAGCGGAAAGACAAGTTATGTGTATGACGCTGTTTTGAACGGGATTCGTAAGGGGGAACAGTCGTATCTTCTTGTGCCGGAACAATCGAACCTTCAGGCTGAGCGGGACCTTTGTGCAAGAACGCCCGGGCATTGCATTATGCTTAGCAATATCACCAGCTTTCAGCGGTTACGTTATTTGCTGACAGCAGAGCTGGGGGAGAGAATCCCGGATGTTCTTTTGGATGCCGGTAAGGGAATGATTTTAAAATTATTGCTTCGCAGACATGCCAAGGACCTTTCGATTTATCGTGGAAAGGAACGGAAGCAGGGCTTCGTCGGACAGGTACGCTCTATTATTTCTGAAATGGGGCAGTATGCGGTTACAGAAGAGCATTTGGCGAATGCAAAGGAACGGATTACAGATCCGATTTTAAAGAAAAAACTAGAGGATATCTGCAAGGTATATACGTTGTTTCGTGAATATCTCGGGGACGGACAGATTACGGAGGAGGAAGTTTTACTTCAGATGATTCCGCTCGTGGAAGAGTCTGAACTGCTTAGCGGAAAAACGTTTTATTTCGATGGTTATACCGGGTTTACCCCGTGTCAGCTGGCCTTGATGGAGGCTATTTTTCGAAAGGCCGGCGATTGCTATGTTACGATTACGATGAGTCGCAAGGAGTATGAGCAAGGGTTCGATTCGGAGCGTCCGAATCTGTTCCAGATGAGTCATAAGACGGTGAAGGCACTTACTCAGATTTGCAAGCAGAATGGAATCACGGTGGAAGAGCCGATTTTTACCGAATATTGCTCTAAGTCGGAGCAGATGGAACATCTGACGAAGAGCATTTTCCGTTCGACTGTGATTTCGAAAAAAGATCTGAAGACGAAGGATATTCAGATTTTCAGTGCAAAGAATCGTCGTCAGGAGGTAAGTTTTTGCGTTACACAGATTAAAAAGATGGTTGTTGAACAGGGGTTTCGGTATAAAGATATCGGGATTCTTTGCGGAGACGTGGAGGGGTATCAGACGGAGCTGATTTCGGCCTGTCGAAAGGCGGACATCCCGTATTATATCGATTATAAGGAAAATGCCCTTATGAACCCGGTGGTGGACTATCTTCGGGCTGCTCTTCGTGTGCTTAAAACGGACTTTTCAAGAGAGGCCGTTTGCCAGTATATGAAGAATCCACTTTCCGATATCTCGATTCGCGAGGCATCACTCGTGGACAACTATCTGGTTGGAACCGGAATTCGCGGATATCACAGATTTTGCGGTGAGTTAAAAAAGATGCCAAAGAGTTCTCATAATCAGGATCTAACGACCGTATCTGAAGTGATGGGACGCATTTGCGAGGAGCTTCGAGGCCTTCGGGAAGCATTTACAGGAAAACAGAATACACTTGGCATATTGAAGGCTATGTATGACTTCATGCTGGAACGTGGATTGGAGGACAAGGCAGATAAACTCGCGGAAGAGTTCGGAAATCGCGGAGACGGATGGGCGCTTCGAAAACAAAAAGAATGTACTCAGGTTTATGAGGCACTTGTCATGGTAATCAATCAGATGGCTTCCATTTTGGGAGAGGAAGTGCTTACCGCTGAAGAATTCGCAGAAACCTTGGATGCAGGTTTAGAGGAGATGAAGCTGGGGATTATTCCGCCACAGCAGGACACCGTTGTTGTAGGTGATGTGAAGCGTTCGCGTGTCGAAGGAGTTCGTGTTTTGTTCTTTATCGGAATGAACGAAGGAGTTGTTCCGGGTATCCATCATTCCTCCGGCTTGTTTACCGACCAGGAGAGAAGAACCCTTTTAGAGCAGGGTGTTGAGATGGCGGACACCATTGAAAATGCGCATTTTACGGAAGAATTCTATCTGTATCTTGCCCTGGGAAAGCCAACCGAGAAGCTGTATCTTACCTATCCGAGAGCCGGAGAGGACGGAAAAGAATTACGTCCGTCGACCGTTTTATATCAGGTTCAGAGGCTGTTTTCCAATCTATTGGTGGAGACGGTCCCGGAGACTACGTATGAGGATTCCGTTGCGTTTGACGGAGGAGAAAGCTTCCTGATGGAAGGACTTCGTAAATATCGAAGTGAGGAGAATCAAACGGAAGGCAATGAAGAGGCGCTCGGGCTTTTGAAACGTAAGCTTCAGCCCGTAGATGAAGCCGAGAACCAATACGATCTGGTACATGAAGGGGAAGCATTTGTCTCGGGATATACCTACGAAATAGGACAGACCTATCTCTCAAAGGAGGTTGCATGCGAGCTTTACGGAGAAGAACTTGCCGGCTCGGTTACCCGACTGGAGGACTATGCAAAGTGTCCGTTCCTACAGTTCGCGAAATATGGTCTTAAATTGGAGGAACGACCGGAATACGGAGTTTCGTTTTTGGACCACGGCAATTTGTCCCATGAAGTACTTCAGGTTTTACTTTCCGAGATAAAACTACGTGTCAGGGAAGAAGGTTTTTCCGGCGTTAGAGAGGTTTATGAGGGGCTCTCCGAAGAGGAAATGGACTCCATGGTAGACCGTGTCATCGAGGAGAAAACTGCTGAAAAATTCGCATTTTTCAAAGATAATTCCCGCTTTCATTTCCAGATGGAGCTTGTTCGGGATGACGTGAAGCATACCTTCCGAATGATTCGAAAGCACATATTGGCCGGACATTTTGCACCGATTTCCTTTGAGGAGCAGTTTCGTAAACAAACGGATTATATGGATTTCCGTGGAAAAATTGACCGTGTGGATATCGCACAGGGAAATGAAAGAAAACTAGTGAAGGTTGTCGATTACAAATCCTCCGGTCATTCTTTGGACCCTGCAAGCGTTTATGACGGTATGCAGTTACAGCTTCCGGTTTATCTGAAATATGCGGTATCAAAGTACGGGGCTGCCCCTGCTGCAGCATTTTATATGCATGTGGACGATCCGATTGTGAAGGATACGGAGAATCCGGAGAAGGAACGTACCAAGCAGTCGATTCCAAGCGGTTTATTTGCAGAGGATTCCGATATCGTAAGATGTCTTGATGAGGGATGTGTTGATTCGAACGGTGCACTTACTCCGGGATATAGTTCAGAAGTTATTCGAGGCAGTGTTACAAAAGCAGGAGGATGGGACAGAAGGGTAACGCGAAGCATTTCTTCCGACCAGATGAACATTATGTGCGATTATGCCGATTATCTTTCGGAAGTGCAGGCACACAATATCCTTGACGGAGATATTATGGTTTACCCGTATAACGGAGATTGCAGTTATTGCGGTTATAAGAATTTCTGCCGTGTAAATCAGGGGGCATTTTTTGGAAGACCTAAGAAGGATGGCACACCGGAGGCTATCTTCGAATTGATGGAAGATAAGATTACGGGCTGCGCAGAAGAACAGGAAGGAGAACATGGCGATGAGTAATTACAAACCGACAGAAGACCAGCAGAAGGTAATTGACGCCAAGGTTTCCGATATTCTGGTATCTGCAGCTGCAGGTTCAGGTAAAACGGCAACGCTTGTCCAGCGAATTGAAAAAGAGGTGACCGGAGAATCAAAAATCACGGATGTTGACCGCATTCTTGTTGTAACATTTACGAAAAATGCGGCATCGCAGATGAAAGACAAACTCTATCGACGCTTTAGCGAACTTCTGGAAGAGCGACCAAACGATACGAATCTGCTATCGCAGATGAATCGCTTGTCATATGCAAATATTACAACGATTGACAGCTTCTGTCAGACGATTGTTAAGGGGAATTTTGAGCGTATTGAAGGACTTGATCCAAGCTTTCGTATAGGCGACGAGACTGAGCTTGCTCTTTTATGGCAGGAAGCCATTGAAGAGGTTTTTGAAGAGTTTCACACGTCCTATGGGACTGCTTATCAGGATCTGCTGCGTTCCTATAGCAATCGCAATGATGAGACCGTCATGGCGATGGTAAAGAAGATTTATAAGTATGCGGATTCCGCACCATGGCCGGAGCAGTTCATTCGGGAGTTTGGTGAAAAACTTGATTTTGGAGAGCATTTTGATGAGAATCCGATTATCCAACGGGTAATGGAGATTTCCGAGAAACAGCTTCAGTATGTGGGTAACGAATATAAGCGAATTATGGACGCAACAGCGGATTCTGAACTGAAGAAGTTTTATGACCACGCAGAGGCTTTGTATGATGCGTTAGCACCTGCTCTTAACTCGAAGACTTTTGAGAGTCGTCAAAAGGTGATGCAGGAGTATCCTCCAAAACTGACAACGCCAACTGTTTCCGGAAAGCTGAAGGAGAATCCAAATGCTTGTCTTGCCAAAGAGATTCGCGAGCGGGTAAAAAAGGTCGTTGATGGAATACGAAATGATTTCTTTTCAAAAAATGAGACACAGATTCGAGAAGAATTGGCGGTTATCCAGCCGGTTATGAAGTGTCTCATCGATCTGACACTTGCCGTTTCTCGCAAATATCATGAGGTTTTGCAGAAGAATAATGTATACGGCTTTTCGGATATTGAGCATTTTGCGCTGCAGATTCTTCGGACGGAGGACGGAGAATTCACGGAGGTGGCAAGGCGATACGCAGAGGAATTTGATGAAATCATGATTGATGAATATCAGGATTCCAATGATGTTCAGGAGTGGATTCTGCAGGGAGTAAGTCATGCCTCTGTCGGAGGAAATAATATTTTTGTCGTTGGTGATGTAAAGCAGAGCATTTACAAATTCCGAATGGCAAAGCCGGAGTTGTTTATTCAAAAATATAATTCATATGACACGGAGGAGGGAAGCTCGAAGCGGAAAATCATGCTTTCGAGAAATTTTCGAAGTCATCCGCCGATTGTTGACTTTGTCAATCGCGTGTTCGAGAAGATTATGATTTCCGATGTAGGCCATGTGGAATATGATGAGCCTGCAAAATTAGTACACGGACGTGTCGATGAGCCGGTAGGGGATGCTTCCCGATATAAGGTTGAGTATCATCTGGTAGAGGGAACAGGCGCTGCATTGAAGGACGCTTCCGTTTCCGCCATCTGTGAACGAATTAAAGATTTGGTGGATTCGGATCAGCAGAAGGATGCGCGTACTTACCGTTATTCGGATATCGTTATCCTTGTTCGAGGAATGAATGATTTCGCGCGGAAGCTTTTGGCTGAATTACAGAATCATGAGATTCCGAGCTATGCACCTGCGATGGACGGGTACTTTAACACGCCTGAGATATCCACGGTTATGAACCTGCTTCGAATCCTGGACAATCCGCTCCAGGATGTTCCGTTTGCATCGGTGCTTCATTCTATGTTGTTTCAGTGGAGTGAGGAGGAACTTGCAAAGCTTCGAGTCTATCTTATGAAAATGGTACTTCGTGAGGCACAGGAGAAAGCAGACGAATTGGCTGGTAAGAGCGTAGCAAAGGCGTATCGACAGGCAAATGCAAAGGATTATTATCTTTACGAGATGGTATGTGAGCTTGCCAAGGATATGCAGGCTGATCCCGTGCTACATGGAAAGTCGAAGCATTTTCTTGAGATTTTTGAGGAACTTCTGGATCAGAAAAGCAAACTGAAAACCGGCGATTTTCTTGAATACATTTATCAGCTCACCGGCTTTTATCGTTTTTGTTCCGTGTCAAAGGATGGTGAGATTCGTATCGCGAACTTGGACGCTCTTGTTCAACAGGCCAGAATGTTTGAGAACGGGACCTTCCATGGTTTGTCCGATTTCGTGAATTACATTGATAAGAAGATTAAGTATGAGGTGAAGATTGAAGATACTGCGTCAGAAAACACGCAGGATGCCGTTCGAATTATGACGATTCACAAGTCGAAGGGATTGGAGTTCCCTGTTGTTATCCTGCCTCAGCTTTACAAGAAGTTCAATATGAGAGATGCCTCAGGTGATGTGCTGTTATCCGAACAATACGGAATCGGTCCAAAGGTGGTACGATTGGATCGAAGAACGAAAGCGAATTCTTTGTTTCATTCCGTGATCGGAAGAGTCATCAAGGAAGAAACTCTTGGTGAAGAACTTCGAATCCTTTACACGGCGTTAACGCGCCCACAGGATAAACTTATCCTATTCGGCCGATTAAATGGAGCTGCAGGTTCCGGAGAATCGGATGATTCGACGCAGACGAATTCGGAGGTGGAGGAAGTAACCAAAGAACGTTCTGAGGAAGGCGCAAAGGATTCGGACTTAAGCCAAAATGCTTACCCATTGCCATTGGTTCCTTCTGCAGAATTGGTTCATGAACCGTTATCGTATTCCAAGGTGACTGCCTGTGGTTGTTATCAGGATTGGATTGACTCCGCTATTGTCGCCTCCGTCGGAGAAGATGAGGTCTTGAATTCCGAACTGGAGTTTTGTGTTCATCGAACGGATAGCGTGATGGAGGAAACAACGGACGAATCCAAGGAGGATTCTTTGGATTTGCTCGAAATAGGCACAACCGAAACGCTCACGGCGAGAAATCGACAGAGCCTTAGCGAGCAGCTGGAGATGGTTACGCTATGTCCGGAGAAGGAAGCACTCTTGGAGAAGTATGAAGCATTTTCATATCCTTATGCAGCGGAAGAAGAGGTGCCGGTCAAGTTTTCCGTTTCCGAGCTGAAACTTGCTGCGATGGATTCGGAAAATGCGACAGAAACTTCTACGGTTACCTTCTCAAGTGAACAGGCTGCAAAAGCCAGAAGAATACCGGAATTCCTTCGGAAGGAGAATCTTGCATCGGAGAAAGAAACGGACGCGGAGAAAGTCAAACAGGCTTCCGGTACAGACGTTTTAGCCACAGAGCGCGGTACGATTATTCATCGTGTGATGGAGCTACATGATTTTACGAAAATCATGAGTCTTGAGGAAGTAACAGAGGAAATGAACGAGCAGGTTCGTAGAAATCTGTTGGATGAACGTGCAATTCGCATAATAAGTCCCGAGAAAGCTAAGAAGTTTTATGATTCCGAAATCGGACTACGCATGCATAAGGCCGCATCCTGCGGAAGACTGTACAAGGAACAGCCGTTTGTCATGTCCTTACAGGCAAGAGAAATCAATTCATCCAAGTATGTTACCGATGCACCTGTTCTGATTCAGGGAATCATTGATGTGTTCTTTGAAGAGGAGGACGGCCTGGTTGTGCTTGATTATAAAACAGACCAGGTTCAGAAAGTGATTGGAGAAGATTACTTAAAGGAGCATTATCAGGAGCAGCTCAGACTTTATGCGACAGCTATGGAGCGAGCAACCGGAAAAACCGTAAAAGAACAAATTATTTATTCATTTGCACTTAAAAAATCGATTTCTTTGTAGTATAATAGAGCCGTTCCGTGAAACATCGGAACGGCTTGTGAGTATGTGGGAGTGACAGGAGAGAGTTATGAGAGAGCGCATTTTGTTTACGTACAACCCGAATGCGGGTACGAAAGCAATTCAATCGAAGCTATATGAAGTCGTAAATCTTTTGACCGGAGAAGAACGCGAGTTAATCATTAGTCCAACCCGAAAACGCGGTGATGCAGAGGAAGCGGTAAAAGAATATATGAAACGGGACCATATTGTTCAGGTGGTTTGCTCCGGGGGAGACGGGACATTACACGAAGTTGTGAACGGCATGATGGTTTCGGAGAATAAAGTGCCGATTTCTTATATTCCGGCCGGAAGTACCAATGATTTTGGGTATTCTCTGAATATTCCGAAGGACACGTTGAAAGCCGCGGTACTTTCGATGGAGGGTCAGAAGTTTCCGGTTGATATTGGACAGTTTCAGGATAAGTATTTTGTGTACACGGCCGCATTTGGCATGTTTACGGAGGTGTCCTATGCTACTCCGCAGAACCTGAAAAATATATTCGGTCATATGGCCTACCTACTGAAGGGGGCGGCGTCGCTTTCGAATCTGACAAATCATCATATGAAGGTTACCTATGACGGAAATGTGGTTGAGGACGATTTTCTCTTTGGTATGGTTGTGAATTCAGAGTCGATTGGAGGTTTCCGCGGCATTACGGGTACCGATGTATGCCTGAATGACGGTTTTAACGAGATGATGCTGATTCGTGACTGTAAAACCGTTGATTTGCCTGGACTTGGTATGGATATTTTGTCTAAGAACCTGAATAATAAAAATATTATCTATGCCAAGGTTAAAAATGTCACCTTTGAGTCTACGGAACCGGTGGCTTGGACAATGGACGGAGAGTATGGCGGAACACTTACGGAAGCTAATATTCAAGTGCATAACAAGGCGGTTTCGTTTATGATTCCAAAGAACCTTTTTAGCATTATGGAAAGTTCATAATATTACACAAAGAAAGCCGACTTTTTCCTGTGTTTTTCGTTTACGGGAAAGGGTCGGCTCTATTGACATCGGAAGGCCATTTTTGGTATTATTTGATGTAGCGGGGTGCATTTTGACACCGCATATTTTTGAAATAATTATTAGAATTATTTATGGCGTTTTGAACGTCGGAATGGAGGGTTACATGTATTACATTGGTGTTGATTTGGGAACTTCTTCTGTGAAGCTTCTTCTTATGGATGAGAAGGGTGAAATCAAGAACGTTGTTTCGAAAGAGTATGATCTTTTCTTCCCTAAGACCGGCTGGTCCGAGCAGAAGCCGGAGGACTGGTGGAGCCAGACTGTGGTTGGTATTAAGGAACTTGTATCTGTAGTTGACGCAAGCCTGGTAAAGGGTATCAGCTTTGGTGGTCAGATGCATGGTCTTGTTATTTTGGATGAGAACGATAATGTGCTTCGCCCGGCAATTCTTTGGAATGACGGAAGAACGCAGTCTGAGTGTGATTATCTCAACATTGAGATCGGTCGCGAAAAGATCAGCAAATATACCGCAAATATGGCACTTACCGGATTTACCGCTCCAAAGCTTCTTTGGGTGAAGAAGAACGAGCCGGAAATCTTTGATAAGATTGCGAAGATTATGCTTCCGAAGGATTATATCGCATATAAGCTTTCCGGTGTTCATTGCACCGATGTATCCGATGCTTCCGGTATGCTTTTGTTCGATGTAGAACACAAGTGCTGGTCCGACGAGATGATTGAAATCGTTGGCATTAAGAAAGAGCAGTTGGCTCAGATTTTTGAGAGCTACGAAGTGGTTGGCACCATTCTTCCTGAGGTTGCTGCAGAACTTGGCCTTTCAGATGAAGTTAAGATTATTGCAGGTGCCGGCGACAATGCTGCAGGTGCTGTTGGAACCGGAACCCTGGAAAATGGTATGTGTTCCGTTTCTCTTGGAACCTCCGGAACCGTATTTATTTCTACCGATAAGTTTGCAGTAGATGATGCCAATGCAATGCACAGCTTCGCACATGCAAACGGCAAGTATCATTTCCTTGGCTGTATGCTTTCCGCTGCATCCTCCAACAAGTGGTGGATGGACGATATCATCGGCACAAAGGATTATGCTGCTGAGCAGAAGGGCATTACCGAAATCGGCAAGAACAATGTTTACTATTTGCCATATTTGATGGGTGAGAGAACTCCTCACAACAATCCAAATGCTCGTGGATGCTTCCTTGGTCTCTCCATGGACACCAAGCGTGAGGATATGACTCTTGCAGTTATGGAAGGCGTTACCTATGCTCTTCGTGATGCTCTTGAAATTGCACGTTCCTTTGGTGTTGAGATTACCCGTATTCGTGCCATCGGTGGTGGTGCAAAGAGCCCGCTCTGGTGTAAGGTTTTGGCTAACATCATGAATGTTAAGGTTGATAAGATCAACTGTGAAGAAGGCCCTGGCTACGGCGCAGCAATTCTTGCAGCTGTTGGTTGTGGCGAGTATGCTTCTGTTGAAGAAGCAGCTGCAAAGTTGATCCGTGTGGTTGATACCATTGAGCAGGATCCGGCTATCGTTAAGGAGTACGAGAAGAGATATCAGGTATTCCGTAACATTTATCCGGCTTTGGTTCCGGTTTACGACCAGATGGTTGAAGTTGCTAATAATTAGTTTGTAAATGCAGACACCACTCTCGGTTGGGAGTGGTGTCATATGCAGTTTTGAGGTGCTTATGGCAATCTATTCCGAATTTGCAAATCTTTATGATTCCTCAATGGATAACATTCCCTACGACAGGTGGACAGAGCGTATCTGTGAACTGATGCAAGGAAAGGTTTCCGAGGGAGACCTGGTATGTGAACTCGGCTGCGGCACCGGCGAGTTAACCCTTCGCCTTGCGAAAAAGGGTTATGATATGATCGGAATTGATTTGTCCGATGATATGCTGAATGTCGCTCGCGACAAGATGTATGAAAGCTTTCAGCTTGATATTGATGACCCGGAGACGTTTTCGAATCCCCCGATTCTTTTTTTGGAACAGGATATGCGGGAATTTGAGTTATATGGTACCGTTCGGGCTATCATTTCTGTCTGTGATTCCCTAAATTATCTGAGTGATGTACAGGAACTTACGAAGGTGTTTCGATTGGTGAATAACTACCTGGACAAGGATGGGGTATTCATCTTTGATGTGAAGACAGAGCATTTTTATAAGAATACCTGTGGGAATCAAACCCGTATGGTAGAGTCGGAGGACGGAACTCTCATTTGGGAGAACACTTACGACGAAGAGGATAAAGTAAATTACTACAATCTCACCATGTTCCATAAGGAGTACGACGGACGTTACCGTAAGAGTACCGAGGAGCATGTACAGAAGGTTTTTGCCCGGGAGGAGATTGTAAATGCCCTTAAGGACGCAGGAATGAATCTCTGTTACATCTTTAATGGGTACAGCTCTCAGGAAGCAGGCGAACAGTCGGTGGACAGACTGGTGTTTGTTGCTACGGAGGGATTTCAGGAAGGGAAGTTGTACTAATGGATTATTTGGTTCGAGGAATGGCTGCGAACAATCAGATTCGTGTATTTGCAGCGACTACGAGAGATTTGGTCGAAAAGGCGAGAGCCAATCATAACACAAGCCCTGTGTGTACCGCAGCGCTTGGAAGACTTCTCACCGGCGGTGCCATGATGGGTGCCATGATGAAGGGAGAGAAGGACGTACTTACCATCCAGATTAACTGCGCGGGACCGATTGAAGGTTTAACCGTTACAGCCGATTCGAAGGGACACGTAAAAGGCTATGTGAAGAATCCGGATGTCATGTTGCCGCCAAGAGCCGATGGGCATTTGGATGTGGGCGGAGCCCTTCAGATGGGTGTCATCAGTGTCATAAAAGACTTGGGACTGAAGGAGCCATATGTCGGAGATACCATTCTTCAGACCGGTGAAATCGCCGAAGACCTGACGTATTATTTCGCGGCATCGGAGCAGGTGCCGTCGGCCGTTGGTCTTGGTGTTTTGATGAATAAAGAGAATACCGTCAAGCAGTCCGGTGGGTTTATCCTTCAGCTACTTCCATTTGCGGAGGAGGAGACAATCGCAAAACTGGAAGAGAAGATTAAGACAATGCCTACGGTTACCGAGATGTTGGAGGAAGGAAAAACTCCGGAAGATATTTTGGAACTGCTTGTTGGAGATATGGGGCTTGTAATTACGGACCGCATGGATTGCTCGTTCCTTTGCGGATGTAGCAAGGAGCATTTTGCGAAGGGAATTGCATGTCTTTCGAAGGCTGAGATTCGTGAGATTTTGGCGGATGACAAGCCAATCGAAGTGGTTTGCCAGTTCTGTGGAGAAAAGTATGAATATACGATTCCTGAACTTCAGGAGATTTTGGCTGTAGCCAAGCGTTAGTTGGCGGAAAATGCACGCGAAACCGAAAGGTTTGCAAATAAATACCTATTTTTGGAGGAACTATGGATACAGATCGTTATGTTAGCCCGTTGTCAGAGCGTTATGCAAGTAAGGAGATGCAGTTTATCTTTTCCCCGGACATGAAGTTCCGTACCTGGAGAAGATTGTGGATTGCTCTTGCGGAAGCAGAAAATGAGCTTGGACTTCCGGTTACGCAGGAACAGATTGATGAGTTAAAGGCTCACAAGGATGAGATTAATTATGATGTTGCCAAGGCTTATGAGAAGCAATTCCGTCATGACGTTATGAGCCATGTACATGCTTACGGTGAGCTCTGCCCGAATGCAAAGGGAATCATTCATCTCGGTGCAACCTCCTGCTATGTTGGTGATAACACCGATATTATTGTTATGACAGAGGCAATGAAGCTCGTAAAGAAGAAGCTTGTAAACGTTATGAATGAGCTTTCCAAGTTTGCTGACAAGTACAAAGCGCTTCCTACTTTGGGCTTCACCCATTTCCAGCCGGCACAGCCTACTACCGTTGGTAAGAGAGCCTGTCTGTGGCTTCAGGAATTGATGTTTGACTATCGTGACCTTTGCTATGTAATTGATTCCATGTGTCTTCTTGGTTCCAAGGGTACTACCGGTACCCAGGCAAGCTTCCTTGAGCTGGTAAATGGCGACCAGGAGAAGGTTAAGGAATTGGATCGCAAGATTGCAGCTAAGATGGGCTTTGCAAGCTGTATCCCGGTTTCCGGTCAGACCTACACCAGAAAGCTTGACACCAGAGTCTTGAACGTACTTGCAGGAATTGCAGCAAGTGCTCACAAGTTCAGTAACGACATTCGTCTTCTTCAGAATCTGAAGGAGATTGAGGAGCCGTTTGAGAAGAATCAGATTGGTTCCTCTGCAATGGCATATAAGCGTAATCCGATGCGTAGTGAGCGTATTGCATCTCTTTCCAGATACGTTATGGTAGATGCAATGAACCCGGCGATTACGTCCGCAACCCAGTGGTTTGAGAGAACCCTCGATGACTCTGCAAATAAGCGACTTTCCGTTCCGGAAGCATTTCTCGCAATTGACGGTATCTTAGACCTCTATATGAACGTTGTAGACGGACTTGTGGTATACGAGAAGGTTATCCACAAGAGACTTATGAGTGAACTTCCGTTTATGGCTACCGAGAATATTATGATGGATGCAGTAAAGGCCGGCGGAGACCGTCAGGAACTTCATGAGCGTATTCGTCAGCTTTCCATGGAAGCCGGAAGAAACGTTAAGGAGCTTGGTCTTGATAACAATCTTCTTGAACTGATTGCAGCAGACGATATGTTCCATCTTTCTCTTGAGGATTTGAAAGCTACGCTTGACCCGACCAAGTATGTTGGCCGTGCAAAGGAGCAGACCGAAGAGTTTTTGGCAGAGCAGATTAAGCCGATTCTTGAGGAAAATGCGGATACACTCGGTATGACTGCGGAAATTAACGTATAAGAACAAATTGTCCGGAAGGGCACCTATGAGGTGCCTTTCCGATTTTGTGTTTTTTAGATTAGGGTTACAAGGGACGTAAATGCGGCCGTAGGTAATTATTTGTGAGATAAGGAGGAAGGTATGGCAGATAAAAAAGAGAAAAAGAGCAATCCGAAAAATGCCTGGCTGAAGTATTCAGCAGCAAAACTGAAGGAGGTCATGGCATTTACCGACGAGTATAAAGACTTCATTTCGGATAACAAAACCGAGCGGGAATGCACTTCTGCTGTCATTAAGAGAGCGGAAAGCTTCGGATATAAGGATTTCTATTCCGTAAAGAGTCTAAAGGCCGGAGATAAGGTGTACTTCAATATTATGGGCAAGGCTTTGGCGTTGTTCTTAATCGGTGAGAAGCCGTTGGAAGAGGGTATGAAGATTCTTGGGGCACATATTGATTCTCCAAGACTCGATTTAAAGCAGAATCCGCTCTATGAGGACAGTGAAATTGCGCTTCTTGACACCCATTATTATGGTGGCGTAAAGAAGTATCAGTGGGTAGCAACTCCGATGGCGATTCATGGTATTGTTGTAAAGAAGGATGGCACCGCTATTACGGTAACGATTGGTGAGAAGGAATCCGACCCGGTTGTCGGAATCAGCGATCTTCTTATTCACCTTGCTCAGGACCAGCTTCAGAAGAAGGGCGCAACTGTAGTTGAGGGCGAGGATCTGAATGTTACATTTGGCTCCATGCCACTTAAGGATGAAGATAAGGATGCGGTTAAGGCCAATGTGCTCGCAATCCTTAAGAAGAAATATGACTTTGAGGAAGACGACTTTGCATCTGCAGAACTTGAAATCGTACCGGCCGGTCGTGCCCGCGGCTATGGCCTTGATAACAGTATGATTATCGGTTATGGTCAGGACGATCGTGTCTGTGCTTATACTTCCGCAAAAGCATTGTTTGAGATGACCTCCATTGACCGTACCGCTGTATGTCTTCTGGTTGACAAGGAAGAAATCGGTAGTGTAGGTGCAACCGGTATGCACAGTCGTTTCTTTGAAAATGCGGTGGCTGAGGTTTTGGATAAGCTTGGTCAGTACAGTGAACTTCATGTTCGCCGTGCGCTTGCGAATTCGGTTATGCTTTCCTCGGATGTAAGTGCCGCATTTGACCCGAATTACCCAAGTGTATTCGAGAAGAAGAATTCTGCATTTTTCGGACGTGGTCTGTGCTTCAATAAGTATACCGGTTCCAGAGGCAAATCCGGCTCGAATGATGCAAGTCCTGAATTCTATGCAAAGATTCGTGCAGCGCTCGATAAGAACAAGGTTACCTATCAGACTGCCGAGCTTGGAAAGGTTGATGCAGGCGGTGGCGGCACCATTGCCTATATTATGGGTAACTATGCAATGAACGTAATCGATTCCGGTGTTGCCGTTCAGAATATGCATGCTCCTTGGGAGGTTACCAGCCGTGCGGATGTATACGAAGCGTATAAGGGCTATGTTGCATTTTTAAAGGAGATGTAATTTCACATATCGGAAAGAATTCGATCGAACATATATGTGAGATTTCGGGATGAACAGAAAGGATGAAACATATGGAGACAGAAACTCTGAAGATTCGATATATCAGCCCTGATGTGGAGAAGCTTTGTTATGTGGAGGGCAAATCCGACTGGATTGATCTTCGTTCTGCAGAGCATGTGGTTCTGAAAAAAGGAGACTGGCATCTTCTGAAGCTGGGAATTGCGGTTGAACTTCCCGAAGGATATGAGGCGCATGTGGTGCCGAGAAGTTCCACATTTAAGAACTTCGG